>JAEUQX010000351.1 GCA_016788625.1 Anaerolineae bacterium
GAGCGTACCAATGCGCGCTATCTGGAAACATTGGCCGAACCGGTCAGCCTTGTCACACTGGATGCCTCATTCATCTCGCTCAAGCTGCTACTTCCCGTCATCAAGAACTGGCTGTTGCCTCAGGCAGATATCATCCCATTGATCAAACCGCAGTTCGAGGCCGGGCGCGATGATGTTGGCAAAGGAGGTGTGGTCAAGGACCCGGCGATTCACTACCGTGTGGTTCAGGACGTCCTGACCTTTGCTATTGCATCCGGTTTCGGCGTCAATGGTCTGATCGCCTCGCCGCTAAAAGGCCCAGCGGGTAACACTGAGTTCCTGGCCTGGCTGTCGTGGGGTAATCCCCCCCACTCCGTCAATGATCTCGAAGCGCTGATCGCCTCTGTCATTCCGTACAGCCCTACACCGGACTGATACCACACTGTATAATCATCTGCTGTCCAGGTGATACAGGTAAATAAACCCCAATGGATCAAGCGCATATTCGTAATTTCTCAATCATTGCCCACATTGATCACGGCAAGAGTACGCTGGCTGATCGCCTGCTCCAACTGACCAACACGGTTAGCGAACGCAACATGCAGGAACAGCTTCTCGACAGTATGGATTTAGAGCGTGAACGCGGCGTGACCATCAAGGCATCCGCTGTTCGCATGAACTATCGGGCTAAAGACGGCCAGGATTACCTGATCAATCTGATCGATACCCCCGGCCATGTGGACTTCAGTTACGAGGTCAGCCGTGCCCTGCAAGCCTGCGAAGGCGCTGTACTGGTCGTGGATGCAAGCCAGGGGATTGAGGCGCAAACGCTGGCGAATCTCTACCTGGCGCTCGACCAGGATCTGGAATTGGTGCCTATCATCAACAAGATCGACTTACCTGCCGCGCGTCCTGCCGACGTTGCGAAGGAATTGGAAGACCTGCTCGGTATTGCCGCTGACCAGATGATACCAATCTCGGCAAAGCAGGGCCTCGGTGTGCCCGATGTACTGGAAGCGATAGTCAAGCGCGTACCGCCACCTACTGGCAACGCCAGTGCACCGCTGCGTGCGTTGGTATTTGACTCGCACTATGACTCCTACAAGGGTGTGGTGGCATATGTGCGCGTGATGGATGGTCGTGTCGATAAGCGCAGCATCATGCGTCTGATGGCGACGGGTGCGAAGTTCGAGCCAGTCGAGATTGGTGTCTTCAGCCCGACTATGCAGCCCGTCGATGCAATCGAGGTAGGCGAAGTAGGTTACATTGCGACGGGTTTCAAGACCGTCAGCGAATGCCGTGTTGGTGATACCGTGACCACCGCGACGAACGGCGCTGAGGAACCGCTACCTGGTTATTCCAAAGTCAAACCGATGGTCTTTGCCGGTTTCTACCCCACCGATAATGATGACTATGCCGACTTGCGAGACGCACTGGAAAAGCTTCAGCTCAACGATGCTTCGCTCGTGTACGAACCAGAGACATCGCAGGCGCTTAACTTCGGTTTTCGTGTTGGTTTCCTCGGCTTATTCCATATGGAGATCATTCAGGAACGCCTCGAACGTGAGTATGATCTTGATATTCTCGCCACTGCGCCCAGTGTTGCCTATGAAGTCGTTCTCACTTCCGGCGAAACCATCACGATTGATAGTCCGGCGCAGCTACCTGAAGAAAACAGTATCCGCGAAGTGCGCGAACCCTGGATGAAGATCCAGATTTACACACCGCAGGAGTTCATCGGGCCGATTATGGATCTGGTGATCAAGAAGCGTGGCACCTATGTGACCACCGAGTATCTCGATCCGACGCGCGTCATGCTGCACTACAACATACCTTTAGCCGAGGTTATCGTCGACTTTTTCGACCGCCTGAAGAGCGTAACCAAAGGCTATGCCAGCATGGATTACCAGTTCGATGAGTATCGCGCGGGTGATCTCGTGAAAATGGACATTCTGGTCAATAATGACCCGGTGGATGCCCTGGCTATGATTGTCCACCGCGACGACGCCTTCCACAAAGGGCAAAAGCTGGTCACCAAGCTCAAGGAACTCATTCCGCGTCAGATGTTCGTCGTTCCAATTCAGGCTGCGGTGGGTAAGCGAGTCATTTCGCGCGCCAACGTCAGTGCTATTCGTAAGGACGTACTGGCAAAATGCTATGGTGGTGACATCAGCCGTAAGAAAAAGCTGCTGGAAAAGCAGAAAAAAGGCAAGAAACGTATGAAGATGGTCGGCCAGGTGGAAGTGCCACAGGAAGCCTTCATGGCGCTGCTCAGCCTGGAAGACGAATAGACCTTCAGCGACTCGCCGCCAGCCAATCCAGCGTTGTCCGAACATGTGCGTCCGGAATCCGTCCAGCCTTCCCCAATTGTCGAGTGATATCGCCAAATTGCAGGACTGTGACGAGAGTCAAATCTGGATGGACTTGTGGTTGTCGCACGCTGATCAGCGCAACCAAATGCTCCACAACGAGCCCGACTCGGCCTGCGCGCGCGACTAGAGCCGCAATATCGTCATATTCATCCAGGACAGTAGTAACCAACACTGCCCGATGACCGGAATTGTAGGCTCCAACAAGGTCAAAGGCTGCGTCTTCCCCTTGCCCGCGACTATAGATCAGCGGTTTGCCACTGTTGACGCAGAGCATCACTCCCAACGGCAAAGACTCCTGTCCAACCAGTATGCGATCTACCTGCTGCGGTATGTACGCAAGAACGGCTTGTGCAAGTTGCCCAAGCATCTCCGGGTGAGCTGGGAGATAATCAAGCAAAAGTCGGAATGGCACCTGGCGATTCGCGACCTGAAACCGTCCGTATTGTATGAGTCCAACTGCGAATAGCTTTTCTGTGATGCCGATATTCACGTTTGTTCCCATTTGTCGCGCAATATTTGCCACAGCATGGATAAACTCCATGTCGAGACCCATGTCGATGCCACGTCTGACTGTCCGCCAAACCCATATACCCGCGAGCGCGTGGCACCTGGTGTAAATACCGCAATGGCGCTGCCTGCGTCACTGTCCGCATGGTCAGCGCTTTGATCGGGATAGCTCACTACGGCAATAGCTGCCGTCGCATTGACCTGCTCACAAAGCCTTTTCGCGGCGCATTCTGCAACATCGCGGATACTTGTATTCGGCGCAAGTTCCAGACTGCCGCGTAAGTCATCCGGGTGCTGATACACCTCAGATCGCTGCAGTAACCCGGTAGCGCCATTCGCTTTTAAGACACGCTGGCTGATCGGTTCACCGATACCCGTCTCGCTAATGGCGACAGTACCATTGTTTGCGATGAGCAGCGCCGCCAGAACATCTTCAATTCGATCATCGTCGCTGCCGAAAATATACTTACCAACACGTTCGCGAACCCGCTTTTCAACTACATCGATCATCGCATCAGCGGTTTGTTCGTTGGCGGCTTTGGCCGTGATACGAATATCGACTTGTCCGGCGTGTGCTGCTAAGCCAATTGTCGGGTTACTCCCTTGTAACAAGTCCTCTCCGATCTGGGCATCAAGCATACTTTCGCCAATTCCCGCCGTCTTCAGCACCTTGGCCTTAATGATTTCATTCGCCAGATCGAAACGTGTTCGCAGGTACGGAACGATCTGTTCGCTAAGCAGAAACTTCATCTCGCGCGGTACGCCTGGCAAGCTGATTACCGAGCGCCCCTGGTATTCAACGATAAACGAAGGCGCAGTGCCAACCGGGTTTTCGACCAGGATAGCATTATCTGGCAGATAAGCCTGTCGTTTGTTATTCTCGGTCATCTGCACCTTAAAACTGGCGAAGCGTTCAGCAATCTTGTCAAGCAGGGTTTGATGAAAGGTCAGACCGCGTTCGGTCGCGAGCGCCACTGCCTGTCTCGTCATGTCGTCTACCGTTGGCCCTAGGCCACCACAGGTGATGACCACATCCGCACGCGACATAGCGATGCGAATGGCATCGGCGATGCGCTGCTCGTTATCACCAACGGATGTCATGAAGAACAGATTGATTCCCATGTCGCGGAGTACCCGCGCAATGTGAACCGAATTTGTGTCCGTGATTTCGCCTAACAGGATTTCGGTGCCGATAGCGACGATTTCTGCATTAACCTGTTGTGTCATCTTTTACCTTCGCATGGTGCGTGAGAGTCGCGCACGACAATCTTACACAAGGGCAGCACATCCAGCGATTCCGTTGGTTCTATGAACTTGAAATTGGTAGATGAGAAAAGTTGGCAAATTGCGTTGACAAGATTATAATCTCACCAAATTGGAAATTCGCGGCAAAGCAAAATCTTTGTGCAGTTTCCACAAATTTAGTCCGATTACGTTTTCTTACATATCATCTATCGTCCATATGGAGGAGAGCCAGTGGCAAGCGTAACTTTTAACCATGTCTATAAGCGCTACTCGAATGACATGACGGCGGTTAATGACCTGCACATCCAGATTGCCGACAAAGAATTCCTGGTATTCGTCGGCCCGTCGGGTTGCGGCAAGTCCACAAGCCTCCGCATGTTGGCTGGCCTGGAAGAAATTAGCGACGGCGAGATCCTGATCGGTGACCGTGTTGTCAACAATGTCGCCCCGAAGGATCGCGATGTGGCGATGGTTTTCCAGAGCTATGCACTTTACCCCCACATGACCGTTTACGAGAACATGGCGTTCGGCTTGCGCCTGCGTAAGACACCCAAGCACATCATCGACCAGCGCGTCCATGAGGCGGCCAAAAGCCTGGGTATCGAGCAGTTGCTGGATCGACGCCCCCGCCAGCTCTCCGGCGGTCAGCGCCAGCGCGTGGCGGTCGGTCGTGCCATTGTTCGCGAACCCGCCGTCTTCCTCATGGATGAGCCGCTCTCCAATCTGGACGCCAAGCTCCGCGTCGAAGCGCGCTCGTTCATCAGCAAGCTGCACCAGCGACTGGGCACGACGTTCATCTACGTGACCCATGATCAGGTGGAAGCCATGACAATGGGTACGCGCATCTGCGTCCTTAGTGCGGGCGAGCTGCAGCAAATCGATTCGCCCTATAACCTCTATCACAATCCCCGTAACCTCTTCGTCGCGGGCTTTATTGGCAGCCCCTCGATGAACTTCTTCGATGCGACTCTCAAGCAGGATGGCGGTACCACCTACGTGGATACTGGCACCTTCCGCGTGAATGTCCCGGCGAACGAGGCTCAAATCTTCAGCGACCACCTCAATCGCAAAGTGGTCTTCGGCATTCGTCCGGAAGATATCCACGACGCAGACTACCAGCCACCCGGAATCATCCCGGCTATTGTGGAAGCCAATGTCGATGTGGTTGAGCAGATGGGCAACGAAATGGTCGTCTATCTGGAAGACAAAGGCACGAACTTCATTTCGCGCATGGATCCGCGTACCCGCGCCCGTGTCGGCCATCGCATGGGTGTCGTTTTCAACATGGAAAACATGCACTTGTTCGATGTAGACACCAAACTTTCACTGTCCTACGAACACAAGACAGCGGAAGCGGCCAAAGCCAAGTAAGCTGTCTCGTCTGTAAATCTGAGCAAAATCGAACCGCCCGACGTAACGGGCGGTTCTTATTGTGCGTCTAATCTAGGGCTATTGAGACTGAGCTTATCGCCCAGCTATAATGCAATGCTATCAATTGTGCTCTTGCTTTCTTACGTAAGGAAAAACCCTGTGAAGCTGACTGCTTACAACCAATTCGCGCTTTTTGAAGAACTCCAGCCAGAGTGGAATGACTTGGTTGAGCGTAGCATCACGAATCGCATCTTCAGCACATGGGAATGGCAGTCTACATGGTGGCAGGCCTACCAACCGGGCGAACTATGGGTCATCACCTGCCGTGACGAGAATAACCGCCTGATCGGCATTGCCCCTTGGTTCATTGAATCAAATCCGCAGCATGGACGTGTCGTCCGCAGTATCGGTTGCGTTGAGGTGACAGACTACCTGGACATCATTGTCGATGCGACACAAATAACACCTGTGCTTGCTGAGTTTGCCACCTTTGCTGCACAGCACGGTCAGCAGTTCGACCTGATCGACTTATGTAATCTACCAGAATACTCCCCTGCCCTGCAGCAATTTCCGGATCACCTGCGTGCGCAGCACTTCGAGGTAACAATCAAGCAGCAGGAAGTATGTCCCGTTATTGCTTTGCCGTCCGAATGGGAAGCATATCTCGAAGCGCTGGATAAAAAGCAGCGTCATGAATTGCGCCGCAAGATCCGCCGTGCGGAAGGAGCGGATGAGAAAGTCGCCTGGTACATCGTCGATCAGAATCACGATCTCAACCAGGAAATCGAGCGTTTTCTGCACCTGATGGCGTCCAGCCAGGCCGAGAAAGCCGGATTTCTTCAAGACCCGCAGAACATCGCCTTTTTCAAGAGCATTGTCCCGATTGCTTTCGAACGAGGCTGGCTTCAGATGAGCTTTTTGACCATCAATGGGGAAGCCGCAGCTGCCTATATCAACTTTACCTATGACGGACATGTACTGGTTTACAATTCCGGCTTGCTGCCAAATCAATACGGTCATCTCAGTCCTGGAATAGTCTTGCTGGCATATAACATTCAACATGCTATTCAGGAAGGTCAGAAAGTTTTCGATTTCCTGCGCGGGGATGAAAACTACAAGTATCGTATGGGAGGGCAGGATACGCGCGTGTTCATGCTTATTGCGCGCAAATCTGCTGGATAACGAGGTGTGTCATGCCACTAACGCATCTGGCAATGCTGTCTGTGCACACCAGTCCACTGGCTCGGCTGGGCGGCGAAAAAACGGGCGGGATGAATGTGTATATCAAGGAATTGGCACAGGAACTGGGTACGCGCGGAATCCAGGTGGATATTTATACCCGTCGCTCGGACCCAGAGCTGCCAGACATAGATCACTCTCTCGGGAACAATGTCAGCGTCATTCACGTGCCTGCTGGCCCGCCGCAGGTAATTGGCCCAGATGCGGTCTATCCATATCTGGGCAGCTTCACTTCATGGATTAAGTCGACATCCCAGCATCGTTACCAACTGATCTACAGCCACTATTGGCTTAGCGGTCTGGTGGCGGAGCAGCTCAGTTCGACATGGCGAATTCCGTATGTCCAGATGTTTCACACACTAGGCCATATGAAGAACCGCATTATTCCAGGTTATATGCCGCCCCGGGAACCGGATCTCCGAATAGCATCTGAGTCGCAAATCATCAAATCCGCCGACCGCATCATCGCCGCGACACCCGCCGAACACTCGCAGTTGTTATGGTTGTACCGCGCGGATCGGCGCAAGATCGCCATTATCCCGCCTGGTGTGAACGCAGCGCGTTTCTATCCAATCCCAATGGAGGCTGCCAAAGAAAAACTAGACATCCCACTCAATACAAAATTGCTGCTATTTGTTGGGCGCATCGAGCCGCTCAAGGCAGTTGATAACATTCTTCATGCCCTGAAAGTAGTCCAGCAAACCACACCCAATCTGCTTGAGCAGACAATCTTTACCGTCATTGGCGGCGACCCAACCAATACTGACGATGCAGAATTGCAAAGGTTGCAGGCGCTCACACAGCAGCTTGGCCTGACGCAATCAGTACGCTTCATCGGAGCGAAGAATCAGGAACAACTGCATCTGTACTACGCAGCAGCACTCGCTGTGATCATGCCCTCTGACTACGAATCCTTCGGGATGGTGGCGCTGGAAGCAATGGCTTCTGGCGCACCTGTCATTGCATCGCAAGTGGGCGGGCTGGCGTTCTTAGTCAGCGATGGCGAAAGCGGGTTCCTCATTCCAGTTCGCGAACCGGAATTCCTCGCGCAACGCTTGTGTCATCTGCTGAGCGCCCCTGACGAGTTCAGTTATATGCGTATTGCCGCCGCCGAACGTGCAAAAAACTACACGTGGTCAGCCATAACCGATCAATTGCTTGCAGTTTTCGACGGCATAATTAGCGGGCAGAGCAATCTGGATACCGCTGTCACGCGCCCCTACCCGCCATAGGCGTTGGGAACATTGCTGATCGTGGCGGCAATATAGGGATCCTGTTCCTGAATGTCCAGCACCGCCGCTTCTGATGTTGCCAACTGCCCCTTGTGATACAGGACGTTGTTGAACCCATCATAGCGATAGCGCCGATTCACCCAACCATACTGTGGATGCTGAAAAATGGCGCTGAACTGAATCGCCTCGTCTTCAAGCAGAATAACTTCATCGACAATCCAGACAGGTGCATATTGCTCTAGGTGTGGAATGGCTTTGGCATCACGTTTGTTGCGAAGAAGTTGCTTCAAATCCATGTTCGTTCATCCTGTGTCAATCCGAAGTCGTTCTATTGTAGCGGTCACCACCGCACTTCGACAACCTCAACACTTCTGGAAGTCATCAGAGTTCTATGATAACATTGCCCGCTGGTTCAATCGTGCCAGAGTATTGTTGAGTGAGGCAGCATTGCGTGATATACGATTACTATTGTGGGATCGTCTGAAGATCATCGCAGCGATTGTCGGTGATGTTGAAGCGCAGGCGATTGTCACAATCTTTTATTACACTATCCTAATGCCATTCGGCTTGATTTCCCGACTGACCAGCGACCCTCTGGAGCGGCACGTAAAGTCCGTTACCTGGCTGGAACGTTCTCCACTCCCCACCGATCTCGAATCCGCCAGGAAGCAAGGGTAACGCCCACATGTACATACTGGGAATTTCCTGTTTCTATCATGATTCAGCCGTAGCGCTCATCAAGGATGGACAGCTCGTCGCCGCAGCGATGGAAGAACGTTTCTCCCGTAAGAAACACGACAATACCTTCCCAAAGCAAGCTGTTGACTATTGTCTGCGCGAGGCGGGCATTAAGGGTGAAGACCTGGAGTACGCAGTCTTCTATGAGAAGCCGCTGGTGAAATTTGAGCGTATCGTTCTGACAACGCTGAACACCTTCCCTCGTTCCGCCGATGTCTGGCGTGATGCGATGGTCACTTGGCTCAAAGAGAAGCTGTGGATTAAGAACATCATCCAGCGCGAAGTGGGTGTGCGCTATGACCGCGTGCTGTTCTGCGACCACCACATGAGCCATGCCGCCAGCGCCTTCTTTGCCAGTCCTTTCAAGGAAGCTGCTGTCTTAACCGTAGATGGCGTAGGCGAATGGACGACGACCACCCTTGGGCAAGCTACCAGCGTTTGGGAAGGCGATACTCAAGGAAAGAACGAGATTCAGCTTTTCCAGGAACAGCGTTTTCCGCACTCGCTCGGCCTGCTCTACTCGGCGTTTACGGCCTATCTTGGCTTTCGCGTCAACAATGGCGAGTACAAAGTCATGGGTATGGCGCCTTACGGCGAACCCCGCTACATCGACAAGGTGCAAAAGCTCTTCGAACAAAGTAGTGCCGATGGCAGTTTCCATCTCAACATGGACTACTTCAGCTATCACGAGTCAAATAAAGCCAGTTTCAACCAGCGCTTTATAGATCTGTTCGGTGCGCCTCGCCCCGGTGAAGGTGATTTCTTCACCATGAAAACCAACCCGGAACGCGCTGCCGAAAAAACAGCGATGGACGAAAACCAACGCTTCGCAGACATCGCCGCCAGCATTCAGCGCGTTACTGAGGATGCCCTGATCAAGATTGCGACTTACCTGCACAAGAAGACAGGACAGTCCAAATTGGTCATGGCCGGGGGGGTAGCGCTCAATACCAAAGCCAACTACCGCATCCTGAATGAAACGCCTTTTGACGAGATATATATACAGCCCGCAGCAGGCGATGATGGTGGTTCGCTTGGTGCGGCGTTGTGGGCCTATCACATTGCGCTCGGCAAACCGCGCAACTGGGTGATGCCGCACGCTTACTGGGGCGAAGGTTATTCTGATGCGCAGTGCAAGAGTTTCCTGGAAAGCAAGGGCGTGAGCTTTCAGGATTTCAGCGATAACGAAGATAAACTGCTCGATGTTGTAGCAGAGTCATTGACCCGCAAGAAGGTGATTGGCTTCTTCCAGGGGCGTTTTGAGTGGGGGCCGCGCGCGTTGGGCAACCGCAGCATTCTGGCTGACCCGCGTACTGATGACATGAAAGAAGTCGTCAATACCAAGATCAAGTTCCGCGAGCCTTTCCGTCCCTTCGCACCTGTCATCCTCCGAGACCGCGCTGCTGAGTACTTCGATTATCCGGCAGTCGAAGAACACGAAGCGCCGCGATACATGCTCATGGTTAGCCCCATTAAGTCTGACAAACAGGACAAGATTCAGGCTGTTTGCCACGAAGGCACTGGCCGTTTGCAGACCATTGAGCGCGAAACGAACCCGCGCTATTACGGTGTGATCGAGCGTTTTGGCCAGTTGACGGGGGTGCCAGTCGTCCTGAACACATCCTTTAACCTCCGTGGCGAGCCGATTGTCACATCGCCGCGCGATGCCTGGAACACCTATCAAAACAGTGATATTGACATGTTGGTGTTAAACACCTTCCTTGTCCAGAAGCAGAAGTAAGGAGTAGTGCTGCAATGCGCGATTTGATCGTTCGCATGGGTATTGTCGGCGAATTGTTGCAGTTCCTGTGGAAACGTAAACTTTACTGGCTCATCCCGATGATTGTCACCTTGATTCTCTTCGCTATCCTGATCATCCTGGGCAGTAATCCCGCTACGCAGCCCTTCATCTATACATTGTTCTAGACGGGAGCGCATTTAATGGATCGCGCGCAGGTCGTTCTCCTGATTACAGTGGTCTTCGCGGTGCTGGCATCCTTCCCGGTCGCACGGCAATCGCGCAAGAAAGATGCAGTTCATGGCGGACTTCTGGCAGGCTTGTTCCATCACATCGGGGTGGGTGCATATCTTGCTATCCTGCCCGCTGCTCTGGTCGGCAGCATTATTGTCGGGCCATTGGAGTTCGGCATTCCCGTTGCGCTAACAAGTCTGGCAATCGCAGTGCTGGCACTGCTGCTCTACGCGATTTTTGAGCAGCCCGCACGTGTAGGACTGGCAGCATCCGAAGATCGTGGCTGGACTGAGCAGGACGCTCGCACGTCCGGTCTTTAGTGAACATTTACTCATGGTTTGGGGCAAGGTATTGACGACCTTGCCCCTATACCTTCTCACGCACCCCCGCAACCAGCTTCTTTTCAAAACTCACCATCGAATAAGTACCCTTATCGAGACCTTTCGATTATGGCAGAGTGTAATCTTTTGGTTAAAATTACATTACGTGGAGGATAACCTTAAGCCATGAACGATCAGGTACCCCTGCAATTGAATCAGGATCGCGAAGCCGTCGCTCAGGCTACACAGCTTACTGCAACAAGCCTGCGCAAGCTGATTACTAGCACATCCATTCATACAGAAGTGCCTTCGCACATATCTGTAGAACGCCGTGAGGAGCTGATCGATCTGATCTCGGAAATCCTCCCTGCTGGCAACGTGGTCGGTTTCGTCCTCAGCGGTATCCTGCACATGAAAGCGCGCCAACCAAACCCCAATGAAGCACGAACGCACCTCAGTTCACTTTTCAAGGGTGTGGCGATCATGCGCAATAATGCCTTCTACCGCATGATGTT
>JAEUQX010000372.1 GCA_016788625.1 Anaerolineae bacterium
GGCACGATCAAGGCCACCGTGCTGATCGAAACGATCCTGGCGGCCTTCGAGACCGAGGAAATCCTCTACGAACTGCGCGAGCATTCCGCCGGGCTGAACTGCGGACGCTGGGACTACATCTTCTCGTTCATCAAGAAGTTCCGCAATCACGCCGATTTCCTGCTGCCCGACCGCGCCCAGGTCACGATGACCGTGCCGATGATGCGCGCCTATGCACTGACGGTCATTCGCAACTGCCACAAGCGCGGGGCACACGCGATGGGCGGCATGGCGGCACAGATTCCGATCAAGAACGACCCACAGGCCAACCAGACCGCTTTGGACAAGGTGCGCGCGGACAAGCTGCGCGAGGCCAACGATGGTCACGATGGCACCTGGGTGGCGCACCCTGGCCTTGTACCCATCGCATTGGAGATCTTCGATGAGGTGATGCCGCAGCCTAACCAGATCGACCGCCAGCGTGATGATGTGCAGGTTAGCGCGGCTGATCTGCTGGTCGCCCCGCCCGGTGCGATCACCGAACAAGGCGTGCGCTGGAACATCAAGGTCGGCATCCAGTACGTCGAGGCCTGGTTGGGTGGCAACGGCTGTGTTCCGCTGTATGCGCTGATGGAAGACGCGGCGACCGCCGAAATCTCCCGCGCGCAGATCTGGCAGTGGCTGCATCACCGCGCGGCGCTTTCCGATGGCCGCCCGTTCACGCCGGAACTCTACGACCAGTTCGTTGAGGAAGAACTGCGCGCCATCCGTGACGAAATTGGCGTGGCGCGCTACGAGGGCGGACACTTCCCTCTGGCGACGCAGATTTTTAAGGACATGTCAAAACAGGAGCCGATGGTCGATTTCCTGACCCTGCCGGCCTATGAGCATCTCGACTGAGCTTTAGAGGAGCAAGAACGAATGAGAAACGCCGAAAATATCACGATGGAATGGAACACCCGCCCACGCTGGAAGGGCATCACCCGCGAGTACACGGCGGATGAGGTCGTGCGGCTGCGCGGCTCGGTACACATCGAGTATTCGCTGGCACGCCTGGGGGCGGAGCAGCTCTGGGACTTGCTCAATCGCGAACCCTACATCAACGCGCTGGGCGCGATGACAGGTACGCAGGCCGTGCAGATGGTCGCCGCCGGGCTGAAGGCGATCTACGTCAGTGGTTGGCAGATTGCGGGCGACGCCAATAGCGCGCTGCAAACCTATCCCGATCAGTCGCTCTATCCAGTGGACAGCGGACCAAACCTGGTCAAGCGTATCAATAATGCGCTGCTGCGCGCCGACCAGATTCAGACAATGGAAGGCAAGAAGGGGCCGTACTGGATGGTGCCGCTTATTGCCGACGGTGAGGCGGGTTTTGGCGGCATCCTCAACGCCTATGAGCTGACCAAAGCGTTCATCGAAGCAGGCGCGGCGGGCATCCACTACGAAGACCAACTCGCTTCTGCCAAGAAATGCGGTCATTTGGGCGGCAAGGTACTCGCGCCGACCTCGGAATTTATCCGCAAGTTAGTGGCGGCACGGCTGGCAGCGGATGTGATGGATGTGCCAACGATGATCATCGCGCGCACCGATGCTGAGTCCGCGAACCTGCTGGCGAACACCATCGACCCGCGCGACGAAGCCTTCGTCACGGGCGAGCGATCGCCGGAAGGCTTCTACTATGTGCGCGGCGGCGTCGAATCGGCCATCGCGCGCGGTCTGGCCTATGCGCCCTATGCCGATATGATCTGGTGCGAAACCTCGCATCCTGACCTGGAAGAAGCGCGCCAGTTCGCGGAAGGTATTCGCCGCGAGTACCCGGATAAGCTGCTGTTCTACAACTGCTCGCCGTCTTTCAACTGGTCACGCAACCTGGACGCGACGACGATTGCCAAGTTCCAGCGCGAACTCGGCGCGATGGGCTACAAGTTCCAGTTCATCACACTGGCGGGTTTCCACCAGTTGAACTTCGGCATGTTTGAGCTGGCGCGTAAATACAAAGACCTGGGCATGAGCGCCTATGCCGAACTTCAGGACGCCGAATTTGAGTCCGAACGACTGCACGGCTACCGCGCCGTCAAGCATCAGGCGTTCGTCGGTACGGGCTACTTCGACGCGCTGCAAAATGCGATCACGGGCGGTACGTCGGCCACCGTCGCGCTGAAGAACTCGACCGAGGCCGAACAGTTCGTCGAAGCACAGCCATTGGCAAACGGCGTCAGCCACTGAGACGGCAAACAATCTGATCGCGTACATTCAGAATTGGTGATCGAAAGTCAGGGGTACAGATTTCGCTGTGCCCCTGATGCGTGTTCATCCTGTGGTGATGCGAATATCCGGCGAAAAGAACACCTGATGCAGTTCACCTGCCAGGCGTGCCGAGGCCGTGACGATCACATCCGACCCAGCAGGCAGCGTCCACATGACACTTGCGCCATCGGCCAGCGCCGTATCAATGCCAATCGAATTCGGAAATGTCGACTCTGGCACGAGGTAGGTGAATTCAATCTGCGAGGGTATGGACGGATTAGGGCCGTATCCCGTCCAGCGGATCGTGAACGCTGTGTTCGGTGCAACGACATAGTGCGATGGGCCTTGCAGCGTCGCCGGGCTGACATCCAGCGCGCCCGCCGGGCTTTGCGGCACGGATAGGGCAGTTGGCAAAGGTGGGTTCAGCGACGTGACGATGAAAGTGGGCTGCGCGGGCAGGATGAGCACTTGTCCGGCGCTGATGGTGTCCGGGTCAGCCAGGCAGTTACCCAGCACCAGCGCATCGACGGTCGTGCTGCTCGCACGGGCAATCGAGAACAGGGTATCCCCGCGCTGCACGATGTAGCTGTATGACCAATCACGGCGCGGTGTACAGGGTTGGGCGGTCGGAGAACTCGGTTGTGCCTGCCCAGCCACGTTGGACTGTGCCACAACGCCTGGAAGTGCTGTCGGATTAGGCAGCGCGGTGCTCTCCGCAGTGGAAGTAGACACGAGGACAACCTGTGCAGGTGCCGCCTCTTGCGTGGCTGTGCCGCCCGTTGTGTTGAGCGAGCACCCCGTGAGCAGCAGCATGACCCCCAATAGCACAGCCTTCATCATCGACCTCCAATCACCAGTAACCTCGGTTGACTGCGTGCGTCAGGCAATGCTCAGGCTAAACTCTACCACTGTGTCAGAGTCAATTTGTTGCAGGGAGGCGTAGGGCAGCCGTAGAGATACCGCACAAAAAAGCGGGTCAGCGCACCGTGCGCCAACCCGCTCTTACAAGCTGCCTTCAGTTCAGACGCGCTGCTTTAGCCGAAGCCGCCGCGTTCCAATGACACGCGCAGGGCGACGTTGTTAAAGTCATAGTCGCTGATCTGCACGTTCACCGTCCCATCGCTCGGCACAACGAACTCGAAAATCAGTTCGCTGACGTTGCTCATGTAACCAAACGTCAGATCGGTGTCACCCTGCGAAACGGTCACATACGGTGATCCCTGCGCCGGGGCAGAGACGACCTCGACGGTCAGGCGCACCGTTTGCCCGGCCTGGCCTTGAAAGCTGAGGACGGCTTCATACTGGGTGTCGGTCAACTGGATTTCCTGCGCCCCATCATCCAGTGAAGGGGCGGCAGTGCGTTCCAGCGTCAGCGAGACTGTGCCTGCCGTGCCAGGGATCGCGCTTTGCAGTACCAGCGTGTATGTGCCACCCTGGTTCAGCAGTTGATGGAAGAGTTCCGGGTTATAGCCCGCGCCGCCGTCGCTGTCCGAGGCGACGTTGAAGCCATCCGGCCCATTCAGGGTGATGGATGTATCGAGCGATCCATCGACGGTGACATTGATCAAGTCGCCCGCTGCCGCTTCGAAGGTATAGAAGAGGCTCGACTGATCCGCCGAGAACTGCGCTTCGGTGGTCGTGCCATATTCGATGCTGATCAGTTCCGCTTTGGTCAGGGCGAGAACGTAACTGCCGGCTGCCTCAGTGTCGTAGGCGCGCGCGGTGATGGTGTAATCGCCCGTCTCCGGCAGGGTATACGGGCCGATCAGCGAGTCGGTGCCGCTGCTGTCGTCATTCTCGATCAGCGGGAAACTGTCGCCCGCCAGTGAGAGCGAGAGATACGTATCGAAATCTGCCGAGGTCATGCTGATGGTGATGGCATCACCCGCTTCACCGCTGAAGGTGTACAGGTCGAACTCGCCGCTTTCGACTGTTCCACTGATCGTATCGCCCAGCGCAATGCTTTCCAACTGCGCCGCCGCTAATGTCAGCACGAAACTGCCCCCTGCACCGTCATAGCTTTCAACCACGATGGTGTACAGGCCGTTTGCTGGCAGCGCGTAGGCCGTTATGCGCGAGTCGAGGCTGCCAGCGCCATCATCGTCGCTGATCAGTTCAAAACCATCCGGGTCTTCCAGACGCACGAACGTATCAAAGTCCTCGGAGGTGAGGGTGATTGTCACTGTCTGACCGACTTCGCCCTGGAAGGTGTAACGTACAGTTTCGGTGCCACCGCTCAATTCGCCGCTCACACTGTCACCCAGTGCGATGTCACTGCCGCCCGGCAGCGGGGTTGGCTCAACCGTCGTGCTGCCGCTCGCCAGCGAGAGCGTAAAGCTGCCGCTCGCACCCACTGAGAAGCTGCTGACGTTGATGGTGTATGTGCCGTCAGCGGGCAGGATGAAGTTTTCGATGCGCGCGTTGAGATTGCCGCCGCTGTCGTCATCGGTGGTCAGCGTATTGCCAGCAGCATCGCTCAGGGTCAGGAAAGCGTCGAAGTCTTCCGACTCGGCGGTGATGCTCACGGCGTCGCCAGCGCTGCCTTCAAAGGTGTAACTTGTGCTCTCGCCTGCCAGTGCGCCCGTGACAACATCTCCGAAGTTGATGCTGCCGCCCGGCTCAACCACAACGTCAGGCGTTGCAGTCGGCTCGACGACACCTGCGCCCGTGCTGACGAGTAGGGTGAAGCTGCCGCCCAGCCCCGTGCCACCAGAACTGCTGACGACCACCGAGTAGGTGCCCGCGCCCGGCAGCGAGAAGTCCGCGATGCGCGCGTTGAGGTTGCCCGCGCTGTCGTCATCGCTGGCGAGTTCGCTCCCGTCAGCGCCTTGCAGCACCACGAAGGGGTCGAAGTCATCGGATGTCACATCAATCGTCACCGCTGCCGCATCGCTAACGGTGAAGGTGTACGTGTTTGTCGCGTCGCCGGCGTCCAGCGAACCCGCAACATTTTGATTGAGCGCAATATCGCCGCCCTGCGAGGCAATCGCCGTTGGGCTGGCGGTCGGTTCGACGGTGGGCACCTGGACGGGTTCGACGTTCAAGGCCGCGCCGCTGAATTCCAGTGTGAAGCTGCCCGTCCCCAGACGGTTGTTGCTGGTGGCCGTCAGCGTATAGCTGCCATCTTCCGGCAGGGTATAGTTGGCGATCTGCGCGTTGAAGCCGTCGCCGCTGTCATCATCGCTGATCAGTTCGCGACCTGCGCTGTTATCCAGTTCCAGGTAGGTGTCGAATTCATCGCTGTTCAGCGTGAAGGTGACGACATCGCCTGCGGCGCCCTGGAAGGTATAAACTGCGCTCAGGCGGTCATTGCTCAGCACACCCGTGATTGCACCTTCGGTCTGCCCTGGTTCGGGCGTGGTAGTCACTTCCTGTGTTGGTTCGACTACTACCGCGTCGCCGCTGTTCAGCGTGAGGGTGAATGCACCCTGGGCGCTGCCGCCGTAGCTGGAAGCGACCAGCGTGTAGATGCCGTCACTTGGTAGTGGGAAGGCATCGATGCGCGCGTTGAGGTTGCCCGCGCTGTCGTCGTCAGCGGCCAGTTCCGCGCCATCCGGCCCTTGCAGCACCAGATAGGCGTCGAAGTCCGGCGAGAGCAGGTCAATCGTGACCACATCGCCCGCTGTGCCCTCGAAGGTGAACGAGGCCGTGCCCGTCGCCGCGTCGATGCTGCCCTCGACCGATTGGCCGTAAGCCAGCACGCCGGAGGGATCAAGCGGCGGCAGGGTTGCGTCCGGCGTGGCGGTTGGCTCGGCGGTGGCTTCCGCCCCGAAGGTGCCAGCCACGACCAGCGTATATGCACCCGTCGAGATCAGGTTGTAGCTGTCCACGCGGATGCTGTATTCACCGTCGGCGGGCAGCGTAAATTCGACGATGCGCGCGTTGCCATCGCCGCCGCTGTCATCGTCGGTCAGCAGGATATCGCCGCCAGGTCCACTTAGCGTCAGGAACGTATCGAAGTCCGTTGAGGTTAGCGTGACATCCACGATGTCGCCCGCGCGCCCCTGCAAGACATACAAATCGGAGAGGTTGTCGGTCGTCAGTTCACCGCTGATTGTATCGCCGACCGCGACCGCGATACCCTCACTTTGTGCGAGGACGAAAAGCGGCCAGCAGAAGAGCGCCAGCAGGATCACAGCCAGGATGCTTTTACGCGGCATGGTCCATCCTTATGTATCATGACACCACTACTAGATCATTGTACGGCAGATTTGCGTTTTCGGCATTCGCGTTTCCCGACGCTCATCCAACCATTAACCCACAGACGAGTTGGCGTGCTCGAATGTTCCGCACGTTTGGATTAGGGAAATCAGCGTCGCAGGCTGTCCAGATGTCATGGATAGGAAGATTACTCACTGCCAATCGGCAGCTTTCGCACGCGAATCCGAGTTTCTTCGATGACGACCATGCTGCCCGAATCAAGGTGATTGGCAACAGTCGCGAGGTTAATGAGGATGATCTTGACCTGCTCAGATGGCTGTCTGAGCTTGGGCCATCGAAACAGAATCACGGATGGTTTCGAAGTGGAGCGGAACGCAAGAATGCGGCCAAAATCCGTATCTGCGGATATGAGAATGCGATCTTCGTCCTGAGCACGCTCGAAAATCGCCTCGTCATCGGCGGCCTGCAAATCGTATTCGCGGACATGGACAGCATCATGCCCTGCCGCTTGCAATCCTGCTGCAACCAGAGGTGAAAGAGCATTGTCAATGAGGAAACGCATGTTCAACTAACGAGTGGCAGTTGGCGTTCGCGCACCGCAGCGGCGGCGAATTGCAGTGCTTCCTGAATATCTGCGGCCTCCAGGTCGGGATAGGCATCGAGGATGTCGTGCGGTGTCAGACCAGCGGCGACCATATCGATGACCGTCGCAACCGGAATCCGCAGGCCACGAATACAGGGCAGCCCGTCCATTTGGTCGGGATTCATGGTAATGCGTTGGAATTTCATATGACCCCGCTGTGCCACTTTCGAACACGCCAGCATGACTTCATGTGAGTATAGCATAACGACAGGGAAGCAGGGCGGTACTCCGGCGCTCACCGACGCCCATCGTGTGATAAGAATTACCCCCCGGCGGGTTGGCGTGCTAAAATGTTCCGCAACTATCTTGGGTAAGGAAACCAGCCATGCTTGAACAACTGGCGGCCTGGGCACGCCCGCTGCTGCAATTCCCCTACATCCTGCGGACACGGCGCAATCACGGCCTGGAACACGCCACCATTCACCTGCTCTCCGGCAAGAATTACCGCCTCTCCGGTCGCAGCGACGACACGGGTTTTGTTGTGCTGGGCGAGGTGCCAACCGACGCGCTGGAGCGGGCTGCGGCGGACGCGCTGCGGCGGATGCGCAATGGCGAACACGGGTTGGCAGTACATCCCAACTGCGGCACGAATCTGGTCACGACAGCCTCGATTGTCAGCCTGATCGGGCTGGTGGGGCTGGGGGGCAGCAACCGCCGCGAAGGGTTCAACCGCCTGCCCGCTGTGATGAGCGCGATGATGGTAGCGATTCTCTACAGCCCGCTGCTGGGCATGGCGCTGCAAAAACACTTCACCACCGAGGGTGACCCCGGCGATCTGGAGATCCTGAAGGTGACGCGCCGTGAGGTACGGCTGCCCTGGTCGAGCGAACCGCTGGTTGTGCATCGCGTGGCGACGCGTTCGGTGCTGTAAGCCGCCGTTTTTGCATCGAGCGACCCTCAAAAAAGGATTTTGTTATGCGCGGAACGAGGCTTTTTTTTGCCGGATGTCTGCTGCTCAGCGCTGTGTGCGTCGCGCTGGCCTGGGGCGCGGCGCTGCCCGCGCGGGCGATGCCACCGCAAGCCGCTGCCGGGATGCAGGTCTGGCGCGACAACGCCTGCGAAGCCTGCCACACGCTGATCGGGCAGGGTGGGCCATATGCCCCTGACCTGACGCACATCTATGTCCAACGCGGCGCGGATTATCTGCGCGAGTTCCTGACGAACCCCGGCGCGTTCCACCCCGGCCAGCGCGTGATGCCGCGCTTCGACCTGACGCGCGACGACATCGAGAACCTGTTCGCCTTTCTGGAATGGGTCGGGCAGCAGAGTCCGACCTGGCCGCCGCAGCCGATCCTGGTGGCGGGCGGCGCGAACCCGGCGGTCAGCTTCGCGCCTGTCAGCAGCACAGCTGACCCCGTTGAAGCGGACTCGCCCGCCATGCGCGGAGCGGCGTTGTTCCGCACGCCGCCTGCTATCTGCGGCACATGCCACGCTTTGCAGGCGGATGTCGTTATTGTCGGGCCGTCGCTGGCGGGGGTGGCGTCGCGGGCTGGTTCGCGCGTGCCCGGCCAGAGCGCGGAGGACTATCTGCGCGAGTCGATCGTGAATCCCGGCGATTACGTGGTGCCTGGTTTTCAGGACGTGATGCAGAAGAACTTCGGCAGCGTCCTGACAAGCGACCAGATCAATGACCTAATCGCTTACCTGATGACGCTGCGCTAGGAGGCCGCCATGAACATGACCCTTACTCAACAAGCGGCGCTGCGGCTGTTCTCGCAGACGATTATGCTGCTGATCCTGTGGGTGCTGGCGGCGCTGCTGGCTGCCGTGCAGTTCCTTTCGCCGGATGCACCGCTGGCTCGCGCGCTGCCGTATCAACAGATTGGGGCGCTGGCGAACGTGCTGCTGCATCTGGCCGCGCTGACCGGGCTGCTGGCGGGCGGCGTGTATATCGCGGCGGGTGAGCGTGTCTTCCATCCTGGTTTGCTGCGTTATACATCCTGGCTTTGGACAGCGCTGCTGATTCTGGCGCTGCTGGCGGGGCTGCTGAACATCCTCGAAGGCCGCAGCCTGTTGGAACTGCCGCCGCTGCTCGATGGGCTGCTGTTCGTTGCGCTGCTCGCCTTCGCGCTCAACGTCCTGCTCGGCGCGCGGCAGATCCCCGCTGTGCAGGTGTGGAGCATCGGCCTGCTGCTCAGCGCGGGGTGCACGCTGATCGGGCTGTTCCCGGCGGGTGATTACCTCGCTGATCGGGCGCTGCGCGCGCTGGCGACCGGGCTGAACCTGTACGTCGCGCTGCCGCTGGCGGCGGTCGCGCTCGGCTTCTGGCTGATGCACCGCTTCAGCAACGTCACCCCGGCCTGGGCACAGATGGGCATCTACACCATCGCGGGTTTGGTCACTCTGGCCGGGACGCTGGTCAGCCTGACGCCGCTGCACACATTGGGCGCGCCGGAGTGGACGCGTACGCTCGGCGGGCTGGCGCTGTTCATCGTGCCGCTGTGCTATCTGATCTACGCTTCGCACAGTTACCGCGCGCTGGCCGACCGCAACGCAACTTACACCTTTGCCGCGCACTGGTACGCCCTGGCGCTGCTGCTCTATCTGTTGGGTATTGGGCTGCTAGGCGGGGTACAGGCCGTGCCTACCGTGAGCGCTTACACGCTCGGCACGCGGCTGAGCGATCTGCAAACCACGCTGGCCTTGCTCGCCCCGCTGGCGATGGCGCTGGGCATGGTCAACCAGGGCACGGCGGAACTGCGCGGCAGCAACCGGCGCGTCACCGGGCTGAGTCCGTTCTGGTTGGTGGCGTTCGGCGCAGTGGGCAGCGCGCTGGCGTTGGGCGCAGCGGGCGTGGCACAGGTGTTCCTGGAACGCCGCCTGAGCGTGGGTTATCTCGATACACAAAATCTGCTCACACCGCTGTATGCAGGCTGGGTCTTCGGGCTGCTGCTGCTGGCGCTGGGCGCGGGCATTTACGCATTCTCGTTCTGGCGCAGGAGGCCGATACGTTCATGAGGTTGAATTACAGAAGATTTCACCACAGAGGAAGAGGAGAGAATAGTTGGGGTTGTAGGGACACGGCAGCGCCACGTAGGTCGCGACTGCATTGGCAGCATATCGGATATTGCATAATCCTGTGCCTGCTAACTTTCATGCCAACCGCCGCGCAGGATGCT
>JAEUQX010000376.1 GCA_016788625.1 Anaerolineae bacterium
AATATCGCGCACGCAGAACCGGAATGAACGAACCCAGCAACAGCATCGAACTGCTGCCCATGCTGCCGCTGATCGTCTTCTGCGGGCTGCGAATAGCGGGCATTATCGTTGGCATCGGCGTGGCCTGGGTCGTCCGCAAGATGCTGCCATTCGTCAATGCGATCACGGCAGCGATCTTCGCGGGCTACGCGGTCGGCTTCGTCGTGTTGTTCGCGCTGCTGCTGCGCCTGTTCCCGGAGATGCCCTGGTACGATGCGGCGACCATCAGCCTGGTCGTAACCGCCGGAATGATTTTCTTCATCAGCCTCCTGATCAAACGTACCCTCTACAGCCAGAAGGATACGCTGGCGCGCGATCAGGGTTTTGCCGTGTTCGGCGAAGACCGCAAAGCCCGCCCCAAAGACCTGCACAAGCGCAAGCGCTCGTAGCTAAAATCTGTCTGACCCATAACCATCACATTTGTGCCCACCAGCGCCGCTAATGATGGTTTGCTGCGGGTAGGCATTCGAACGCGAGTAACAGATCAGGAAATGAATGAGCACAAAGTGGTTAGGTCTTTCGGAATCAAGCCTAAGCTCGGACATGGCTAAGGATTTCGTCAACGACGTTGACGAGCGGCTGTGTTGCATCGACTAGGATACCATTGCTGGGTATGTCTTCTTTCGTCGCGTGTAAACGTAGAATGAGTTCCCGCTCGCTCTTGCTCTTGCCCCAGTCATCATCAGCACGGCGGTCGAGCCGTTCATTGAGCGTCTCTGCATCAACGTCTAGGATGAAGACTTCATCAAAAAGGTCTATGAACTCCTTGAAGTTTCTAGAACCGCCACAGAAGAAAGTGACTTCGTCGTCCTGATTTGCTGCCAACCGCCTTACTTTTTCTACATCCCAGATATTTTGTTCGTGGCGGAGTTTGGCGGATAGAGATGTTGGGAGACTTTGATCAACGTCTTCGGTGTTCTCGCCAGTCGCCGGGTCTTCCTGGTAGCGCAGTTCTCGATCACCATTTATGGCTGCATAACCGCGTCGGCGCAGCTCCTGGCATACCGATGTTTTGCCCGTGCCAGAGACTCCCTCGATAAGATAATTTCTCTTACCCATTTTCCTGACCTCGTCGGGGCTGACTCCAGGGGCACCCCGTTCTTCGATACGTCGTGCATGAGGGGCACCTCCGTCCGCCTACCGCATTTCTCCGGGTGTGGTGGCTTTGGCGCGGATGCGGGTCGAGTCCGTGAAAGAGAAGAAAATCGCCAACCCGAACTGAAGCGCCAGACTGAGCCACACGCTGAGAAAGACCAATCCTAGCGCGACAACATAGAGCAGCGGACCATAGCGATACTGGTCACTGATGGCCTGGGTCAGCCGCGAGTCCACATTGGGGGCGAGCAGGCGGTTGCCCTGCGCCGCGTGCCGCCACATCAAATTAAAGAGTATCGCCACGACGATCCCCGTGCCCGCGTAGACCAGCCCAGCAACCTGCTGCCCCGCCGGATCAAGCAGATAATCGGCCAGCAGCGCGGTCGAGAAATTGACGAAGGTGATGACCATTAGCAGCAATGAGTTCAGGAACAGGAACAGATTATCCACGCGGCGGATGTAGCGGAAAAGATTGTGGTGGTTGACCCACATCACAGCGATCACCAGGAAGCTGAGTACATAGGCCAGATAGGACGGCCACTGCTGCACCAGCAGCGTCGCCAGCGATTCAGTCGTATCGCCAGGGTGCGGCACGCGGATTTCCAGGATCAACAGGGTGATGGCGATAGCGAAGACTCCGTCGCTGAAGGCCTCGGTGCGTCCGGTTTCTTTGGCTTCGGTGGCCGCTTGCATCTCGCTCATGATAATCTCCTTGAGGATACACACGATGGAGAGACGAGATATAACCGATTCTCATATTGTAGGCACTGGCAAAATGGGTAGTATGAATCCGTGAACAGGCCACCGTAAGCACTGTTGACCGATTACCAGTGTCCTTCATCTCGACTCTAAGTGACATTCTTCACATGCTCTTTGGGAATATCTTCGCTTATACTGGGGCATGTAATGAGAAATCGTTGCAAAGAACCACCTAATCAGTGGTTCGCTCTTCGGTGAAGAGCTGTCTAAACCTGACCACCTCCTAACATCCCCATCTTTGCTTTGGGGGGAAACCCCCGGCTAACGGCAATCAGACAACTGGTTGCCGTTGGTTTTTATGGCACAACGTGCAGATCTATCCTAAAAGCGTACAATAGACTCATATCATTCCGCCCTTTGTAGAAAGGCTGTGCTGATGTTGGACATTAATCCGAGCGGCAAAAAGGTGATTCTCTCGATAGATGGCGGCGGGCTGCGTGGCATGATCGCCATCGCCATGCTGGCCGAACTCGAACGCATGACCGGGAAGACCTGTTCTCAGCTATTCGATATGGTCGCGGGAACCAGCACCGGTGCGATCATCGCTGCGGGTATCGGGCTGGGTATCCCTGCTCAGGATCTGCTCGTTGATGTCTATCGGAACGCCTTGCCTGCCGCCTTTCGTGCGCAGCCAAAAGGGCTGGGGCTGTACCTGCGCTACGCCCTGGGCGGCTTCCGCAGCCTGTATACATTCGATGCTTTCGTCGAACTGCTGTCACCCTTTGGCGCAGGCAAAAAGGTTGGTGATTTCAGCAAACCGATTGTCTTCATGACGACGCGCGATGTGCGGACAGCCAACACCTACTTCGTGGTCAGCGCCGGGCCTGGCCGCGAACGCTTTAAGGACTGGCCTGTCGTCGGGGCGGTAGCCGCCAGCGGCAGCGCGCCGATCTTCTTTCCACCCGTGCTGGGCAACCTGATCGATGGCGGCGTGGGTGTGCATGGAAACCCGTGTCTGGCTGCGACGGTCGAGGCGCTGGAATACCTCGGCGCGGCGGCGGGTTTCACGGATGGCAACGTCATCCACCTGTCGCTCGGCAATGGCTACTTCCCCAACACAAATGCCGAGGGTGCGGCGGGACGCTTTGGCATTATCCGCTGGCTGCGCTACCTGATTGACGAGTCCCTGACGGACAGCGCGCTCAACCAGGTTTTCAGCACGCGCGCGATTTACCGCAGCCGTGTAGACTTCCGCCGTTACAACGTGTTTTTGCAGGCACAGAGCATCACAGCCAATCTCGGCGTCTCCACGCAAGGCCGACCCGACCCAGCGGGACTGGGCAATGGCCTGGAAGCGCTGGACGATGCCTCGATTCAGTTGATGGAAGAGATCGGCACGGCCTACGCGCGCAAGGTGGATTGGACTGAGAGCGGCTATATGCCCTGGTTCCAATCCGGGCCGCAGCAGGGGCAGGGACGCGATGGCGGCCACCCGCTGCCCGGCGTTGCCCCGGTCAAGTGGGACGGCTCGCCGTATCTGTAGCGTTATTCAGCCGTGTCGTCGGGCGGGTTGTGCTGCTCGCGCAGTCGCCCCAGCTCGACGGCTCGCATGATCTGTGTTTTGGTGAGGATGACCGAATCGTCTTTCTCGGCTTCGAGTTCCTTGGGAACCGGGATGCGCCGCTCCTCCAGGAAATCGACAAGCGCATCGCTGAAGGTACGAGATGGCGCTTCTTCACCAAACTCATCGCGCACATCGCGCAGATGGTCAACCAGCCACAGGAACAGATCCCCCTCGGTACGGTCGTTCATATGCTCGAGGATGTCGTACTTGCGGATCAGCGTCACGGCCGGGCGGTATACGTCGTCGTACCAGCGCGCCGCTGCATCTTCCAGCGTCACCGGCTTGCCTTTTTCATGTTCCATGATGCTTTTGTGCAGATAGATGTGCCCCATCAGGTCGGTGTAGCGCGTGCGTTCGCTTAGTTGCAGCGACTGGTGCAGCGGGCGCGTGCGGTCGATCCCGGTTTCTTCCAGGAAAGCCGCATAGGCGGTAGCGGAGTCCAGTTCTGCTTCCGACATATTGGGTTCAAGATTGACAGAGGTTGGCAGTTCGGTGACATGCGCCTCAATCGTTTTCGAGCCGAGCTGCCGCGCTACGGAGACGCGGTGGTTGCCGTCGCGCACGAAATACACATCGTCCACCTTGTACAGTTCGATGGGCGGCAGACCTTCCATGCTGTTGGCTTTGGCATACACGCGGCTCCAGCGCTCGCGTGATGTGCTGCCGCGCGGCAGGAACGAACTGGTGAAATCGCGATAACGCCCGACGCTGCCGACGATGCGGTCGAGCGGGACGTTCTGCAGGCCGCGATAGCTTTCCTCGCGCAGTCGCAGCCGCGCCTTGATGTCATCAAAGCTGAGCAGTTCCGCTGATTTTCCCCGGAACAGCCCCATCACTTCTTGCCAGAAAGCCTGTCGTCGCGCGTTGTGGAAGACGTTCAGGCCTTCAGTATAATTCATCTGGAATGAGTCGTCGGACATCATGTTCTCCTTCGACCGGATCTGTGTAATCTATACTACAAACGGTCGATTCTCAACAAGAGTAAACCTGTACAGGTCGAAGCCTGGAAGATGCCCAATTCTCACTATTGACGACATTCCGATTGTACCCCGGCTGCCGTCCGAATGATAACAATGAAAGTTTAGATGTAGGTAAAGCCACCGCCAAACGGTCTTAAAAGGCTGACGCTGGTCAAAGGGGGGGCGTTGGTCTATCATGAGCAATCAGGCCTCACAAACAGGACAAATTCAATGGTCAGCATTCTCGTAACCAACGACGATGGCTATAACGCGCCCGGTATCCTGGCGCTGGCACAGGCGATGCGCGAACTGGGCGAGGTGCGCGTGATCGCCCCCTCGGTGAACCAGAGCGCCAGCGGGCACAAGAAGACGCTCTTCACCGACATCAGCATTCAGGAAAAAACTCTGGCGGATGGCACGTCCGCTATCGCCGTCGGCGGCTCGCCTGCCGACAGCATCGCGCTGGCTGCGCTGGGCGTGACTCCCTGGCCGCCGACGCTGGTCGTATCCGGTATCAATCGCGGCCCGAACATGGGCCAGGATGTCACCTACAGCGGCACGGTGACTGCCGCGTTAGAGGCCACCATTCAGGGTGTGCCTGCGGTAGCCATTTCGCTCGACAGTCGCAATGCCAACGCCGTGGAAGATTATGCTGCTGCCGCTCGCGTGGCGCTGGCGGTGGCGAAGCGCGTGCTGGAGAAAGGCCTGCCGCCGTTCACCATCCTCAATGTCAACGTTCCGGCGGGCGAAGTCAAGGGGCTGCGGCTGACGCGCCAGGGGCTGCGAATCTACACCGACGAACTGGAACGCCAGGGCGACATCTGCCGCATCGTTGGGCCGGAGCCGGGCGGCGTGACGGATGAAGAGGGCACGGATTTGTGGGCAGTGCACAATGGCTACGCCAGCCTGACACCGCTGCACCTCGACCTGACGGCGCACCGTTTCGTCGCCGATCTGGCGGCCTGGGACATCAAACTCGGATGAGATTCGGATAAGAAAGCCTTTTCATCTGAGTGTATCTGATGTAGTCTACACTCCGTTAACCCAATAGTCGGCAGACGGCGCAAAAAGTTGGGCTGATCAACTGGTTGCAACAAGTAGGCCAACGCATTCTCTTCGGAGAGTTCGTTGGCCTTTTTTATTTTCAGTCCATGCGCGCCTCGACCGATGACAGTCCGTATCAACCGATACTATGAGGATATGAGCATGACCAGCAAGACCCCAATTACCGTAGCGTATGGCGATGGCATTGGCCCGGAGATCATGGCCGCCAGCATCCATGTGCTGAAAGAGGCAGGCGCGCAGATCGAGATTGACGAGATTCTGGTGGGCGAGAAGGTGTATCTGAGCGGCAATACGTCCGGCATCGAGCCGCGTGCGTGGGAGTCGCTGCGCAGCACGAAGGTGTTCTACAAAGCCCCGCTGACGACGCCACAGGGCGCGGGCTTCAAGAGCATCAACGTGACCACGCGCAAGACGCTGGGCCTCTACGCCAATGTGCGCCCGTGCGTCTCGTACCACCCGTTCATCAAGACCAAGCACCCGGTCATGGACATCGTGATCATCCGCGAGAACGAAGAAGATCTTTACGCGGGCATCGAACACCGCCAGACCGACGAGGTGTACCAGTGCCTCAAGCTGATCACGCGCCCTGGCTGCGAGAAGATTGTGCGCTATGCGTTTGAATACGCGCGCCGCAATAACCGCAAGAAGGTGACGGCCTTCACCAAAGACAACATCATGAAGATGACCGACGGCCTGTTCCACAAGGTCTTCGACGAGATCGGCGTGGAATATCCCGATCTGGAAAAGGAACACTGGATTGTAGACATCGGCGCGGCGAAGATGGCCGACACGCCGGAAGCCTTCGACGTGCTCGTGCTGCCGAATCTTTACGGCGACGTGCTTTCGGATGTGGCCGCGCAGATCGCCGGGTCGGTCGGGCTGGCGGGCAGCGCCAATATCGGTCAGCACGCCGCGATGTTCGAGGCCATTCACGGCTCCGCGCCGCGTCGCGCCGGGCAGAACCTGGCGAATCCGTCGGGCTTGCTGCTGGCAGGCGTGATGATGATGGTGCACATCGGCCAACCGGAAGTCGCCGAGCGCGTCCACAACGCCTGGCTGCGGACGGTCGAGGATGGCGTGCATACCTATGACATCTTCCGCGAGGGCGTGAGCAAGCAGAAGGTCGGCACGAAGGAATTCGGCGAGGCCATCGTGGCGCGCCTGGGGCAGAAGCCGCAGCAGCTCAAGCCCGTCAGCTACGCCAGCGGCGAGAGCATCCCGCCCGGCGCAGCGGTGGCGGTGCGTACCCCCGCCAAGAAGGAGACTGTCGGCGTCGACGTGTTCGTCAATTGGGACGAGGCCGGACGCGATCCGAACGTGCTGGGCGAGAAGCTGCGCGTCGTCAATGGCGACGGCGTGGAACTGACCATGATCAGCAATCGCGGGCAGAAGGTGTGGCCGCACGGCGCGGCGGAGACGTTCTGCGTCGATCACTGGCGCTGCCGCTTCGAGAGCACGACGGGCGCGCTGTCGCACGCGCAGATCGTGCGGCTGCTCGACCGGGTGGCGAACGCGGGATTCGACTTCATCAAGACCGAGAACCTCTGCACCTTCGACGGCCAACCAGGGTACTCACTCGGCCAGGGACAGTAAGTCACTCAGGCATCACGCACGGGGATGGGAGAGAACTCTCGTCCCCAGTTCCTCATTAGAAATAATTGCGCGGCCCTCCGGCGGCGTTGATCGCGTCCATGTCAGCCCATTGCACGTTGTTGAACAGTTCAATCGGCTGCTTGTCACCGAGCTTCTCATTGGCGGCTGCGATGGCCGCGTGGAGTTCTTGTTCGATCTGCGCGGCGGTGCCGTCGCTTTGTGCCTGCTTCTTCACGGCGGCGGATTTGAACACGAATGTGACTCCGATGCGCCAGGGTTGGTTGTAATACTGGCTGATGTCATAGGGCAGCGAACTATCCATCAGCTTCGGGTGATTAGCGACAATCTTCCTGAGGATTGCGCGCATGATTTCCAGGTAATCCTGCTGCGGTTTTTCCGGTTCGCTTTTCTTGCCGCGATTGAACAACTTGCCAAGCATATACGCCCCCACGATTTGCGTGATCAAAACACATTGCGAAAGGAAGTTATACATCACCGATTTCAGCGACGCCAGCTTGACGAGGAGCGAGCCGCAAAAGCGCCCATCCCATTTGTCCCGCTCCCCGCTTCCTGTTATCATCGCCGCAAATAATCCTCAATCACCAAAGAGATTTCATATGGACACCTTTCAGTTGAAGATCAGCGACGCCGAATACCGTCAGCGCTGCGACGGCCTGCTCGACCAGATCACGGCAGCAGGATGCAGCGGTGTGGTGCTGTTCGACCGCGACTACATCATTTACTACTGCGGTTTTGCCTTCATCCCCACCGAGCGTCCCATCGCCTTCGTGATGAACAGCAAGGGCGAGCGCGGGCTGTTCGTGCCGCGCATGGAGGTCGAACACGCGCAGTCCAACGCCCTGATCGACGCGGTTGCCCACTACATCGAGTATCCCGACGATCCGCACCCGATGATGGCGCTCAAGAAGCTCCTGGCCGAGATGGGCATCAGCGGTAAGGTGGCGGCGGATGGCGACGGCTACCCGCGCATCTTCGGCTACCGCGGCCCGAAGCTGACCGAGTTGGGCAGCATCAGCGTGCATGACATTCACGATGGGGTCGAAGATCAGATGATGGTCAAGTCGCCCGCTGAACTGGCGCTGCTGGAAGAAAGCTGCCGCTGGGGCAACCTGGCGCTGCGTTTGCTCCAGCGCTATACGCGCGTTGGTCTGACGGAAACTGAGGTCGAGCGCCGCGCCAGCGACGAAGCCACGCGCGCGATGGTCGCTGCCATCGGCCCGATTTATCGTGGGCTGAGCATGACGACGGCCGGCGCGTATGGCATCTATCGTGGACAGATCGGGCGCAGCGGCTCGAACCCGCACGTCCTCGCCAGCAACTTGACGTTCCAGGAGGGCGATGTGCTGGTGGGCGAATCGACCGCGCCGATCTGGGGTTACGTCTCGGAGCTAGAGCGCACGATGTTCATGGGCAGGCCAAGCGACGCGCAGAAACGCCTGTTTGATCACATGATCGCGCTGCAAGAGACGGCCTTCAAGGCCTTCGAGACCGCCAAAACCTGTTCGGATGTGGACAAGGCGGTGCGGGCTTACTTCGAGAAGCACGACCTGACGCAGCATTGGCGGCATCACACCGGGCACGCCATCGGGCTGCGCTACCACGAAGGGCCGTTCCTCGATCACGGCGACCACACGCCGCTCAAGCCGGGCATGGTCTTCACCATTGAGCCAGGCTTGTACGCGCCGGAGCTGGGCGGCTTCCGGCACTCCGACATGGTAGTGGTGCAGGAAGGCGGCTGCAAGATGATGACGTTCTACCCGCGCGACCTGGAGAACATGATCATTCCGGTGTAGAGCTGAGGAATTGCCACATGCGCGCTGCCGGTTTGTTATGGTGTCTTGCATTGCTCCTCGCCGTTCCCCCTGCTGTGCAGCATAGTTATCCACTGCCAGTTGGACTACAACGCATCACGCCAGACAACGCTGACCAACTTGAGGAGTTGACGTCTATTGGGGGGATACTTCCCGGCGGGTTATTATGGTCGCCCGACGGTAGCAGACTGGTGGTCGGCACCTCGGTTGATGTCAGAGTGTATGAT
>JAEUQX010000380.1 GCA_016788625.1 Anaerolineae bacterium
CGTGAAGCTTCCAATTGTCAGTTGGCTGTCGCGCAGGAAGATGTCCAGCAGGTGCAGTCCGGTCGCGCCGACGACGGGGCCGCCGAACGTGCCCACGCCGCCGATGATCGTCATCAGCAGCGGGTCAACGGTGTAGCCCACCGCCAGCAGTTCCGGCCCGACCTTCTTGTTGAGGATCACCTGAAGCAGCCCGGCCATGCCCGCCAGCACCCCGGCGATGACGATGGCGAGCAGCTTGTAATTGAGCGTGTTGTAACCCAACGCCTGTGCGCGGTCCTCGTTCTCGCGTATAGCCTTGAACACCGCGCCTGTCGGGGAATTGACCAGCCGCATGATGAAGAGGAAGGTGAAGACGAACAGCGCCAGGGAGATATAGTAGAACGTCAGGCGGTTCTGCGAAGGGTCAAGCCAGGTGGGCAGCGCCGTCACCGCGAAGCCGTCTTCCGCGCGTGTGAGCTGCCAGCGCCCGAAGAAGATGAAGAACATCTCCGCGACGGCCAGCGTGAAAATGGCGAAATAGACGCCCTTCAGTCGCAGCGTGACGAAGCCGACCAGCAGCCCTAACAGCCCGCAGATGATCAACGCCGCCAGCGCGCCGACGACTAATGCCAGCCCGGTGTCCATCTCGGTGTATTCCAGCGCCAGCCCCAGGATGTAGCCCGCTGTGCCGAAGAACAGCGCGTGTCCGAACGAGATCACACCTGTGAAGCCGAACAGCAGGTTGTAGCTCATCGCCAGGATGCCGAGAATATACACCTCGATCAGCACCGACTGCCAGCGCACGGACTCGCCGCGCATAATCATGCGGTCGCCGCGCGGAACGCCGAACGGGCTGCTGCCTGTCAGCGCACCAACGATGAACGGAAAGGCGATCATCGCGATCAGCACGGCGAGTTGTAACCAGTTATTCCGCAGCCAGCCCCGCCACCCCACATTGTTTACAACGTTCATCAGCCACCTACTCCTGTTGCTGCGCGTCTTAAAGTCCCCTCCCCCCCGGAGAGGGGATTTAGGGGTGAGGTTCCAAACCTACATGCCGCCCGTCGAGTTGATCACCTGCCCCGTCACCCATTGCGCGTCGTCCGTGACCAACCAGGCGATCAAGCGCGCCGCATCGTCCGGCATTCCCCAGCGACCCTGTGGTGAGGCCGCCTGTACCGCGTCGAAGAGTTCGCCGGTCGCGTAGCCCGTGTCGGTCGCACCGGGGTTGACGGTATTCACCGTAATGCCGCGCCGAATCAAATGTGCCGAGAGGCTGGTCGTCAGCCCATGCAGCGCTGCTTTCGAGGCCACATAAGCCAGTTCGCCTGACATTGGCCCGCTGTGCTGACCGCTGGTCATCAGGATCACGCGCCCGCCCGGTCGTCCGTCGTGCTGCGCCGCGAAGGCCTGTGCCAGCAGCAGCGTCGCCCGCACATTCACGGCCATATGACGGTCTACTTGTTCTGCCGTCAGTTCGGTCAGGTCGCCCATCGTGCTGTAGGCGTGGTTGGCGATGAGAATATCCACATGCCCGAATGCCGTCCGCGCCTGCTCCATCAGGCTGCCCGGAGCGGCAGGGTCGCTGAAATCCGCCTCGGCATGTTCGACGCGCCCAGCCTTACGCAGTTGCGCCAGCAGCGCCTGCAGATCATCGTCGCCCCAGGGCCGCCCGGCGTCGTAACGCTGCCACGACTGCACGAAAACCGTCGCTCCCGCGCCCAACAGCCTTTGCGCGATGGCGAAACCGATACCGATACGCCGACTGACGCCCGTCACCAGCGCGACCCGCCCGGCCAGCGCATCCGGTCGCAGTGCCGAAGGAGCTAAATTCATCGTGAACCTCCGAACAGGCCGCTCGGACGTACCAGCAGCACCAGCACGAGCAGCAGCATTGGCGTGATGCTCGGCAGCGCCGCGAAGGCCGTGCCGATGGCCGTATCCTGCGCGACGGCAATCGCCAGCCCGACCAGCACACTGCCCACCGCCGTCCCCTCGTAGCTGCCCATGCCGCCCAGCACGACGACCGCGATGGCTTGCAGCAGGAAGACGTTGCCGAGTGTCGTTGATGCGCCCAGGAACGGCGCGGCAATCGCCCCGCCCAGCGCCGCCACCGCGCAGCCCAGCGTGAACACCAGCGTGAACACAGCGCGCACGTTGATGCCGAGCGCCTGCACCATCTCGCGATCTTCCACGCCCGCGCGAATGACGATGCCGATGCGCGAACGGCGCAGCAATAGTGCGATGGTGACGATCAGCACCAGGCCGATGCCGACGACGAACAAGCGATATGTGCTGAAGCGCTGGCCGAACAGCTCGAAGAAGCTCTCGCGCACGCCGAACAATTCTGTCCAGCTATAGGGCGTTGTTGTCCAGATGAACTTGACCAGTTCCAGCGCCACCAGCGAGATGCCGAACGTCAGCACCAGTTGAAAGATCGGGCGGGCATACAGTGGACGCAGCAGCCCGCGTTCCAGCGCGTAGCCGAGCGCGCTACCCACCAGCACCGCCAGCGCGACGGCGACGACGAAACGCAGGTTCGGGTCGGGCAGAACGCTGGTCAGATCAAGCAGGCCGCCGCTGTGCTGCGCGTCGTAGGCCACATACGCGCCGATCATGAAGTAGCTGCCCTGCGCCAGGTTCAGCACATCCATCAGGCCGAAGACAATCGAGAGGCCGGAGGCGACCAGGAACAGCAGCATCCCCTGGAACAGCCCGGAGAGCAGGGTGATGCCGAAGTTGCCCAGGCTGTTGGAGTTGATGAACGCCACGCCAATCAGGAAGACCAGGATGGCGAGGATTGCCAGGACGGATGAACGGCGAGTCGTACTCATATCACGCCACCCCCAAATAACGCTGCACCAGCGCTTCGTCGCGAATCAGATCAGACATCTGCCCACTGACGGCGCTGTGTCCCTCATCAATGATCACGTACTGCTGTGCCAGGCGGCTGGCGACGCGGAAGTTTTGCTCGACCAGCAGCACCGAGGTCGTCTCTGCCAGCCGCGCAATCGTACTCATCAGGTGCTGAATGATCACGGGTGCGAGACCTTCGCTCGGCTCGTCGATCAGCAGCAGACGATTGTCCGGCACCAGCGCGCGCGCCACCGCCAGCATCTGCTGCTGCCCGCCGCTCAGGTTGCCGCCCGGCAGGTCGATCAGGCGATTGAGATCGGGGAACAGGTCGAAGATGAAGTCAGCCTTGCGCGCCAGGTCGCCGCGCTTGCGCTCCGCGATTTGCAGGTTCTCTTTCACCGTCAGTTCTTTGAAGATCGCGCGGTGTTCCGGCACGTAACCGATGCCCATCTGCGCGATGGCGTAGGGCGTCTTGCCCTTCAGCGGATGCCCATCGAAGAGGATGCTGCCCTGTGCGGGCGGCGTCAGACCCATGATGCTGCGCAGGGTGGTCGTCTTGCCCGCGCCGTTGCGCCCCAGCAGCACGGTGATGCTGCCCAGCGGCACTGTGACATTAACGCCTTCCAGGATGTGAAAGCCGCCGATGAAGGTGTGAATATCGCGCACTTCCAGAATGGCGCTCATGCGTGCCCGTCCTTCGGCTCGTCGTGTGGCAGATCATACAGTTCGCCCAGGTAGACATCCTGTACGGTTTTGTCATTGGCGATCTGGCGCGGGTCGCCCTCCGCCAGCAATCGCCCCTGGTGCATCACGGTGATGCGGTCGGAGATGTTCATCACCACGTTCATATTGTGTTCGACCAGCACAATCGTCTTGCTGCCTGTGGAACGCACACGATCAATCGTCGTCAGCAGTTCTGGCACTTGTTCGGAGGCCATGCCTGCGGTTGGTTCGTCCAGCAGCAGCACCTGCGGGTCGGGCGCGAGCAGCATCGCCAGTTCCAGTTTACGTTTACCGCCGTGCGGCAGCGCGCTGGCAAGCTGCCCCGCGACGGACTCCAGTCCGGTGATCGCCAGCACCTCCGCAGCGCGGTCGGCATAACGCCGGAACATCTCGGCGCGCCGCCAGAAGCGGAAGCTGTCCTTGCCCAGTGCCTGCGCCGCCAGCCGCGCGTTTTCGAACACAGTCAGGTTGGGGAAGATGTTGGTGATCTGGAACGAGCGCCCAATGCCGATCTGCGCCCGCTGGTAGACGGGCAATGCGCTGATGTCCCGCCCGTTGTAATGCACACTGCCGCGTGTGGGCTTGTAGCGCCCGCTGAGCAGATTGAACAGCGTCGTTTTGCCCGCGCCATTCGGCCCGATGATCGCGTGCGTGCTGCCGCGCGCCACCGTCAGGCTCACGTCGTCTACCGCGACCAGCCCGCCGAAGGTCTTACGCAGGTTCTGCGCCTGCAAAATGATGTCCGCCATGCCTGTGTCCTCGCGTGACAACCCGACACCTTCACACCCGATGAATATTGACTTTCATCTTTGGTCATACGTTTTCCGTAGGGACGCAATGCATTGCGCCCCTACCAACATCGATCTTGATCATCAGGTTTACGTTTCCGTAGGGGCGACCTGCCAGATCGCCCCTACAACCTGCCTCTTACTGACCCATCTCCGCGATGGCTGCGTTGAATGCTTCATCCAGCGCCAACCGCTCGGCGGCTACATCCTCAGCCAGCAGAACCGGCGGGATGATCTGGTTAGCCGGGATAGTCGCCAGCAGGTCATAGTACTGCTGATCGGGGTTATCCAGGTTCGCCAGCCGCGCGATGTACATCGGCACGAGCGCCTGATGATCGGACGGGCGGATGGCATAGGTACCCTTCGGCCCTTCGAACATCATGCCTTCCAGCACCGGTATCAGCGCCGACGGCAGGGTGTCGCCTTCGGTCGCGGTCACGGCCTGCACCAGCGCCTGCGCGGTCGCGAAGCTGCATTCGGTGAACAGGTCGGGGTTCTCGCTGTAGAGCGCCTTGCTCTGTTCGACCATCCAGTCATTGATTTCGTTTTCCGGGAACGAGTAGTGGTAGACGATCCAGGAGATGTTGCCAACGGTGCTGGGGTCGCTCACTGCCACGATTTCGTTGGAGTTGAACGCCGCTACGACGGCCATCTGTTCCTGTACGCCCAGTTCCGCGATCTGCTGGAACAGCGTCACCGAACCGTCACCCGCCCAGATCGGCAGCACGGCGTCCGCGCCGCTTTCCAGCACCTGCTGCAAGTACGGGGTGAAGTCGGTCGTTTCCAGCGGGGCATAGATCGGCTCGGAGACGAACTCGATGCCCGCACCCGCCAGCACACCTGCCGCGCCCGCTGAAGCACGCCCGAAGTCATTATCGATTGCCAGGATGACGAACTTGTTGCCGAGTTCCGTCGTGGCATACGGCGCGAAGGCCAGGAAGTCCTGGAAGGTGTTACGGCACACGCGGAAGGTGTTGACGTTGAAGTTCGGGCCGGTGATCGCCGGAGAAGCAGCGGGGGCAGCGAACAGGATCACATCGCTGTCCAGCGCAACCTGCTGCACGCCTGTCATGACGCCCGAACTCGGCGCGCCGACCAGGATTTCCACGCCTTCCTGCTCGATCAGTTCGCGCGCCTGGGTCGCGGCGGTGTCTGCCACGCTGCCGTTATCGCGCACGACGACTTCGACAGGACGCCCGGCAACCGTCACAGCGGCCAGCGCTTCATCGACATTGGCGTAATCCGCCGGGTTGACGCCCGCTGCGTACAGCAGACCGAGCTTGAAGCCGTGTTCGAGTTCAAAACCGTAGATTGTGAGCGGGCCGGATTGATCGACCAGCAGACCAATCTTGAGTGGTTCGCCGTCCTGCGCGGCGGCCATTCCGACGCTCAGGACGATGACGACGAGCGCGAGCAGCAAGAATACTTTCTGACGCATAGTTATCTCCTCTAAATCTTTGCAAAACTGCCTTAGAGCAACACCAGTCAGCCCGCCGCTGGGGCGATGACGACTGCTTCACCCTCAATCACAAGCACCCCATCCTGGTTGGTGACGGTGGTGCGGAACGTGGCGATCCGTTTGTCCTCGCGGTACTTGATTACTTCAACGGTCGCCGTGACGGTATCGCCGATAAAGACCGGCGCTTTAAACTTCACATCCTGCCCCAGGTAGATCGTGCCCATGCCGGGCAGGTCATTGCCCAGGATGGCCGAGATCAGGCTGGCGGTCAGCATCCCGTGCGCGATGCGCCGCTTGAACGGCGTCTGCGCGGCATATTCCTCGTCCAAATGTATCGAGTTGGTATCACCAGAAGCCTGGGCGAACAGGCGCACATCTTCGTCCGTAATCGTGCGCGTGCGGCTGGCTTTGTCGCCAATCTGAAGCGTCATGATTTTCCCTCCGCCTGTGTTTCCGGTTCACCCAGCAGCGTGCGCTTGAGAATCTTGCCCGCCGCCGAAATTGGCAGACTCTCACGAAACTCGATGTGACGCGGTACTTTGTAGCCCGCCAGGTGATAGTACATATGCGCTTGCAGCTCGCTGGCAGTCAGCGCGCTGCCCGGCTTGAGGACGACAAAGGCCTTGCCCACCTCGCCCCACTTTTCGTCCGGCACGCCCACCACCGCGCACATTTCGACCGCCGGGTGTTTGTAGATTACCTGCTCGATTTCGGTCGGATAGATGTTCTCGCCGCCGCTGATGAACATGTCCTTCTTGCGATCCACGATGAAGAAGTAATGGCCTTCGTCCATCATTGCCAAATCGCCCGTGTGGAACCAGCCCCCGGCATCTACGGACTCGGCGCTGGCCGCGTCGTCGCCATAGTAACCACTGCACAGCGACGGCCCACGCAGCACCAGTTCGCCCACCTGTCCGGGCGGCAGCGGTTGGTTGTTGTCGTCTACGATGCGCGCGTCAACGAAGAAATTCGGCCTGCCGATGCTGCCCGCCTTGCGGATGGCATCCTCCGGGGCCAGCGCGAACACGCCCGGCCCGAACTCACTCATGCCGAAGCCCTGCTTGAAAACCACACCCTTCTCGCGCTGGAACTGTTCGACCAGCGTCACGGGCAGCGGTGCGCCGCCGCTGGTGCAAAAGCGCAGGTTGCTCAAATCGGTGGTCGGCCAGTTCGGCGCTTTGGTGAGCATCTGGTAGGTCGTCGGCACGCCTGCATAGACCGTCGCGCCGTATTCTTCCAGCAGCGTCAGCACCTGCGCGGCGTCGAACTTGCGGACCAGGATGACCGTGCCCCCCAATATCAACAGCGGCGTGGTGTACACCAGCAGGCCGCCTGTGTGGAACAGGGGAAAGGTGTTAACGGTGATGTCGCCGTGATGCAGGTCATGCACAATCGTGTTGAGCGTATTCCAGGCGATCATACGGTGGCTGATGCGCGCGCCTTTGGGCAGCCCGGTTGTGCCACCTGTGAAAATCAGACAGGCGATGTCTTCTTCATTCAGATCGTCGGTGCTGACAGGTCGCAGCACGGCATCGGTCAGGGTTTTCTCAAATGATCGGCTGCCTGCCACACCGTCGCCTTCGATGTGCAGCAGGTGTTCGATGCAGCTTGTCTCGCTGCAAATGTTGCCGACAACCTCTTTGAACTCGTCAGAATAGACCAGCACCTGTGGCGACGTTTTCTCGATCAACTGCGCCAGTTCACGCCAGTGCAGCCGCCAGTTCAACGGCACGAGGATCGCGCCGAGCTTGCCACAGGCAAAGAAGGTATCGAGAAATTCGACGCCATTGTGCGCCAGGATCGCCACCCGGTCGCGCGCACCCACGCCCGCTCCGTCACGCAGCCAGTTCGCCAGCCGGTCGGCGCGGTGGTTCAGCTCGCTGTAGGTGAAGGCGCGGTGCGGCATCTTGCCTGCATCCACGACCGCCAGGGTATCGGGTGTGTAGAGCGCGCGGCGTCCGAGATAATCACCGATGTACATGACAGGTATCCGTCCTATTCCAGCGCGATAGTCGTAGTGGCTTTGATCTCGCTCAGCACGACGCTGCTTTCTATGCGTTCCACGCCTGGCACAGTCATCAGCCGTTCTTTGATGAGTTGGTCAAGTGCCCGGTGGTCGCGCACCACCACCTTGAGCAGCAGTTGGTGGCTGCCCGCTGTGTGATAACACTCGACGACTTCCGGTAGGGTGTTCACCACTTCCTGGAAACGCGTGAGCTGTTCCAGCGTCGCGGGCTGCAAGCACAACCGGATGAAACACAGCACGTCATAACCGGCTTTTTCGCGGTCAACCAGCGCTGCATATCCCTTGATCATCCCCGCCCGTTCCAGCCGTTTGATGCGCTGGTAAATGGCAGGCGGGGAGAGGTGTATCTTGCGCCCCAGGTCAGCCACGCTCATGCGCCCATCGGCCTGCAAGGCTTCCAGGATCATGCGATCCAGATTATCAAATTCGCCCTTGAAGACCGATTTGCTCATGCCAACTGTGTTTCCTAAATACCCGCCAGATGCACGTGAAACGCCTGGTTGAATGCTTCGGGCTTTTCGATATACGGCGTGTGCCCGCATTCCGGGAACACGACTTCGCTGTAGCGTCCACCGTGTGCCTGATATGCATCCAGCACAGCGCACGTCTGGCTGACCATCGGCTGTGAAGGATAGACCTCCGCGCCCGGCCAACCGGGAACTGCGCCGAGCGCGCCCAACGTGCCCATGTCGAAAAGCGAGGTGTCGCTGACGATCTGGTCATCCGCGCCGCGCACCCACAGCACAGGCGGCTTAGGGCTGATGTGGTTCAGGCGTGAGACATCGCCCGCATAAAGCGGCGAGAGCGCGTTGGCCGGGCCAAACTTGCCAGGCGCAACGTTCGGCCAGTGCGGCGACGGCACAAAATCGCCGGGATATTCCTGACCGCCGACGTGTTCAGAGAGCAGCGACGAAAGCAGTTCTTCTTCGCGAGCCGGTTTGAACGGCGGCTTCCAGTAGAAGCTGTTCATCACGATGCGCGGCGACGCCTGCGGGTTATCAGCGCCCCGGTCGCCTGCCGCCATGAGCTGGGTGAAATTCGGGTTGACGATGCCGCCGCCGCTGCCCGCGCCGTCCGGGTTACAAAGCTGGCCGTCTGTGCCTTTCGAGCCGCCGAAACCATAAGGCGAGCCGGTCGCCGCCAGCGTGATGCTCAGCAGCCGTTCGGGGTGATCCATCATCATGCGAAAGATCACCGAGCCGCCCATCGAGTGCCCGACAACATGCGCCTTAGCAATGCCCAGCGCATCCAGCAGCGCGAAGGCGTCATCGCTGAAGTCGCCCATACCGCGCGTGGCGTCGATCTTCTTGTCACGGTCTGCGCCGCCGTAGCCGCGCTGGTCGGGCGCGATTCCGCGGTAGCCCGCAGGCAGCGCCAGCATCACTTCTTCCCAATAGGTGGCCGACGATGCGTTGCCGTGCAGGAACAGGACAGGTGCGCCCGTGTCGCTGCCGCTGAACAGGACGCGGGTGGTCAGCCGCGCGCTCGTGATCGTCTTTTCAGTAATGCCTGGTAAGGTTGGAATACCCATCTTTTGCTCCTCTTGCGAATAATTCTCATATTCTGCGGGCTGTTAGGGAGAACGTTGCAGTGCCGTATCCCTACAAAAACACGCACCTCTGTGCTTCTCTGCGTCTCTGCGGTGAATTCTTCTCTTCCCTCATCACGCATTACCCATTACTGAATTTCACCTTCAGTTCGCGCTTGAGCACCTTGCCCGCCGCATTGCGCGGCAGCACGTCGATGAAGGCTACATGCTTCGGCACTTTGAATTTTGCCAGATTCGCCCGGCAGTGCGCGATCACCGCGTCGGGTTCGACGCTCATGCCCGGCTTCAGCACCAGGATTGCCAGCCCGCACTCGCCCCATGTCGCATCTGGGGTCCCGATCACTGCCGCCTCCGCGACCTGCGGGAGTTGGTACAGCACCTGCTCGACCTCCGCCGGGTAGACGTTTTCGCCACCGCTGATATACATGTCCTTGTAGCGGTCAACAATGTAGATGCAGCCTTCGTCGTCCACTGTGCCCGCATCGCCGGAGTGCAGCCAGCGGTTACCATGTTCGTCCAGCGTAAAGCTGTCGGCGTTGGCGTCCGGGCGCTGC
>JAEUQX010000404.1 GCA_016788625.1 Anaerolineae bacterium
ATCACGCGCGATAAAATCGACTACAATAGAATTCATCGGCAGATCATTGTTGTTAATGACAAGGACTGTTGCCCATGAAGACGCTGCGCCTGAGACAGACTGCCCTGGCGGAGAACCGCTACCGCGCCGACCTGACCTACATGGCGGACGGCCAGGCTCCCCTGAACGCCGCCGCCGAATTTGACTTCGCGCTGAGCGAGCAGGACGAGCGCGACCTGCGCTGGTACCTGGAAGACTACCTGCAAAACCCGCACGACCCCGCGCCGACCATCGCCGGGCGCATCGAAGCGCGCATGAAGGCCATCGGCGAAGCCTTGTTCCACGACATCTTCGAGGCCAACAGCCTGACGACGCGCCTGTGGGCCAAGATCAGCGACAGCCTCGATGACCTGCGCGTGGAGGTCGTCGCGACGGTGCAGGATGCCACCGCTATCCCCTGGGAACTGCTGCGCGACCCGACCACCAACACGGTACTGGCGCTGAGCGCCAAGGCCTTCGTCCGCAGCCAGGACAGCGAGCGCACGATTGAACTGCCGCAGACCGCCGCCGGGGAAGCCATCCGCATCCTGCTGGTGATCGCCCGCCCGAACGCCGGGGACGATGTGCCCTTCCGCTCGGTCGCCGCGCGCATCCTCAAGAGCCTGAGCGAGGCCGACCGCAAAATCTATCACCTGGATGTGCTGCGCCCGGCCACCTTCGAGGCGCTGGGCGAGCGGCTGCGCGATGCCAAAACGGCGGGAAAGCCCTACCACGTCGTGCACTTCGACGGGCACGGCGGGTATGGCGGCGCAGGCAGCGCGACACCCTCCAATGCGCTGATGTACAGCCAACCGGGCAAGCAGGGCTATTTGGTCTTCGAGGGCGTGGATGAGAAAGAGCGCTGGGTTGACGGCGAGCGCATCGGCAAGCTGCTGGTCGAAACCGACGTGCCGCTGCTGCTGCTCAACGCCTGCCAATCGGCCTATGCCGAAGCGCCGGAACAGCCGACGACGGGCAGCGCGGGCGAACTGCACGCCGAGGTACGCGCGTTCGGCTCGCTGGCGCAGCAGGTGATGGACGCGGGCGTGGCGGGCGTGGTCGCCATGCGCTACAGCGTCTACGTGGTGACGGCGGCGCAGTTCGTGGCCGATCTGTACCGCGTGCTGCTCAGCGGCGTCTCGTTAGGCGAGGCGGTGACGCGCGGGCGCAAGGCGCTCTCGGACCAGCCGCAGCGCAAGATCGGTCTGCGCAGCATCGCGCTGCAGGACTGGTGCGTGCCGCTGATCTACGAGGCCGCGCCGATTGAACTGTTCCCCAAACAGGCGCAGCGCCCGACTATCACCATCAAGCTGACACAGGCGGCGGGCGAACAGGGCGACAACCTGCCGCGTCCGCCCGCTGTCGGCTTCTTTGGGCGCGACGAGACGCTGCTGGCGCTCGACCGGGGTTTCGATCAGCACCGTGTCGCGCTGCTCTGGGCGCTGGCGGGCAGCGGCAAAACGACGACCGCCGCCGAGTTCGCCCGCTGGTACGCCGAGACGGGCGGGCTGGGCGAGCAGTACGCGCTGCTCTTCACCTCGTTCGAGCGCCACAAACCGCTGGCGCGCGTCCTGGACGACTTCGCTGACGCCTTCAAGCCGCTGCTCGACGCCAACAACATCCCCTGGTCGGCGCTGGAAGTGGCGGTGCGCCGCGACATCGCCCTGCAAGTGCTGGCGCAAATCCCCGTGCTGTGGCTGTGGGATAACGTCGAGCCGGTGGCGGGCGTCCCAGCGGGGGCAGCCTCGCAGTGGTCGGCGGACGAGCAGCGCGACCTGCGCGATTTCCTGTACGACGCGAGCCGCAGCAGGGCGCGCTTCCTGCTGACCTCGCGGCGCGACGAAAACGCCTGGCTGGGGCTGCTGCCCTTACGCATCCAGATGCCGCCCATGCCGCTCTATGAACGGCTGGAACTGGCGACGGCGCTGGCGGCGCGGCGCGGGGCGCGCGACTTCGACGCCGAGGCCTGGCTGCCGCTGCTGCGCTACACGCTGGGCAACCCGCTGACCGTCACCGTGCTGGTCGATCAGGCGCTGACGCAGGGCTTGAAGAAGCAGGAGCAAGTGGAACGCTTCGTCGCGCAACTGCGGGCGGGCGAGGCCGAGATCGCCGACGTGGACGAGGCCGAGGGGCGCGGGGCGTCGCTGGCCGCCTCGCTCAGATACGGCTTCGAGAGCAGCTTCAGCGCCGACGAGAAAGCCGCGCTGGCGCTGCTGCACCTCTTCCAGGGCTTGGTCGATGTCGATGCGCTGCGAATCATGGGCGCACCCGATGAGGAATGGACGATTGAGGCCGTGAAAGGCAAGACGCGCGACGACCTGCTGCCGCTGCTCGAACGCGCTGCCGGGGCGGGCTTGCTGACCAACCTGGGCGGCGGCTACTACGGCGTGCATCCGGCGCTGCCCTGGTACTTCCGGCGGCTGTTCGCGGCGCACTACCCCGACGCGGCGGCCCGGCTGCGCGCCGAACGCGCTTACACGGCGGCGCTGGCGGAACTGGGGAATTACTACCATCGCCAGTTGAACGAAGGCAACCCGGCGGTCATGGGCGCGCTGGCGGCGGAAGAGGACAACCTGCTGGCGGCGCGGCGGTTGGCGCTGGGGCACAACTGGCAGCGCTGGATACTGCAAACCATGCAGGGCTTGCGCGAGCTGTATGATCGCAGCGGGCGCGGCGGCGAGTGGGCGGCGTTGGTGAACGAAATCGTGCCGCTCTTTTGCGACTCGACCACTGATCTGCCGCGCGACGGCGTAGATGAAGAGGATTGGGGCATGGTCATCGACTACCGCGTGCGGCTGGCGCTGGAAGCGCGCGACCTGGATGCGGCGGAACGCTTGCAGCGCGCACGCATCGAGGTAGACCGCCGCCGCGCCGCGCCCGCGCTGGCCGGGGAACTCTCGGCTGAGGCCGGACGCAACCTGATCCGCACGCTGAGTGTGTCGATCTTCACGCTCGGACAGATCCAGAGGGAACGCGGTGACGCGGCCTGTGTGCAGGCCTATGAAGAAGCGGCTGCCCTGCTCCAACGCATCGGCGACCAGGCCGCCGAAGCGATGGCCGCCTTCAACCTCGGTCATGCCTACAAGGACATCCCTGCCATCCGCGACCTGGCGCAGGCGGCGCACTGGTATCAGCGCAGCCTGGAGTTGCGCGCCCCGACTGACACGCGCAACCGTGCCACTTCACTGGGGCAGCTCGGCTCTGTCGCCCGTGAAAGCTTCAAAGAAGCGCGCACGGCGGGCGCGGACGCGAACGAACAGGCCACGCACCTGAACGAAGCGGCCAGGCGCTATCACCAGGCGCTCGATCTGCTGCCGTCGGGTGCCGTGCCGGAACGGGCAGTGATCCACAACCAGCTTGGCAACATTTACGACGATGCCGGGCAGACAGCGCAAGCGCGCGGGCATTACGATGCCGCGATTAGATATTATGAGCAGATGGGCGATGGCTACTACGCCGCCCGGACACGCTACAACATCGGCATCATGTATTATAAGCAGCGTGAATTCGAGACGGCGCTGCTCTATGCTGAGGCAGCGCTGCGCGGCTTCCAGGCCAGCCCGAACGCGGCGGATATGGTGGCGCTGGCGCAGCGGTTGGTTGAGCTGATTCAGCGGGCGATGGGGGGGTAGGAAACCCCTCCCCTGGCCCCTCCCCACTTCACTGCGTTCGTGGAGAGGGGAAGGCAGAGGCGAGAGAGGAGCAGGGTGACCGCGTCGCCAAGAACCTCACCCCCTGGCCCCCTCTCCGGTCGCGACGCTCCGCAGCGTGTCGCTAAAGGCGGGTCAACGTGGGCGCGTCGCTGGCGAGGGGGAAGCAGACTCCGCAAGTCCCCTCTCCCCCCGGAGAGGGCTGCGAGCGACTCTAACGAGCGTTAGGGGTGAGGCGCCGGAGAGGGCTGCGAGCGACTCTGGGTAAGCGACCCCACCCCTGGCCACTCCCCACTGCACGCCGTTCGTGGAGAGGGGAACGCAGTGCGCTAGGGACGGGATATATTCCGCCTCGACGACGGACGACGCAGGGATGTAGGGGGGAGGCTCTGAACGTACTGCCAGCAACCTCACCCCCTGGCCCCTCTCCGGTCGCGACGCTCCGCAGCGTGTCGCTAAAGGCGGGTCAACGTGGGCGCGTCGCTGGCGAGGGGGAAGCAGACTCCCCTCTCCAGGGGATGCGACAACCACCGGCATGTCAAACGGATAAGTTGTCAGCATCCCCGCCGGAGAGGGGCTGGGGGTGAGGCTCTGGAAAGGTTGCGAGCGACTCTGGGGTAAGCGACCCCACCCCTGGCCCCTCCCCACTGCACGCCGTTCGTGGAGAGGGGAAGGCAGACTCCGCAAGTCCCCTCTCACCCCTGCGCGTTCTTGAGCATCTGCATCTGAATCTCGGCGGCGCGCGCGGCCTCCGCCACCATGCCCAGCCGGGTGAACAGCAGCACCGCCTGCTGCATCTTCTTCGCCCCGGTCATCACCTGCCCGCGTTTCGCCAGGCTCTCGGCGTGGATGCTCAGCGTGCGCGCCACCTCGCCCTCGGCCTTGATCTCGCGGAAGTTGTTCATCGCCATCTGGAAGTAGTGGTCGGGGTCGTCGGAGAAGCCGTCGCCGCCGTCGGGGGGCACGTCCAGTGCGGTCAACACCTCGCCCAGCGCGCGGTTGGCAAAGCCGATGCGCAGCACTTCTTTGCTCTCCTGCGCCGTCAGCAGCGCGTTACGCGCGGCATCCCAGGCCAGCGCCGCCTCGCCTTGCAGCAGGTAGATGCTCGCCAGGTCGCGGTGCGCCTCGCACAGCAGGCCGATCACCTGCGGGCGCACGTCCGCCGCCTCGTCGATGCGCCGCAGCGCCTCCTCCAGCGCCGGGCGGGCGATGTTCGGGAAGCCGAGCTTGAGCTGAATCTGCCCCTCGTTAATGATGCAGATGATCTCGACGCGGCGGTTGCCGTGCTGCCGGGCGGTTTGCAGCGCCAGGCTGAACATCTGCCGCGCGCGCGTGATCTCGCCCTTGTCGCGGTAACACTCGGCGATGTTGGTGTCGCACAGCAGCATCCGCTCCGGGTTGCCCGCCTGCTCGAACAGCCGCCGCGCCGCGCGGAAATGGTCGATGGCCGTGTCGAGGTTGGCGCGGTAGCCGTACATCACGCCCATCATGATCTCGACCTGCCCCTGGTTGGCGGGCTGCTGCGCGGCTGCCGCCTCGGCACGCAGCGCGGCGAAACGTTCCGCGGCCTCGTTGAACGGCAGCGTACCGGCTTCCCAGGCCTTGATGATCGGTATGCAGCGTTCCATGAATTCGGGGGTGGGTTGGGGGTTAGGGTATTCGGCTGACATGGCCCTGTATGTATCGTTTTATGCGGGCGGGATAGAAATTAATCTATCACCTTTTTGCCCGCCATCAAAATTTTCGCGCCCCGACCCGCGAATCAAAAAGGCGCTCCCAGCGGGGAACGCCTTCTCTCTGTTCAGATCGTCATTAGTCTATAGTCGTTAGCTGTTAGCCCGGAGCGGATCACCCGACTCGAAGACTATACGCTAACGACTAAAAGCTATTGACTAGTACTCCGGCATCGGCGGGGCAGCCGGGGCCTTCGAGTCTTCCTTCACGTCGGTGATCAGGGCTTCGGTCGTCAGGATCATCGCGGCAATCGAGGCGGCGTTTTCGACCGCACCGCGCGTCACCTTGGCCGGGTCGGGGAAGCCCGCGTCGATGGTGTCGATGTATTCGTCGCGGATCACATCGTAACCAATGCGGTTGTTCTTCTTCGACTTCTGCAGGCGGCGCACTTCCTGGATGACCACCGCGCCGTCCACGCCGGCGTTCTGGGCGATCTTGCGCATCGGGGCTTCCAGCGCCTTGCGCATGATCTGGATGCCGGTGTTGATGTCGTCATTGCCGTTCTTGACGCCGGTCAGCGATTCAATCGCGTTGATCAGCGTGACACCGCCGCCGGGGACGATGCCTTCTTCAACCGCCGCGCGGGTGGCGCTCAGCGCGTCTTCAACGCGGTGCTTCTTTTCCTTCAGCTCGGTCTCGGTGGCCGCGCCGACGCGGATGACCGCGACGCCGCCGCTGAGCTTCGCCAGACGTTCCTGGAGCTTCTCGCGGTCATAGTCGCTGGTGCTGGCATCGATTTCGCGGCGGATTTCTTCGATGCGGCCCTTGATGTCCTTCTCGTCGCCGCTGCCGTCCACGATGACGGTGTTGTCCTTGGTGCTGGCAACCTTGCCCGCGCGACCGAGGTCCTGCAGCGTGACGGTTTCGAGCTTGCGGCCGGTCTCTTCGCTGATGACCGTGCCGCCCGTCAGGATGGCGATGTCACGCAGCATGGCCTTGCGGCGGTCGCCGAAGCCGGGGGCCTTGACCGCCAGGACGTTGAGCATCCCGCGCAGCTTGTTCAGCACCAGCGTCGCCAGCGCTTCGCCGTCCACGTCTTCCGCGATGATGACCAGTTCGCGCTTGCCGATCTGGAGCAGCTTCTCCAGGATGGGCACAATATCCTGCGCGGCGCTGATCTTCTTTTCGTAAATCAGGATGTAGGGATCCTGGATGCTGGCTTCCATCGTGTCCGGCGCGGTGATGAAGTACGGGCTGATGTAGCCGCGGTCGAACTGCATACCTTCGACGTACTCGGTCTCGAATTCCAGACCCTTGCTCTCTTCGACGGTGACGACGCCGTCGCGACCAACCTTGTCCATCACTTCGGCGATCAGGTTGCCGATTTCGGCGTCCTGGGCGCTGGTGCTGGCGACCTTGGCGATTTCTTCCTTGGTCTCAATCGGGGTGGCCTGGCTGCGGATGTTCTTGGCGATGTATTCGGTGGCGATTTCGATGCCGCGCTTGAGCAGCATGGGGTTGGCGCCCGCCGCGACGTTCTTCAGACCTTCGGTGACGATGGCCTGCGCCAGCACGGTGGCGGTGGTGGTGCCGTCGCCCGCGATGTCGTTGGTCTTGGTGGCGGCTTCCTTCAGGAGCTGCGCGCCCATGTTTTCATACGGGTCTTCCAGCTCGATCTCCTTGGCGACGGTCACACCATCGTGCGTGACGGTCGGCGCGCCGAACTTCTTGTCCAGCGCGACGTTGCGGCCCTTCGGCCCCAGGGTGGTGCTGACGGCATCGGCCAGCTTATCGACGCCGATCTTCAGGCTGCGGCGGGCAGCTTCACTGAAAACGAGTTGCTTGGGCATTGGATACTACCTCCAAATTGCACTTGAATGAACGTGAAAATGCAGTCGGCAGTCAGTAGTCATTGGTCGTTAGCGGACGTTCGTTGAGGCTAACGGCTCTGGGCTAAAGACCAGAAGCTATCGACTAAAGACTAACCGCTAGAAGCTAAGCGCTTAGCTGACGATAGCGAGGATGTCGCTTTCCTTCATGATGAGCAGCTTCTTGCCGTCCATCTTGATTTCAGTGCCAGCGTACTTGGCGAACAGCACCTTGTCGCCCACCTTGACTTCCATCGCCAGGTGCTTGCCGCTGTCGTCGGTGCGGCCCGGGCCGGCGGCCAGGATGGTGCCCTGCTGCGGCTTCTCTTTGGCGGTTTCGGGAATATACAGACCGCTGGTCGTGGTCTCTTCCTGTTCCGTCGGTTCGATGATGACGCGGTCGCCCAGCGGGCGCATATTGATAGCCATGTGAGGTCCTCCTTCAATTGAGCATCTCAATTGTGATCAAGAGCAGTAATCTAGCACTCATAACGTCAGAGTGCTAACTTCACAATGCGACTATAACAAAGGCGCGCGAAGTCGTCAAGAGGTTTTTAGCAAATTCACATGGAGAGTGCTAACGTAGCCCGAAGGTATTCATGAGGTTTAGATATTTTAACAGCGACCAGCGCAGACGTGAAGGGTGAGGTGATCAGCGCTTCTGCAATTCTTCGTAACATTACCTGTTCCTGCCTGTTTATCAGGTTCTTCTTGTCGCTCGCAATGCCCGCAGACAGCCCGACAGACTCGCATTCCTTTCTGGACTGCGCCCAACAAACCATTCACTTGGCACAACGCGCGGCATTGGTTACGCTCATCCGTAATACACTGGGACTGCCATTCGTGGGAAGACGAGCGCTGGCAGACTGTAGAGCATTTAGGAGCAAAGACATGTTACGCATTGCGAATGCGCCCTGCTCGTGGGGCGTGATCGAAGGTGTCGAAGGCGAACGCTACGACTATGTGCGCGTCCTCAATGAAATCGCCGAGACAGGATACACCGGCACCGAGCTGGGCGACTGGGGCTTCATGCCCACCGACCCGGCCAAACTGAGCGAGGAACTGGCTGCGCGCAAGCTCAGCCTGCTGGCCTCGTGGGTCAGCGTACAGCTCCATGACGCCAGCAAGCACACACAAAGCGCGGACGACTGCGTGCGGACGGCCAAGCTGATGGCGGCTGTGGGCGGGTCGAACTGTTTCGTTGTGCTGGGCAATGACCCCTACAATGACCCGCTGCGGGCAAAGAACGCCGGGCGCATCACGCCGGAGATGGGACTCTCGGACGCGCAGTGGCAAGTGTTCGTCCAGGGCGCGGAATACGTCGCGCGGCGCGTGAAGGACGAAACCGGGCTGCGCACGGTCTTCCACCACCACATCGGCACCTGGGTGGAAACCCCGGCGGAGACCCAGCGTTTCATGGAGATGACCGACCCTTCATTGATTGGCATGGTCTTCGATACCGGGCACTACAAGTTCGGCGGCGGCGACGAGGTGCAGGGTGTGCGCAAATTTGCCGACCGCATCTGGCACGTGCACTTCAAAGATCACGAGCCGAACGTGGCGGCGCAGTCGCGCGTCCAGGGATGGGACGGACTCACCTCGGTCGGGCACGGCGTCTTCGCGGAACTGGGCAAGGGCAATGTGAACTTCCCGGCGGTGCTGGCGACGCTTAAGGAGATCGGCTATGACGGCTGGATTGTCGTCGAGCAGGATGTGCTGCCGGGCATGGGCACGCCCAAGGAGAGCGCGCGCCGCAACCGCGAGTACCTGAAGACGCTGGGGCTGTAGGCAGTGATGAGGTAAGAGAAGCAGCGGCACACACGAATGATGTAGGGGAGGATTAGGCGCTTGCGCCGTATATCCTCCCGCCGCCGACATGCAGAAGATCTCACCGCAGCGGCGCACACGAATGAGGAAGATGAGCGGGTATGCGTTGTAGGGGCGAACCGCTTGTTCGCCCACCAGCGCCATATATCCTCCCGCTGCCGACATGGCGTGCACGAGCGAGTTTTCGGCGCAGGCACAAAGGGAACAATCACATGCAGCCGACTGCCTATGATCAGGTCAACCGTCTGCTCGAGCACTTGCAAGGACAGATCCAAAACACCCTCGGCGATAAGCTGGTTGGGTTGTACCTCTACGGCTCGCTCATCAGCGGTGACTTTGACGATAACCTGAGTGACGTTGACCTGACGGCAGCGCTGCGCGACAACCTCACCGACGCCGATCTCGACGCGCTCAGGTCGATGCACCAAAACCTGGTCGCGGCCTTCCCGCAGTGGGATAACCGCCTCGAGGTCGCTTACATCACGCTGCACGCGCTGCGCCACTTCAGGACAGAATACGAGAACATCGGCATCATCAGCCCTGGCGAACCGCTGCACCTGAAACGCGCGGGCATCGACTGGCTGATGAACTGGTATCTGGTACGCAGCATGGGCGTGACGTTGTTCGGCCCCGCCCCGGAGACGATCATCGTGCCCGTCTCGCGCGAGGAGTTCCTACAAGCCGTGCGCGAGCATCTGCTCGCCTGGAGCAGCTACATCACGGATTCCAGCCCGCATCACGGGTCGCAGGCCTATGCTGTTCTGACGATGTGCCGGGGCTTGTATACGCTCCGGCACGGCGAACACGTCTCCAAGCTCAAAGCGGCGGCCTGGGCACAGGGGGAACTGCCGGAGTGGGCGGCGCTTATCCGCAATGCGCTGGTCTGGCGGCAGAAGATGCACGAGTACGGCACGATTCCGCCGCCGCCGTTCGAGGAGACCGAACGCTTTGTGCGCTTCGTGATCGACCGGGTCGAGGCCGACTACGGTCGATAAGCTGTCCTAAGACCGAGGTAAACCTGCATAGAGGGTGCAGAGCAAGTCAAAACGCGGCAACGCTAGGGTTTCGTTAGGACGCGGGCGTAGTATGAGGGTAGGGAAATGAGATAGATGGAGGCTGTATGCTCCGCTTAATGTCCCTTCTGCTCATCGGACTGTTGGTCTTGACCAGCAGCATCACCCTCGCCCAGGATATATCGGTTTTGTACTGCGGCGACCTCTCCGAAACCGACTGCCAATTATTGAACAACAGCTTGGTCAGCCTGCCAAACCTGCATTCGGCACAGATCGAGCTTGAGTCGCAGTTATGGCAGGGAGATGCGCCACCCATCGAATACATGCGCATCAGCGGCTTCTTAAGAGGCACGGTAAACCTGAATATGTTTCAGTCGTCTGTCGGATACTATGACTTTCTCCGCAACCTGGATGCCGATTTGACCATCACCGCGCCGCGAGATCTGGCGGATGACCCCAGCGACCTGATTAGCGTCAACTTCATGTTGATCGACGAGATCTTTTATATCGACCTCGCCAATTTGCAGCCAATTCTCAACGATCCTACACTGCCTGCCTGGGGTTATTACGACCTGAGCGCTAACCTGGATGCCACGATTGAAAATCGGCGCGCGCGCGAAGAAGCATCGGAGCCAGTCGAACCGTTCGCAACGGGGCTGGACGCCAATCAGATGATTGATGTGCTGGGATTAGAGTTTACCCAACAATTCATCCACGTGACGCGCACTGATGCGGATGACTCGGCATGGTTCGAGACGCGCACGGATCTGGCCGGGCTGTACGCTGATCCCACCTTTCAGGAAACGTTTCGCGAACAGATCGTGCAGCAAGAAGGTTCTCGGCTCACTTCGCCAGTCACAGACGAACAGTTGGATCATTTACAGCAGGCGATTGCTGCTCTCTTCCCAGAGCCTGTTGTCACCTTGCGGTTAGGCGTCGATCTGGAGACAGGTTTTCTGAACAGCGTCTACTCATGGAGGCCGGACGAATGGATCTTCACCGTGAGCGCGATGCTGCGTAGTGAAGACATAAACCGGTCATGGCTCTCCGCGATTGCTTTCACGCTGAATCTGACCGATCTCAACGCGGATAGGAGTGTCACCGCACCAGAAGGTGCTGAACCCTTTGCAGTAAACACGCTGCGGACGGTTGAGCCGATCTGGGCTGTGCTGCCGCTTGCATCCATCGTGCGCTAAGAAGGCCAGGCTCCTTTCTGACAACCGGGAACAAAACGGAGGGGCAGAACCCCTCCGCTTGATCTGCATTGTGATGTAAACCCGCGCGTGTTTACTGCGCAGTCGCTGGCCGCTTGCCGTTATTGGAAATATCCGGGATCGGCGGCAGTCCGTTCAGATCGACCTTGCCTTCCATCTGTTCCTCGAAGCCCTGACGGTCGAGCAGGAACTGCACTAGCACGTCGAGCTTACTCCGGTTTTCGGTCAGCAGCATCTTAGCGCGGTTGTACTGCGTCTGCAGGATGCGATGCACTTCCGCGTCGATCTCTTCGGCGGCCTGCTCGCTGTAGTCGTGTGTCTCGCCAATCTCGCACCCCAGGAAGATCGCGCCGTTGCTCGACTCGAAGGCGCGCGGCCGACCAGCGCCCAGATCAGCGCCGCCGCCAGCGTGGTCTTGCCGATGCCGCCTGTACCACCGCAAGTACGATGTGGAGCAGACCTTAGCCGATCTCCGCCGGGATGCTGTCGTACTCGCCCAGGCGCAGCAGCGGCAGCACGGGCACGCACTCCGCCAGCGCCTTCTGCCATTCGCCCCGGCAGTATTGCGAGGCGATGCTGCGTGGGCCGACGACCAGCAGCAGCCGCACGCTGCCCCGGATGGCGTCGCCGATGGCCTGGGTGAAAGGCGCTCCGTCGTTGGTCATGTTCTCGCGGTCGTACCAGGGGTCGAAGCTCAGCCGTCGCAGATCATGGCACAGCTTCTCGACGAACGGCTCATCGTCCGCCCGCGCATACGATAGAAACAGCCGCTGGTTGGTTGCGTTCGCGCTCATCGCTGCTCCCGGCTTATTCATGTGCGTACTATCGACCAGTATAGCAACAAGATAGGAATGATGGGTGGATACGCCTCGACAAGCGACCCCCATTTTGCGGGGCATTGTGCCCGGTCTATGTTATGATGGTCACAGAACAGTGAGGAGGACTTATGGACGCGCTCAACGATACCATTCACGTCACGGTGGAGTATTTCGATGGGCAGGAAGAGGGCGATCTCGGCCATCCCTATTACGTCGCCTCGTGCGCGGAAATCACCGCCAGCACGGACGGCAGCAGCCTGGACGAGGTGGTTCAGAATATCCGCGAGGTCATCAAGCTCTATCTAGAGGTCAATGATCCTGAAAAAGACCTGAATCTGGTTGCCCACCCGCGTATCATCGTCACCATCGAGTACCCTGAGTCGTATGCCGAAACTGCGTAATCTGACCGGAGAACAGGTAGTCGCTATCCTGGAACTGTTCGGCTTTGTAGTCGTTCGTGTAGCGGGAAGTCACCATATCCTGCAACGTGAACATGAGGGTAAACATCAAACTCTAAATGTCCCGGTTCATGGGCGAAAATCGTTAGGAAAAGGAATGCTGCGAAGGCTGTATCGTGATGCCTGTCAATTCATCTCCGAAGATGATCTCAGATCACGTTTCTACACCGACTAATCTGCGGTGTGATCGCATATCAGAACACAGCGCTTTCTGATTCGTTCGCCTGGCAGTATCTATACCGCATAAAAACAGAGGCTAGCCTGTGTGCCCGCCTCTGTGCGTTTCGAGGGATGTTGATCAGCGTCCTTGCTGCCATCTGCGCCCGGTGATGGCGAAGAACGCGACGATAAGCATTCGCTTAGCGCATGTTATTCTGCCACTGCGGCAGATGGAAGACGAAGCGCGCACCGCCGCCCGGCGCGGATTCGTAGCGGATCTTGCCGCCGTGTACCGAAACCATCTTGTCCACAATCGCCAACCCCAGCCCCGTGCCGTGTGACTTGCCCAGCGTGACGAAGGGGTCGAACAGGCTGGCGACAATCTGCGGCGGTACACCAGGGCCGTCATCCGTGACCATGAAGCGAATCTCGCTGCCGATGGGTTCCGCCGAGATTTCAACCTGGCTGCCGCCGTACTGTTCCAGCGCGTCCATCGCGTTGTTGACCAGGTTCTGGAAGACGCGCGAGAAACGCTGCTGATCAACGTTGATCTGATAGCCGCGCGCCGCGTCACTCCGCACAATCAGCTTGACCGAACGTTCCAGGCCGGGCGGCATCAGCAGATCGGACACATGCGCCAGATAAGTCGTAACCTCCACGGGGGCCTTCTCGGCATTCTCCGCGCCCTGGGTGTAATCCAGCATCTCCTGCGCCATCGAGGCGACAACCTCGGTGTACTTCATGATCTGCGCCGCGAACATCTGGCGATCTTCCGCCTCGACCTCCGGTTGGCAGAGGAACTCGGCGTAGCCCATCACATGACCGAGCGGCTTGCGGATGTCATGCACCAGGCTGCTGACCGTCTGCCCGATAATGCTCAGGCGTTCCGCGCGCCCTAACTTGTCCTTCGTGGTCTTTAGTTCGGTGAGCGTCTGCTGAAGCTGCTCTTTTTCGTGCGCCAGTTTGTCCAGCAGCCGCGCCGCATAGATGAACAGCGCCGTGTTCTGCGTCAGCGTGGTCAGCAGGTTGACATCGTTGGCTTTGAAGCTGCGGTCTTCGCGCTCGTGCAGCAAGACCAGCGAGCCGAGCAGTTCCTCGTTGTAACGCAGCGGCGCACAGATCACGCGGTCGGCCTCGAAAAGCTGCGCCTGCTCGTAGGCGTACAGCGTGCTGAGCGCCAGCTCGCGCACCCGCCCGCTCCAGAAGTCCGGCGTCGAACGCTCGCCAAAGAAGCTGATCGGCGCGAGGGTCGAATGCTCCGAGTCCCACAGATAGATCACACCCGCGTCGGCGTGCAGGATGCGGTTGGTCTCTTCCAGGACATTCTTGACGATCCCATCCTGCGAAAGCCCTTGCACGAACATCGTCCCGACATCATAAATCAGGTTCAGCTCGTCGTAACGGTCGAGCACTTCGTCGGCCAACAGGTTGCGCCGCCAGGTTTCGGTCGCCAGCATCGAGAGCGAAGTGGAGAGATGGTGCAGCGCGCGCGGGTACATGGGGTCGAAGGACTCGGTATACAGCACGACGCGCCCAACAACCTCGTTGTCGATCTCCAGCAGCTCCTGTGAATCGGGCGTGCGGTCTGCACAGTCCGCACCAAAATAGTAACTGCCATCCGCTTCGAAGAGCGTTATGGCGTTATTCAGGCCGAAGATAGCCTCAAACGAGGCGATCATGTCGCCCAGAATAAATGTGGGTAAGGTGATGCTCAAACGTGGTTTTGACACAAGCTTTTATTCCGAAAGGTGGAGCATGTGAAGTTGTTCGCTTGTCGTCTTGAGCTGCTGGTTCAGTGCTTCTTGCGCGAAGCGGTTCGCTCAAAGCTATCGACTAAAGACCTAGTTCTTCAGCCCCCAGATTTCGCTGAGCTGTCCCATCAGGCGCGATGGGTTAAACGGTTTCGTCATGAAGTCATTTGCGCCAATCGCCTCGGCGCGCTGGCGGTCGGTGCTGTTGCCGCGCGCGGTGAGGATGACGATATAGGGATTGTAGTCGGCGATGCGGCGCACATGCTGGCAGACATCGTAGCCATTCATCTTCGGCAGCAGCACATCCAGCAGGATGAGTTGTGGCCGCTCGTCAGCGGCGATACGTACCGCTTCTTCACCATCTTCGGCCAGCAGCACTTGCAGCCCGCTAACACGCATCCGGTCGATGACATGTTTGAGGAGGACGCGCGTCATATCCTCGTCATCAACGATGAGTACCTTGCGAATCGTGCCGTTCGAGCCTTCGTGCGCCATAGGATGTTCTGTTCGCTGTCCTTACAGCAGTGTCAATTTCTAAAGATTATAATGCAAGTCAGTCATGGTGAAACGCGAGGTTTTACTTCCTAACGGGTAATGAATACATTTTTCATGATTTTTTAGCAAACGTTTCTTGCGGCGTTACCTTGCCACCCACAACTGCGACATACAGCACAGAGAAGCACAATGCGCGCAAGACCGCTTCCCTGGGAGGACTGTTGAGCAAAACCGATCTCAGCGACGAATCGCTGGCAGCACCTGCTCGCTTCGCTGACTTGTACCAGCGTCATGTCCGCCGCATCTACCGCTATATCTATGTGCGGGTGAACAGCGTACAGGACGCGGAAGATCTGACAGCGCAGACCTTCATGGCGGCGTTCGTGGGCATCCGCGCCTACCGGGGCGAGGGCAGCATTGCCGCGTGGTTGACCATCATCGCGCGCAACTGTGTTGTCACGCATTACCGCACGCGCCGCCCACAGGATACGCTCGATCTGGCCGAGGACGTCAGCGCGCCGAGCCACAGTGTCGAAGAACTCGTTGGGCTGCGGCTGACGCTGGCCGAGGTGCGCCGCGCGCTGGACACACTGACGGCGGAGCAGGCCGAAGTGGTGCGGCTGCGGATCTTTGGAGAACTTACCACTGCCGAGGCCGCACAGGTAATGAACCGCAGCGAGGCCGCCGTGAAAATGCTGCTGCACCGCGCACTGCGCGATCTACGTCAGACGCTGCGAGCTTATGAGGAACAGCCATGAATGACCACCTGCACAGCAACCACCACGACGAGGACATGCTGCCACCTGCCGAAGCCGAGATGGCCGATGCGCTGCGCGATGTGGCCGCGCGCATCGAACCGGACGCGGCCTTCGTCGCCCGCCTGGCTGCCCGTTTTGCCCAATCACAGTCCGCCCCTCTCGACCAATCTCAAGAGGAGGAACGTGTTTCCATGTACACCCAAAATGCCGCTAATCCACCTTATTCGCCCGCATCCTACCGCCTGGGCGCGCTGACACTGGCCGCCGCGCTGCTGGTGATTGTCTTCGGCGGGGCGCTGCTGTTCCTGGCCGGACGCCCATCCGAACAGGCGCTCGCACCGGTAATGCAGGAGACACCGCTGCCACAGATGGCGCTGGGCGGCTGGGTCAGCGACTACAGCCCGGAGACGCTCGACCAGATGCGCGCGATGGGCATGACCTGGGTCGCCACGCGGATTAACTTCAGTCCCGGCAGTTTTAGCCTTGACACCGTGCAAATCCTGATCAGCAGCGCGCACGCACAGGGCTTCAAGATCATGCTGCAAGTTGTGGGTGATCAACGCGATATTCTCAATGACTTGCAGGAGGCAGGTGCCCCGGAGACCACCATCAACAGCCTGACGACTTACAACAGCCTCTTCGGCTCGACGCTGCGCCTGATCGCCGCGCTTGGCCCGGACGCCATCCAGGTGTGGGCGGAGCCAAACATTGACCGCTATTGGACCACCGGCGAGATCGACCCGGCAGCTTACGTCACGCTGCTGCGGCAGGCCTACCTGGGCATCAAGACCGCCAACCCCGACATCCTGGTGATCAGCGCCGCGCCCTCGCCGACGACCGCGCAAAGCACTTTCCCGAAACAGATTATGAACGACGATGTGTACTACCAGGGCATGGCCAACGCGGGCATGGCCGAGGTTGCGGACTGCATCGGCGTGCATTACGTCGAAGGCGTCGTGCCGCCCGACCAGACCAGCGGCGATCCACGCGGGAACGAGGACACACGCTACCTGACGAGGATGATCGAACGCGCCGCTGCACCTTTCGCGGACTCCGGCCTGCCGTTGTGCTTCACATCGTTGGGATATAGCTCATATGAAGGCGTTGAGAATGCGGACTTTACGAGCTTCCCGGTGGGGCGCGACACCTCCGCGCAGGAGCAGGCCGCGTGGCTGGCGGGTGCCCTAGAGCAGTTGGCGCAGTCCAGCACCCCGCGCGTCGAGCTGGCGCTGGTCTGGCGCATCAATCCCTACGTCATGACCACGTCGGGTGATGAGGGTTTAATAATCAACAACCTGTTCGCACTCATCCGCCCAGACGGAAGCTGCCCGGCCTGCACGCTGCTGTCCGCGCCGTAGGACGCAGGGTAACATTGCCTTCTGACTGTCCCTTCTCGACCTGGAGAAGGGACAGGAGAATCGTGAGACATTTGAGATGAGAATGCGTTAGGTTAAGGAGCTGCCGTCGCCGTCAAAATGGCTTCAACCGTTTGAATCACTGGCGCGTAGGCTGTGGCGCTCGCTGCGGCTGTCTGCGTTGCATTGGCAATCCCGATCACGTCAGGGCCAGGTGTCACATTCTCTACGGATGCGGTCAACTGATCTGATGCACGCGCGAACGTCACTGAAGTCTGAGAGATCAAGGTGCGACCAAATTTATCGCACATTTGAACGTATAGGGTCTTGAGTCCAAATCCAGCGGTCAATTCATAGGTGACGACATTCCGATAAGGTCGCCATATCGAAGTTGTATCGGCAGCCGTCGGACAGGCAAGTACCTCGGGCTGCTCACTGATCCGAATGTCTTCAATAGACCCAACAAAGATCGTCTCGCCCACTCGATCACCATTGGTATGGGTATTCTCGTTGTGAATGCGGATCTGAACGTTAGGATCAATGACATTTTCAGCGATCACGCTGGGAGTATCTGGCACCGTCACAACAACAGGCAATACATTGGGTTGCGCCGCAAAAATCAGCACATAGATATATCGTTGGGTTTCCGCGTTGAATTCATACGCAAGGCCAATTTCACGGTACAAGGGGCTGGACAATGGCAGAATATTGACCAGACTAAGCGACATTCTGCGGCTCAATACCGTGCGATTTTCCGACTGCGAATCCTGTATCAGAAACTCAAACAACTGATCAGGGGTGATGTTGCGGATCACCAATGGGATGAAATCAACCACATAGCCATCTGAGTAGGCGACATAACCATTCTGATTCAACAATTCATCGACACTCTGGTTATTGGAGGTGTAGATGTTGCCGAGGTTTCCCGGCGGTCGCGACGAGAGATCGTCCACGTATATCTGCGCCACCTGATTGAGGGCAGTATTGGGAACCAGGTGGACGACGTTGGTTGTGCGACGATACTCATTCACGTCTTCCAGAATAAGTCTCGTTTCTGGAGATAAATCAGATGCCGCAACGGCATTGTTCTGTTGTGCTATAGCGTGCGATGCGCCAAACAGGAACACCCCCAGGAGGAAGAGCGAAAATGCTTTCATGTCAGTTTGTCCCTATGACCAAAACAAAGTATGCGATACCCGTGTCAGGCGATCGGTCTTGCGCCAATCCAACAACGCTTGCATTCTCAACAACCTGATCCAGCCCTGTTGCAATCATTGTATCAATCAGCTCGGACAGTGTGACTTCGCCATCTTCCTCTACCAGCGCGAACATCTGAACGCTGCCTGTATATCCCTCTTCCGTAGCGATGTCCTGCGCGCTTCTATCATCAGCATCAAGGACCAGATTCTTGCCCGGTAGTTCATCCAGCGATATAGACCCGAGATAGTTCATGTGGCGATCTGCGATATCATTCAACAGGGCATCGGGGGTGAGATCTGGCAGACTCTGCGAAACTCGCCATGTATTCAAGGATTCCAGGTCAGCAGATACGCTTGTATCCATTGGGGTCACTGGCGTATTGGTTATCACTGGCTCAGTCGTTGGCGTGATGACCGCTGGCGGCGATTGGGTGAGGAGCATGACAGCAGCAGCGCCAATCACCAATACGGCAACCAGAGCGGCGATCAGCGCTTCGCGCGGGAAACGCTTTTTCGCTGGACTGACATCGTCATCATCCTCGTTTTCTGTGCGCGGTGGGTTGGCAATTGCGTCAAGCGTTACCTTCTCGTACTCAGCTTCCATGAGTTCGACCTTCTTGTCGAGTTTACCCGTCGCGGTAACGTTGGACCCACGAAACGATTTGCGCTTGACGTATTGAGCCAGATCTTCGTAGAAACTTGCAGCAGGCACTTCCTGATTTCGAACATCATAGTACTGGGTGCGGGCGAAAATATCCCAATTGGGAGTATCAATCGGGCCTGAAAGCCAGACTGGGAAACGCGGCTTCTTGTATTTGAACGCCAGTGTGATTTCGAGCTGTACCCATTCCGAAGCATCGGACTCAGGTGTCATGATCACAATGAACGCATCGCAATCCCGTAGCGATTCGACGATCGATCGCCACCAATCCTCGCTTGTCTTCAAGCGTCGATTGTCGATCCAGACATCAAAACCTTCGTCGAGCAACTTCTCAACGAACTTGAGTGCATACTCTTTGTTGTGCTTGCTATAGCTGACGAAGACATGTGACATCACGACACCCCGGACAAGATGTGAGCGAGACTATCACTGAGTGTACCCACAAACGTCTGAGCCGTAAATCTTTCAGGTGAGATTATCAGGCTTTCACGCACGAGGTGAACGAGAACGCGTACAAGGCGAAGCCGCGCGACTTCAGCCGCAGCGTCAGCTCATGGCGCTCGAAACCGGGGTTACGCACCAAGTTGTACATGCGCGGACGGTCAACCAGCACGCGACCTTCCGCCGTCACATCGCTCCCACGCACGGCGTCGGGCAGCGGCGCGCCATCCTGCCAGACCTCAACAGCCACCGCGTCCGGGTGCAGCATCCGCTCGACCAGTTCGACATGCGGGCTGAACACCGCGTTAACCTCGACCGCTTCATACGGCAGTTGAATCACCGCCTCCGTTTGGCCGCGATAGACGAGGTACTGTTCGCCTGCCTGCCACGCGCCGGAGACGTAGAACGCCCCGCGCTGGCGTTCCTTCGGCAGCGTGTAGACGACGGGCACGCCGCCCGCGTAACCTTCCGGGTTGCCCAACGCGCCGCGATCCAAGCCACCGTGCAGTTCAGGCGTGGGGCGATAGCAGACCGCGCCGGGCGCATCTTCCGCGCGCAGCGGCTGCATCGGCGGTGGCAGCAACACGTCGGAATCGGCCTCGCGCAGCACCTGCTGAATGGCGCGCTCGAAACGGTCGTAGCCGCCCTCGCCCTGACTGGAGAAGCGAATGTAGCCGCTTTGATCGATCAGATACTTGGACGGCCAGGCGCGGTTGGCGAAAGCGTCCCAGATGGTGTAGTCGTTGTCCAGCACAACTGGATAGCGCAGATCATGCTCGCGCAGCGCCCATTCGATGCTCTGCCGTTCGCGCCCGAAGGCGAACTCTGGCGCGTGAACGCCGATGATCGTCAGCCAGCGTTCGTAGCGCCGCTGCCACTCGCGCAGATAGGGCAGGGTTCGCAGGCAGTTGACACAGCTAAACTCCCAGAAATCGACCAGCACGGCACGACCGCGCAGCCCGGCCAGCATCAGCGGCTGTTCGGCATTCAGCCAGGTCGCGGCGGGAAATTCCGGGGCGCGCACGGTGCGCGGCTGGAGCAGTGATTCAGTCATCATCGTACATGACACCTCATCTACGGCGGAAGATCGCCCATCATTATAGGCCAATTAGGCGATCTTCGGCGTCTTTACAGGGGTAGGTTTTCATGCTATATTACCGTGACTCACCGGAGCATGATGTTACAACTTGCTGTGAGTGATGGGGCTGAAAAGAGGGCACAGCATAGGCTGTGTTTTGTTGTTTTCTGGCCCTGTGTTGTTACGAACTGTATTGAGGAGCGGACGCGATGAGCGAAGTCCAGTATCTAACCCCGGAAGGCCTGAAAAATATTGAGGCGCGTTTGAAGCACCTTCTTGAGGTTCGCCGTATGGAAGTGGCTGAGCGCCTGCGGCTGGCTCTGGAAGAAGGCGGCGACCTGAGTGAGAACGCCGAGTATGAGGACGCCAAGAACGAGCAGGCTTTCATCGAAGGTGAGATCATCCGCCTGGAAGGCATCCTCAGCAGCGCGCAGATTATCGAGGCGACGGGACGCAAAGATGCCGTTTCGCTTGGCTCGGTGATCACCGTCATGGAAAAGGGCAGCAAAGAAAAGGAAGTCTACCATCTGGTCGGCTCCGCAGAGGCCAATCCGCGCGAGGGCAAGATTTCGATTGAAAGCCCGCTGGGTAAAGCCCTGTTCGGCGCGAAGGTGGGTGAACAGGTCAAAGTCCACGCCCCGGATGGCGAACTGATCTTCGTGATCAAATCGATTGCCTGATCGATTACGACGCACCAATCAGCAGCCCTGGGGATACCGGGGCTGTTTTCATTCACGCTGTTATCCGTCTGTACGCGCTGCTATACTCGCCTGATCATGTCGAACGCACCCGCCCAACCCACGCTAAACCGCCTGCTGAACGTGCTGCCGCTGCTGGCCGCGCTGTTCGGCGCTGTGGTATTCCTGTGGGCGACGCATCTGGGCGGCATTGGCACATCGCCAGACTCATTGAGTTACCTGACCGCCGGGCGTACCCTGCTGGCGGGCGAGGGCTTGCAGCGCTTCGTCAACCTGCCGTTCACCAGTTGGCCGCCCGTGCTGCCCATCGCGTTGGGCGGTGTTAATGCGTTCAGTCGGGCGCTGGGGCTGGACGGCGTGGAAGGCGTGCGCTACGTCTACCTGCTGCTGTATATGGGCATCCTGTTCGGCGCGGTGCTGCTGCTGCGCCGCTACCTGCGCTCGCCGCTGCTGATCGTGCTGGCGCTGCTCTACATCCTGCTCACGCCCAACCTGATCTCGGTCGCCACCTTCGTCCTTTCCGAACCACCCTACATCATCATCTCGCTGCTGTTCCTGGCGCTGCTGCCCATCGCGCTGGAATCCGGCAAGCTGTGGCAGGTGGCGCTGCTGGGCGTTCTGGCAATCATCGGCTCGATGCTGCGTTACGCCTCGTTCGGCATCGTCCCGGCAGGCATGGTCTGCATCGTGCTGTTCATGCGCGGCAGATCGCTGCGGGCGCGTCTGCTGATCGCGCTGGCGTTCGGCCTGTGCACGCTGCCCTACCTGCTGTGGTTTCTCTACGGGCGTTCGCTGCCAACAATCAACGTGACGCCGCAGGCCGACCCTGTACAGTCGCTCGCGCGAAACTTTGAGCTGACGCCGCTGCTGCTCAACGAGTGGTTCGTCCCGCCCATGCTGAGCGGTTGGCTGAGTGCCGTGTTGGTCACAGCGGGAATTGTGGGTGTGCTGGCCTGGGCGCTGTGGGATTATTTCCGCAAACCCCAAAACGGACACGGCAGTGACGTGTCATTACAGGGGACGGGTGCGCTGCCTGGAACACTCAGGCCTGAATCCCCCGATGTTTTCCATTCCGCTCCACAAGCGCAGCGTGGTGGGATGGCGTTCACCCTGCGGACGCATCCCGCCGTGCCCGCGACCTATGTGCTGGTCTACATGGCGATGTACTACGCGGCCAACGCGCTGATCCGCACGACGCCGATTGACCAGCGGCATCTCTCGGTGCTGTTCATCGTGGTGGTCGTGCT
>JAEUQX010000457.1 GCA_016788625.1 Anaerolineae bacterium
GTCCTGGCGACGGGCGGCAGCGACAAATTCGTAAAAACGTGGAACGTCGAGCGGCAGAACAATCTGTTCGGTCAATATGGGCACGCCGACAGCATCACTGCGCTGGCTTTTCGTCCGGATGGGCGTGTGCTGGCATCGGGCAGCGGCGGTCTGGATACGACGGTGCGCCTGTGGAAATGGGATAACCAGACCTCGGAACGTTATCTGGACGTGCTCCAGGGGCAGCGCATCCCGGTTAGCGCGCTGGCCTTCAGCCCGGATGGTACGCGGCTGGCCGTGCTGCTGGCGGGTATCCCTTTCGAGACGAATGTGCGCCAGGCTGAGCTGTGGCTGTGGGATGTCAGCAGCATCGGGTTCTAGTGGCTATCCAGAATCTGTTGGTCTGCTTCGCAGCGGCGGCACGGCTGTGCAGTATCCCTGCAACAGCATGTCCGATTTCATTCGCCCATAAGCCAATGGTGCGTCACCCGCTCGGTCGGAAGAAGACCTGATACGACGTGATGGCCTGCTGTCCTGCTTCAGTTGTGCAGGGCGCGGCCACCAACGGCTGTGTCGGGTCCGATTGGCCGGGCAGTTCGACGGTGTAACTCAGGTCGGCCTGCATCTCGAAGTCGGCGTAGTCCGGTCCGCGCTCCGGTTTCAACCCGGTGACGAAGCGGTTGTCGCCGTCCTGCCAGCGCACGCGCACCGCCTGTCCGGGGATGCCGTCGCCGTTGAAGTCCTGTACACGCACTTCGATCAGGCCGGAGAGCGTCGTACTGCAATACGTGCGAATGGCGGCCACGACATAGCTGCTGCGCGGCACTGCGGTCGGCACTACGACGCTCAGCGGCGTGGGCGTAGCACGGTCGGCGGCTTCCGGCGTGGGTGTCTTGCTGGCGGGTGGCTGCGGCGTGGGTGTAGCGGCCTCGACCGTGACGACAACGGCACTGTCCTGGTTGAGGGGGATCAGGTTATCGGCACAGCCGGAACGTCCCTGAAGCTGGTAAAAGACCATCATCTGCTGGATGGCGCGCAGCCCGCTGCTGTTATCCACGTAGCCGCTCGTCGCCAGTCGGCAGGCAACATCCGCGACTTCCTGGATGGGGTCGCCGCGCACCTGCCCCGGCGGGTTGAGCGCCAGCAGCCGTTCAACGGCGCGCCCCAGGTCGCCGTCGTAGGCATAGCCCAGCGTGATCGCGACGATGTAATTGGCACGGTCATTCGGTTCAAGCTGCCAGGGCTGTGTATCAAATTCGACGCGCGGGTCAACCAGCCAGGCATAGCCCAGCCCCCCGCCAATGCCGATCAACAAGCCCAGGAGCAGTCCCATCCATGAGACGGGGCGACGCGGGCGGCGATATTTGCTGCGTGTTCCAGGTGAGAGATTGCCGCTGCTGGCTTGGCTCATGTGCTACTGCCCCGGTGCAACCTGGCGATACGGCTGCATGATCGGCGTCAGGCGTCCCAACCCCTCGGCCAGCGCCACGAGGTAACCGATGTCGCGTGCATCACGCGAGTTGCTGATGTAGCGCTCGGTCACTTCCTGCACATAGGCGGGAATATTGGCGACGCCCAGGATGCGCAGGCGATCAACCGCCCCGCCCAGGTCGCCATCCTTGAGATAGCCAGATGCGATCATCACCACGTAGTCATCCTGAAAGCGCTCGGCCAGACTGGCGGCAGGGCTGTTGACAAACTGCACCGGGAACTGAAACCAGCCCAGATACAATCCAATCACCGCGCCCACCAGCAGCCCCACGAGCAGCGAAAGCAGCACACGTACCATACGAGAACCTCCACCTTCTATTATGCGGTTCTCGCTCAAAAAACGAAAGCGCGAACCCGACATATGGATGGAGGCAGGCCATCCCACCAGCCTGTGACGCCGAAATCGCGTTACAATCCACAAATGGGTTCACGAAATGATTGTGTTTCAAAAGGATGCTGTATGCACCTGCCCATGCCCGATGCCGATGTGACGTTTTACCCGCAGTGCTTCGCCCTGGACGAGGCCGACGCACTGCTGCAAGCCCTCATCGCGCGCATCGCCTGGAAACAGGATCACATACAACTGTTCGGCAGCAGCGTCACGATCCCGCGCCTGACCGCCTGGTACGGCGACCCAGGCCGCGTGTACACCTATTCCGGCATCACGCAGCAGCCCCTGCCCTGGACGGATGATCTGCTGCTAATCAAGGCGCGTGTCGAACAGATTGCCGGGGCCAGCTTCAACAGTGTGCTGCTCAATTACTACCGTGATGGGCGGGACAGCGTGTCGTGGCACAGCGACGACGAGCCAGAACTGGGCACGAACCCGCTGATCGCCTCGGTCAGCTTTGGCGCGGCGCGGCAGTTTCAGTTCAAACACAAGCACGACCCGCAGCAGCGCGCCTCCATCGAGCTGACGCACGGCAGTCTGCTGCTGATGGGCGGCGCGACCCAGCACTTCTGGAAGCACCAGATTCCCAAGTCGAAGCGCGTGACGGATGCGCGCATCAACCTGACGTTTCGCACGATCAACGCCACACAGCCGGAGGACTAGCTAACCCGGACAACGCAGGCGTTGTCCCTACGACCCGTCAGATTAATCTTGTTGGACTACTACTACACCGGGGTCAAAGATACCAACAGTTAACCCCGCCCCCGGCCTCACCCCATTTCGCCGCGCTTATAGAGAGGGGCGCAAATACACATCCAGGTCAAATTGCGCGGCATTGTACGAGGCTGCTTACGCTCCGGGTGGCTCGGCTTGCAGCAGCGCCATGGCCGACTCCAGGCTGTCGCTGACTCGTACCTCACGGGCGGCTTCAAGCTTGATGTTGCGGGCGATATTCACGAACGATTTGACGACCAGTCCAGGATTGATGAACACGACACCCCCCTGGTTACGCGGCAGCTTCTCGTTGGCGTAGCGGATGCCCGCCACCGCATTGCCGGGGATGCCCTGCGAAGAGGTGAAGTCGCAGATGATATGAACGATGTGCGCTTTGGTTGCCAGCAGCGCCGCTGCCTGATCAACCATTTGGCAGTATTCGTCCAGCGTCCAGGTGCCAACAAACGTCTCCAGCAGAATGGTTTGCTCGGCATTTGCCCACTTGACCATGATCGGCATAAAGTTTCCCCAATGACTTATTCGATCCTTAGTTTAAGTGTAACCCGCCTATCTTGCCCTTAAGCACAAAGATATCAATAGCGTAAACTTGCCGCGCAGCATCAGCTTAATCCTGGTGAATGCCGCGCCCCTTCGCGCTTGTCACGCCCCTCCGCCATAGGTAGACTCTTCACTCATTACCCATTACTCGTCACTCATCACTTCTCACCTATGATTTCAGTTATCGCAACCGTGCTGAATGAAGGCGACCACATCCACCGCCTGATGCGCTCGCTCAAGGCGCAGGATTACCCTGCCGATGAGATCGTCATCGTTGATGGCGGCAGCCGCGATTCGACGGTTCGCATCCTGGAAGCGTACCAGGCCGAACTGCCGCTGCGCATTCTCGTCGAGCCGGGCTGCAACATCAGCCAGGGACGCAACCGCGCCATCGCTGCTGCACAAGGGGACATCATCGCCGTTACGGACGCCGGGGTCGAACTGCGTCCCAACTGGCTGCGCGAAATCACCCGTCCGCTGCGCGAAAATCCTGGCTGTGCGGTAGTCGGGGGATTCTTCCACGCCCAGGCCGCCACACGCTTCGAACTGGCGATGGGCGCGACCGTCCTGCCGCTGGAAGACGAAATCCAAGCGGAGAGCTTCCTGCCCAGCAGCCGCAGCGTCGCCTTTCGCAAACCCGTCTGGGAGCGCGTTGGCGGCTACCCGGAATGGCTCGATTACTGTGAAGACCTGATCTTCGATCTGCGCCTGAAGCAGGTCGCCTCGCCCTTCGCCTTCGCGCCGAACGCTGCTGTAGAGTTCCGTCCACGTGGGTCGCTGCGGTCGTTTTTCAAGCAGTATTACCTCTACGCGCGCGGGGACGGCAAAGCCGACCTGTGGCGCAAACGGCACGCCATCCGCTACCTGACGTATCTCGTCGCCCTGCCGCTGCTCCTGCTGCTCGGCGCGGCTGTACATCCGCTGCTCTGGCTGCTGCTCATACCCGGCGCGTTCATCTACCTGCGCCAGCCCTACCGCCGCCTGCGCACCCTGCTGCGCCGCGAACAACAGCGGCACACCCCAGCGCAGATCGCTTACCTGGTCGCGCTTGTGCCCGTCATCCGCGTTGTGGGTGATGTGGCGAAGATGCTCGGCTACCCAGTCGGCTGGTGGTGGCGACTGCGGAATCACCCACCGGATTGGCGGCGGGTGTGAACAGACAATCTGGAGTGTACGCGTCAGCGATAAGGATTTTTCTCTGGTCGCACTGACAGATTTTGTGCAAACTGATGCAATACAGATGATGAACACACTTCAGACGAATGTATCGAGAGCAACGTAACCTAAGCTCAAATTAAGGCAAGGGAAACTCTACTGGTAGGGCGGCAAGATACCGTGGTCATGCGGAAGCCTCCTGGAGAATAGGTTTAGGAGGTCTGCCACGGCGTTTGGGAGGTATAAACGGCGGTGCTGGGATCTTGAAGATCAGCAGTTCGAGCATAGACCAGCGATAGTCAGTCAGTCCAGCAGCTACGGCGGGAGTACGACGCACCCAACAATGGGCAGAATTGGGGAGGTAGAGCTTGATGGCGAGGCTGTCGTGATCGGTGCAGAAGTTATAGACGTAGCCCAGCAGGAACATTCTGCATTGGGACATAATTGTTGCTCTGGGTCATTGGCTCTCTTCGACTGCTGTTGTGATGATAACAGTCTCGCCAATGAACTCTCTTTTTGCCACTCCACACTATTCTGGGATGCTACCACTCTACCCCAACCACCTCAAAAATGGCATTTACTGTAGCCAGAATATCAAAATCGGGCGAATAATCACTACTCGTCAAAACGATCACTGTAATCTCAGCTTCGGGGGCATACATAACCATTGTGAGATTGCCCGGAATATTGCCACCATGACCAATTATGAGGGGTTCTCTTGAGAACTGTCGTATTCCTAAACCATAATGTCCTTGAAGAAAGTCATTACTATCCTCCCAAACAAAATTCAACATCTCATCGTGGCTTGAGGTATCGGCAAATATTTCGCCTGAATACACACTCTGTACGAATTTGATCAGGTCAGGACCATTTGAAATCAGGTCGCCATTCCCAAGCGCAGTGGGATTATAGTCAAAAGGTCCAGACTCTGTATGATTGTCAACCAGAAATCCCCGCTCAGGTTCTAATCCTCGGAAGTATGTATTGCCCATCGCTAGTGGGTCGAGAATGTGCGTGCGAATCTCTTCTTCAATCCGATGCCCTGAAATTGCTTCTATGACCATTGCGGCAATAACAGCATTCGTATTGCTATAGTTGAACGAATCGCCGGGACTGTAAAGACAATTGTAAGGAGTATTTGCGGCTAGAGCTACAAGTTCTTCTGGTTTTATCGCCCGATCCGAAACCATTAGTTCATTTACTTCAGCTACCGAACCGGTGAAACTATATAGGCTTGATGTATGGTTAAGCAGGTGGCGAATCGTAATGTGTTCCCCACAATCAAAAAATGCTGCAATCTCTGGCAAATAGTGACTGAATGGGTTGTCAAGATCGAGCAATCCATCCTCCTGCATCAATAGTAACGTTGCTGCGATAAACGTTTTTAAATTGCTCGCTATTCGAAACGAGTCATTTGCAGTTAGTGGGGTGGCATTTGCTTCGCTTGCCAATCCAACCGCCCATGAATAGGATGTTGTCGGGAAAGCCACCCACACTACGGTTCCCACTTGACCATGTTCGATCGTTTCCTGAATGATCTCTTCAATCTCAGCTTGTTGCCTCGCAGTAAGGGTATCTATGTAGTCTTGAGGATGTAAGGGCATAATCGGAATCAGTAACAAAAACAGACTCAACGACACAACCCGGGTCTTATGAAAAGACCAGCGAGTTGTCACATGCTCAAGTATCGCAATCTGCTTCACTTCAAACATAGTCATAAATCATGTTCTCCGTACATTTCACGAGACTGTGTCATATTCGCCGGCGTGTCACTGCTGACCCAATTCACCCATTCAATCCATTTTAATGAAAGGAAACTCGAACTGTCATATGCATCAGCCAACCTAGCCAAAATCGTTGCCCCTGCCCCGCATCTGCGGTATAGTGATACACTTCGTCATCCCCGCCAGGAACACTGCCAATGACCAATAGCAACCACGAGCGGCCCGCCACGCGCGAGGTCGCCAACCAACTGAGCACTGACATCCGTCTCCTGGGCAACCTGCTCGGCATCGTCATCCGGGAACAGCACGGCGATGCCGCTTTCGATCTGGTCGAGCAGGTGCGCGCCGCCGCCAAAGGCCGCCGCGGTGACGAACCCGGCGCTGCTGACGAACTGCAACGCCTGATCAACGGCCTCAACCTCGACTCCGCGCGCGTGCTGACCAAAGCATTTTCGAATTACTTCCAGCTCATCAACATCGCGGAAGATGCCCAGCGCACACGCACCCTGCGCCAGCGCGAGGCCGCAGGACACAGCGACGAATCGATGGATGCAGCAGTATCACGGCTGCGTGAAGCGGGCGTGGACGCCGCGGAGATGCGCCGCCTGCTGCGCGAACTCGGCATCCGACTGGTGCTGACGGCACACCCATCCGAAGCGAAGCGCAAAGAGGTGCTGATTAAGCTGCGCCACATCGCCCAGATGATGTCGGTGCGCGACCGCCAAAACCTGCTACCGCGTGAAGCGCAGGTGTTGGAAGCGCACATCCTGGAGGAGATCGAAGAACTGTGGCAGACGCGCCCCACCCGCGTCTCGCGCGCCACCGTCTCCGACGAAGTAGACTTCGGCCTGTACTTCATCACCAGCGTGATCATGGATGTCGTCGTCGATGTGTATGACGACCTGCACACGGCGCTGGAGAAACACTACCCCGACGCGGATTGGTCGGAACTGCCGCCTTTCCTGCGCTTCGCCTCGTGGATTGGCGGTGACCGCGACGGCAACCCCAATGTCACGCCCGATGTTACGCTCAGCACACTGGCGACGCTGCGCGCGGCAGCCCGCAACGCCTATCTCGAAGATGTGGGATTCCTGGCCGAACATCTGACGCACTCGGTCGATGAAGTGTCAGTCTCCGACGAACTGCGCGAGGCAGTCATGGCGGCGGGCGGCCTGGACGAGCGCTATCCTTCGGAACTTTACCGCCAGCAAATGAACATCATTCGCGGGAAGCTGGAACGCGACGAGTACCAGCATACGCTGGAACTTTACGACGATCTGGCGCTGGTCGAACGCAGCCTGCGCCACAATCGAGGGCGTTACACGGCTTCGGGTTCGCTGCGGCGGCTGATGGAAAAAGTGCGCTTGTTCGGGCTGCACCTCGTCCCGCTGGACATCCGCGAGGATTCGCGCCTGCACGCCAACGCACTGGACGAAATGTTCCGCTACTATGGCCGCACACAGAGCTACAAAGGCTTATCCGAGGCCGATAAGCAAACCCTGCTGACGATGGAGATCGCCAACCCGCGCCCATTCTTCCCGATGGAGCCGAAGTTCTCCGACGCAACCAACCGCATCATCGCGACCTGGCGCATGGTAGCGAAGGCGCAGCAGCAGTACGGCAGCGTCGTCATCGACACGTTCATCGCCAGCATGAGTCAGCAGCCCAGCGACATCCTGGCAATGCTGCTCCTGGCGCGCGAGGTCGGCGTCGAACGCGACATCGACATCGTGCCGCTCTTCGAAACCATCGATGACCTGCAAGCCGCACCGGACGTGATGCGTGTACTCTTCGCCAATCCGGAGTACCGCAAGCATCTGGAGGCGCGCGGCAAGCGCCAGCAGATCATGATCGGCTACAGCGATAGTGGCAAAGATGGCGGCTACTTGGCCTCCAACTGGAATCTCTACACCGCGCAGGAGAACCTGGCGCAAATGGGCGCACAGGAAGACATCCTGCTGCAACTGTTTCACGGGCGCGGCGGCAGCATCGGGCGCGGCGGTGGCCCCACCAATCAGGCTATCCTCTCGCAGCCGCCCCTCACCATGCAGGGTGGCATCAAGATCACCGAACAGGGCGAGGTCATCGCCTATCGTTACAGCAATGCGGAAATCGCCCGCCGCCATCTGCATCAGGTGACGAACGCCGTGCTGGTGGCGCGCGGTGCCCCGCCAGAACGCGAGGTGCTGCCTGCCTGGCGCGCGGCGATGGAGTATCTGGCCGAGTCCGGGCGCACCGCCTACCGCCAGTTCGTCTACGAAACCGAGGGATTCGTCGAATACTGGCAGCAGGCCACGCCGATCAACGAACTCGCCAACCTGCCGATCAGCTCGCGCCCAGCCAAGCGCAAACCGGGCGGCAGCTTCTCGGACGTGCGCGCGATTCCCTGGGTATTCTCGTGGATGCAGAGCCGCGCCATCCTGCCGAGCTGGTATGGCGTCGGTTACGCGCTGGGTATGTACGTAGCGGAACACGAGCACGGATTGGCAACGCTGCGCGAGATGTATGCGCGCTGGCCGTTCTTCAAGGCGCTGATGGAAAATGTGCAGCTCGACCTGGCCAAAGCCGATATGGGCATCGCGCAGCTTTACGCCTCGCTGGTGACGGACGCGGAACTGCGCGAACAGATCTTCAGCGAGATGCAGGCGGCTTACCTGCGCGCGTGCCAGGCGGTCTGTGAGGTGATCGACCAGCCTACCCTGCTGCACAACGCGCCGGTCATGCAGCGCTCCATCGAACGGCGCAACCCGTATGTTGATCCGCTGAATTTCATCCAGGTGCATCTGCTGCGGCAAATCCGCGAGATGAACCCGGACGCGGAGAACTATCGCCCACTGCTGCGCGCTGTACTCGCCACGATCAACGGCGTGGCGGCAGGCATGAAGGTGACGGGGTAAATACACCCCTGCTTCGCAGACCTGACACGACCCGATAAACTTTACGCGAAATTGATGGCGGCAGTGTTTCCGTTGTCCCGATCCTTACGCGACCGGGAGTACAGTCAAAATAGAAGTGCTTGACTGGAATACGACGTAAGGATTTGCGACGTGAAAACTATACTGGTACAGATCTCAGAGCCATCCTGGACGATGCAGGCGCTGCATCTGGCCTGTGCGCTGGCACGCAATAATGCGGCACAGATCATCCTCCTGCGGCTGATGCCAGTTCGCCATCCTTCCTACCTCGGCAGCGCATTTGGCAATTCCCCACCAACCGAGCAGGAACGTCATGACATGGCTGAGTATGCTGCTACAGCCGAAGATTATGGTGTCGAGCTGTCCATCCAACCCATGCAGTGTGCGACCGTGCTGGGCGCGCTAGTGGATGCAGCCGATCAACTTAATGTCGATGCGGTCTTCGCGCATATACACAAGAGCTGGATTCCCTATTGGCACCAGTTTCAGACCTGGGATCTCAGGCGACAGCTATCCGCCGCGCATCGGCAGTTGTTCACGCTCGACAGCCCGCCGCAGCACAAAGAATATGTACCAGCCATCATGATTGAATCATCTCACACCGAAGCCAGCAAGTAACCCGCGCCGCTGACGGACAAATCCTGATACTTTCTTTACTCCATAAGCGAAAACCCTGACACGATCCTGATTCGCGACTTTTATACTGAAATGTCGTCATCATTGGAGATTCACCTATGTCGATTCACGACGCCCAGGAACGGGTTGCAGATATTGTCATCGGTAAACGCCTGCAAACGTCTGATATTTCCCACCAGACTGCATCCAATCCTATTGCGCTGGCCGTCCTCGCTAGCGACGCGCTCTCCTCGGTTGCCTATGCGACGGAAGAGATTCTGATTATTCTGAACACAGCAGCGATCAGCAGCTTCGTCCTGATTGGATTTCAGGGCAATGCGGTCTCGATCCCGATAGCGATTGCCATTGCTGTCCTGATCGCGATTGTGACGATTTCCTATCGCCAGACCATCTATTCCAACCCGGCAGGCGGTGGCGGTTACCGGGTGGCGAAAGAAAATCTGGGCGAGGAACTGGCGCAGGTGACCGGCGCAGCCCTGCTCACCGATTACATCCTGACCGTAGCCGTCAGCATCAGCGCTGGCGTCGCCAACATCATCAGCGTTGCCCCATTCCTGCTGCCCTATCGCGTCTGGATCACTGTTGGCATCATCGTGTTCATGACCTTTGTCAATCTACGGGGAGTTAAAGAGAGCGCGCGACTGTTCTCTATTCCCACCTATTTCTTCCTCATCACCATGGGGATCACGCTGGTCATTGGGTTCATCAAGCTCACCAGCGGAACATTAGGAACAGTGGCAGATGTCGAAGCCATCCAGCACAATGCGCTGGAACCGATTACACTCCTGCTGCTGCTGCGGGCGTTTTCATCCGGCTGCACCGCGCTCACGGGCATCGAAGCCATCTCGAACGACACCCAGCTATTCAAGCAGCCGCGCGCCAAAAATGCCGCCAACACACTAGTCGCCATGAGTGTCATCCTCATTACGCTGTTTCTCAGCATCACCGTACTGGCGAATGCGATTCAGGCAGTGCCATCGCATGACGAAACGGTGATCAGCCAGCTTGCCCGCACAATCTACGGCACCGACGGCATAAGCTACGCAGGGTATGTTCTAACGATGATCGGCGCATTCGCTGTGTTGTTCATGGCGGCGAACACACCCTTTGCGGATTTTCCGCAGCTTGCCGCGTTGCACAGCAGCGATGGCTTTCTCCCTCGCCAGTTGACGTATCGTGGACGCCGCCTGGTCTTCGCCTGGGGAATTTATACACTCGCCGGCGCGGCGATCTTTCTGGTGATTGTCACCGGCGCGCGCGTCACCAATCTGATTCCGCTGTACGCCATTGGGGTGTTCTTAGGGTTTACCATCAGTCAGGCAGGCATGACCCGGCGTTTCTGGCGGGCAGGCCATGTCAACCCGGGCGAATTCACCTGGGGGCTGGAGACGAAGATCTTCTATGACCCGCACTGGCGTTTGAAACTGCTGGTCTCTGGCGCAGGGGCGGTCATCACCTTCATCGTCATGCTGGTCTTCATCATCACCAAATTCGTCGATGGCGCATGGGCGATTGTCCTGCTGATCCCAACGCTGGTGTGGGTGTTCTTCCGCATTCATCGCCACTACAAAGAGACGGCTGCCCGGCTGAAGCTCTATGAAACCCCGGTTTTTGAGCAGAAACCCGTCATCTTCGATCCTGCAAAGCACAAAGAGGTGGCGCTCTATTTCTGTGATACGTGGTCAAAGCTGGCGGTGGCGGTCGTCAACCGCATCCTGAAGCGCGGCGTGCCCGTTCAGATCATTCACATTGATGTCGATCCTAAACGTACCGAGGCATTCCTCAACCGCAGCCGCGAAATTACCGACTTGAACGGTTGGGACGAAGGCGCGATTAAGGTCATCGATGAACCTTATCGCAATCTCTATCAGAATGTCGCCACACTGCTCAAGGCGATGCGCGAAGCATACCCGGATACGTACTTTCACGTTTACATTGGTGCAATACGCACGCGCTTCCCCTACAACCTGCTGCACATGTCCACAGATCGTTTTCTGCGCGACGCGCTGCTGGAATCCGAAGATGTGTCACTGAACATCAAACAGGTCAACCTGGATTCGCTGCCTCTGCCAGCGGATTTCAAGGTGACATTCGAACACGTCAGTGATCATCACCTAAGCGCAGACGAACACGCCGCAGTGCCCCAACCCCGCTCATAATCAGCACCCCTCACGGCATCCCATTTCCTGGTGATGGGATGCCACTTTCTTCGGTGATGTTCATTTCAAATGGACAAACCGATAGCCGACGCCGGGTTCGTTCAGGATGTACCGAATGTCTCGTGCAGGGTTCTCACGCAGTTTCTTACGAAGCTGATTGACGAACACGCGCACATAATGATCCATCTCGCCGTATTCCGGCCCCCAGACTGCGTTCAGAATTGCGCGATGTGTGAGCACTTTTCCGGGATGCGTTGCCAACAGGCGCAGCAAGTCGTACTCTTTGGGCGTGAGGTGAACTTCTTCATCGTCAATATAGACGGCTCGATTCACGAGGTCGATACGCAGCGCTTCCACGGCAATTTCTGCTTTGGGACTAAACCCCGGTTCCGCCACAACACGCCGAAGGATAGCCAGAATGCGCGCATGGAGTTCTTCCATGCCAAATGGTTTCGTCAGATAATCGTCTGCGCCCGCGTGCAGCGCGGACACTTTGGTTTTTTCCTCATCATGCACAGAGAGCATGATGATAGGTGTCTTGCACCATTCCCGTAAGCGGCGGCAGACTTCGACCCCGTCCGGTTCGGAATTCAGCGAAATATCGAGGATGATGACATCCGGCGATTGCTGTGCCGTCAGATTCAATGCCTCTTGTCCGCTGGTAGCCGTGATAACCTCATAACCATAGCCACCCAGA
>JAEUQX010000467.1 GCA_016788625.1 Anaerolineae bacterium
AGTCAAAACATTGGCATAGTGTTGACAGGTCATGAATACATGAACAATTTACCCGCATGTCTCCGGCAGCGCTGGGGTAGCACTCGGCGGCGACGTGAGTACCTCGACGCGCACATCGCCCGCCGTAGCTCGCAGCAGTTCAGTCAGCACCGTTTGTGCCTGGGTATTGGCCTCGTTCAGGATGCCTTCGTTCAGCGCGTTATCACGGAACTGTGCCAGGGCGTAGCGCCGCGCCTCACTCGATAGTTCCGGCAGTTCCTGGGCGAACACCCCGGTATCCTGCGACATCACGTAGGAAAGCTGTTCATTCAGGAAGCATTCTTGCAGCGTCGGTGGCGGGAGCTGCACGCGCAGTACGCCAACCTCTTGCGTCACATTTTGCGCCGTCAACTGGCTCAGGTCGATGCCCGCGCTGATGTGCCCGACGGCCACCATCACCAGCTTGTTGCCATAGAGAAACTGCAAAACATCTGGCATGTCGCGCTGGCTGGTGACGAGGCTGGAATAGTTGTACTTGACCGATGTCAACTGTGACAGACCGCTGATGCGTTCCAGCACAATCTGCGCGGTCGTCACAATCGGCGGGTTGAGGAGTCCCTGTATGCCGCCCACCACGCCGTTCACGGTGATCGTGCCCGCCAGCAGCAGAATGATGATGGGCAGCAGCAGCAGCGCCAGGCAGCCCAGCGCGCCACCGACCGCCCAGGCGCAGCCCGACCGGCGCGGCGCGGCAGCCTGCGGCGAAGCGTATTGGTCAAACGGCAGTTCGGGAAGATTCTGAGGGGTATTTGCGCTCATCCATCCGCCTTTGTTGTCTTACTCACTCACGCTATGCCTGCTTGGGCGCTCGCGGCTTTCTCCCGCATGGAGACGGAGTTCCTGATGCACGATAGCGCTTATTCCCTTTACCTTAAGGAGGGGAGGGCCAAAAAACGCGCCGAGTGCGAAAGGTAAGTTACTCAACATTACGCGTGATGCGTGTCCAGGGTTGCACCGTCATTCTATCAGGCTGATCAGGGATTCACCCTCTGTGCGGATGAGGTAGCGAAGCAGTTCCTCTGCCGCATCGCCATCACCTGCCTCCATCAATGAGACGAGTTTTTCATAGAGCATCAGCCGCGCTTCATGTGCCCGCAGACTTCGCGGCGCGCGCATTTGGCGCAGCACCTCCAACAGTGACACGCGGTTGTGCAGACTTCGCAGCAGCGCTTCTGTTTGCGGCTTGGCACTCAGTGTGCCGATCATCGTATGAAATTCGAGCACGGCTTCCATTGCGGTTTGCAGATCGCCCGCCAATGCCTCGCGCTGTCCGTTTGCCAGAATACGGCGCAGATGAGTGGTGTCTTTCTTGCTGATCTGCTCAATGGCCCAACGGACCGCCAGACTCTCGACCGCAGCCCACAGGGCATAGAGTTCGATGACTTCTTCCCGGCTGAAGGTGCGAATATAGACACCATGGCGCGATTGCTTGACGACCCAACCTTCTGCTTCCAGCAGGCGGAGCGCATCGCGCACGGTGTTCTGGCTGACCTGCATCTGATGCGCCAGGGTGAGTTCGATCAGGCGGTCGCCGCTGACATACACACCCGCCCGTATAGCCTGTCGGATACGGTCAGCGACCATCTCAGCGCGCGTCGCGCCAGCCGCAACCATACTGCGCTTTACCCCGGCACCCAAACTGCGCCTTGCCCACCGCTAAAGGTAACTTGCTGGATACCGCTGCTATCACTTCGCATGACATAGACCTCTTCGCGCCCGGTCTCGGTCGAAAGTGTTGTGTAGCTAATCAGCGTTCCATCGGGACTATACGCCAGCCCCCACTCATAGCCGCCGCCGTCGTACAGCACTGTTTGTGTACTTCCGTCGCCGGTCAGCAGGGCGATGGCTGAATCGCCAAATGCGGGGGCGCTGCCGGTGCTGCCGGTCAGGTAAATGATCGTGCTGCCATCGGGACTGTACGAGGGCGACCAATCCTTGCTGGAATTGTTTGTCAACTGGATGAAATCGTCGGTCTGCAAATCCAGTCGCCCGATTTCCCAGGTAGCTCCATCATCGGCTGTGCCCGTTGTGAACACGATGTAACGCCCATCGGGGCTGTAGCGCGGGTGACTGTTGCGTGCGCCGTTGCTGAAGATCGGATGCAGTTCGCTGCCGTCAGCTCGCATCTGGTAAAGATCATAAGTCTCGTCATTGCGGGTGTCGGATGAGAATACCAGCCACTCACCATTGGGCGACCACGACGCGATACGATCCAGCACCGTGTTGTCGGTGAGCTGCTTCAGATTCTTGCCATCGATGTCCATGACGTAAATATCAAAATCGCCGTCGCGATTGGATTGGAAGGCGATCAGTCGCCCATCAGGAGAAACTGCCGGGTAGGAATCGGCATTCGAGTCGAAGGTCAGTCGTGTCTCGTCGCCGCTCAGCAGATCGAGTTTGTACAGGTCATAGTTGCCATCGCGCTCCGCGAAATAGACGAGTACGCCGCCTGTGCGCCGCAGCGATGGGTTCAGGGTGGGCGTTTCGCGCACGCCAATCGGGGCAATGCCCGGCGCGACGCTGGTTGGCAGTTCCTCGCTGCTCCCGGACTCGGTGATCAGCGCTTCGCGTGCGGCCTCGCTGGTCGCGTCCAGCGGTGGCAGCGAGTTATTTTCTGCCTGTGAATCACCTGACGCCGAAGGGGTAGATGTGGTCGTTGAGTTGGAGTTTGCGCTGCTGAACACGATCAGTGCGATCAGTGCCAGTATCGCCAGCAGCCCACAGCCCAACAGCCCGCCCAGTGCCGCACTCATCCACACATTCGAGCCACGCGGTTTACTGCGGCGGCGGCGCACCGTGCCAACCATCCCACTCGTCATCGGTTGGCTGGGCACGCTGGCATACATGGGCTGCGACAGTGGCGCAGGCGGTGGCATCATCTGCTGCGGTGGGGGCGGTGTGCGCTGCGGTACGGGCTGCTGTGGACGGGGGATGCCGCCGGGCTGCGTATCATGGAGACTCATGACGGGTTTGTTGATTGCCCGCTTGAGTGCCTCGGCAACCGCGACCGCGTTCGGGAATCTCTCCTCGCGCTTCTTTCGCAGCGCCTTGTAGATCACTTCTTCGACCGCGAAGGACAACTGTGGGTTGTAGGTACGCGGCGAGGGTGGGGGAGTAGTCACTTGCAGAACGGCGATGCCATATGGCGTATCGCTCTCGAACGGGCGGCGACCTGTCGCCAGTTCAAACAGCATCACCCCCAGCGCGTAAATGTCGCTGCGGTTATCCAGCGGCAGCCCCTGCGCCTGTTCGGGACTCATATAACTCGGTGTGCCGACGACGCCCTGCGTTGTGATGCCTTTACTGCCTGGCTCACCCAGCACCCGCGCGATCCCGAAATCTGTCAGATACGCGCCGCCATCATCGTCCAACAGGACATTGCTCGGCTTCAGGTCGCGGTGCAGCACCTGCTTGCTGTGCGCGTAATCCAGCGCCGGAGCAATCTGATCGATGATGTCGACGAGCTGCTCGATCTCAAGCGGGCCATTGTTCAGCATGTCATCGACGGAGCCGCCCGACATGTAGCGCATCACAATATATGGCTGGCCGTTGAACTCGCCGTAGTCATGCACAGGCACGATATTGCGATGTTCCAGTTTGGCGACAATCGCGACTTCTTGGTTAAACCGCTGAATATACGTGTCGTCGTTGATGTATTTTTCTGGCAGCACTTTCATCGCCACATCGCGGTTCATCGACTTCTGCTGGGCGCGATAAACGGTCGCCATCCCGCCTCTGCCAATGACATTGAGGATTTCGTAGCCGCCAATAATTTTGCCAATCAACGCATCCGTCATAAAACCTCGCTGCGCCCGGTCGCTGCTGCGCCTTTCAGATTATACGGTATCACACGACACGAAAACAAACACGCTTTTCGCTTGCCATCCAGCGCAATATTCGCTAAGCTGAATATTGATGCCCTATTCTAACCGTGGAATATTCCTATGATGACAGATGCTGAACTGACTATCCTGAGCCTGGTCGCAGAAGCACCCCGGCATGGCTACGAAATACAACAGATCATTGATGAACGTGGTTTACGTGAATGGTTGACGATTGGTTTCTCGTCCATTTACTACATCCTCAACAAGCTCGAACGACAGAACATGCTCACCAGTCACCTGCAAAGTGACAGCCGCGGCCCTGCCCGCAAAATCTATACGATCACGGAGGCTGGGCGCGGCGTGCTGCAGACGGCGGTTGCTGAACTGCTGCGCCAGCCGCGTTCCCTGGGCACGGGTTTCGAACTTGGCCTGGTCAATTTGCAGGCGCTCAAACCCCGTCAGGTCTATCAGGTTTTGCACCATCATGAGATCGACCTCAAACAGCGCATCGATGCTATCGACAAAGCGTGGAACAACCATCAGGCCGAAAATGGGGGTGCGAACGAACATATCGCTGCATTGTATACGCACAGCCTGGCGATGATGCGTGCGGAACTGGAGTGGCTCACAGCCTTCCTCAATACCTGGCGCGCCAAGTATCCTGGCGTTGACAAGCCAGAAACGGGTGAGATCGAGGTTGTAGACCCACACAAGATGGTCACGCGCATGAATGCTCGTACACATCAGTCCGACCCGGCTAAGATGATTCAGCGGTTGAAGCGCATTTCACAGTCAGAGCAGGAATGAGGCGGTAGGACACAAACCGCCCGTGTGCGTAATCCAGGCTGATCGTAAATCCGACCCTGCGCAGCGCATTCAGCCAGGGTGTTAGAGTAACATCAGCGGGCGCGGCGATGTAACGCGGTGCACAGTCGGGGTTCAGCGGCGCATCGGCGGCCAGCGCGTGCGGTGTGGGATAGTACACGCGGCGTTTGTCCGACCATGTGCCCATGTAGTAGCCGAGTTCCCAGCCCAGCCAGTGATCGTAGATGATCGTGCCCAGCGGTTTGCCTTCCAGGTGAGCCGCTAGATCTTCTATACCCTGATGCTTACCCCGGTCACCGCCAATTGGTAATCGCGCGGCCAGTGCATCCAGCGCTGTCGGCAGGCTCAGTGCCAGCAGGAAGAGGGTGGATGCTACAAAAGGTCTGGTGAGTAGTACGCTATTGTGCTGCCTGTCCTTATGCCCGGATTCCGAGAGTACACCTGCGGCCAGGAGGATCGCAACAGGCAGCAGCGGCAGCAGATAGCGGTCGTAGATGTTCACCGCGACCGCCCAATGCGCCAGCAGGTACAGCACCGCATAGGCAGCCAGTATCCACATGAAACCAGCACGACGCTGCTGTGAGGCGGCTTTCGCATCAGAGTGTGATGTGATGCGCGTGGCTGCAGTCAGAATCCTAAGCCCTATCAGAACTGCGATTGGCGTCAGAGGCAGCAGATATTGCGCGTAGCACATCCATGCCACCAAGCGCGGCAGCAGTTCATCCGGATGAGCCAGTCGTCCGGGGTCATTGTTAGCGGCTGCCAGCGTCCATAGGCCCGTGACCTGTCCACGGGCTTCATCCCATACCAACAACGCCGTCAACCCAACCGCGACCGGCAGCGCCATAAGTATTGAATCTCGCAGGTATTTTGCGGCGCTGCCTGCTTTTCCCTCTTGGGTATCCTGATTCTTCCCAACGACTTCGGGGTGAAGCATGTTACTGCGCCACAGGACAGCCAGCAACAGCGGGGTGTAGAGGACTGCCTGCTGCTTGCAGCCGATGCCGAGGGCCAGCCAGATGCCCGTTTGCACCGGTTTGCCACGCAGCGCCGCGTAGAACGCTGCTGTGATACACACGAGCATCAGCGGATCGGTGAATGCCACCGCGCTGAACGCTAGTGCCAAAGGCGAAATGGCAGCCAATATTCCCGTCAGGATGGCTGCACGCGCCTGCCGAAATGCCCTCCGCGCGAGCGCCATCATCAATGCCACGAACAGGATGCTGGCGTAAACATTCGGCAGGCGCGCCGCGAACTCACCGTGAAAGGTATCGAGAGTCAGTACACCATTCGGAAGCGCCGTCACGCCAAATGCGGTCATGCCTAGCGCCGCCATGTAGATTGAAAGTGGTGTTTTGTCCAGCGCGCCATGAAGCAGCCAATCGCCCTGTACTGCCGCATTGCGCGCAAATGAGGCGAACAATGCTTCATCGGGATGAAAGCGCTGATCATTCTCCATCGCTGTGATGCGCAGCCCTGCTGCCAGCAGCAGAATCAGCAAAGCGAGCGACAGGCGGCTAGTTGCCAAATTTCTCGCGCAGATAGTCGAGCGTAATCCGGTCAATCTGGTCGGCAGTTTCCAACGACCAGCGCTCTTCCAGGTTTTCGCTGCCCACCAGCTCCCAGAATGCTTTTTTGGCATCTTCGTCCCAATTGCCGCTCGGTTCTGTGCGGATGTACTCGCCCTTCAGCAGCCAGCTTTGAATCTCGCGCACCAGTTCTTCGGTGATAGGCATCATTTCATCCTGGCGTGGCTTGGAGAAATACAGATGGTGGGTGTTCACGAGCTTGATCATCTTCCGAACGGCTTGTGGATCATCGTCAACGCGCAAATCCAGGTAACGATCGTTGTCGCCACCATAACCGCCATTCGGTTTGACGACCAGCACAGCGGCCGACTGTTTGCCACGGCGGTCACCGCCCGCTTCCTCACCCGCCACCAGCGCTGCGATCAAGCGGTCGCTCAATTCGCCGCGCGCGGTGACGAACGTTTCGGCCATCGCTTCGATCACTTGTGGCCCGGCCAGAATATTGCCCTGGCAGGTGAATCCCTCGCCTATCTTGTGCCCCGCCCAGTCGTAACAGGCGCTGCCCGTGTGCGCCGCGGCGCCGCCCTGAGCATCCACGAAGCCCACCTGCCGTTGATGTTGGAGTGGGTCTGCCGCGATCAGCTTATCCAACGTTTCGCGTGCACTCATACCTTGAGCCATCAATGCCAGGCCGTCTGGCCCGAAGGTTAACTTGGCAAAAGACTGCGTGGCAACCGCTCCCGCTCCCGCTTGCGCCCAACTAACGACTGCACCCACCGCCAGGAATTTGCTGGCGACAGCCACCCCCCAACTGTTTTCTACCGGGTCATATGCAACTATCGAGAATGTGTTGATTTGCAAAGCCATAGTTATCGCCTATTTTGAGGTGCTTTTGAGTTACGAGCTGTCTAGAAATACAGGCGCGATTCTAGCACGCCTCGCAGGACAAACAAAAATCTCTGCCGGCGCAGACCAGTACCGGGCGGATGAATATGACGAAGGGCAGGCGTTGGGTAATCGTTCGTGAAACGTTAGCCGGGATTGGCGATATGGCTGATACAGGTGAAAACAACAGGAGTACAATGTGCAATGTGATTCGTAAGGATTCTGACTGGATGGAAGATGAGGAAATCTATGTACAAGCGACTTGCAGCGCTGGTTGTAGTTGGGCTGCTGCTGACAGCACTACCCGCGCAGGGACAGGATATGCCCTGGTTCGTTTATCTCTACAGTGGTTCAGCCAGAGAACTGCTGCGCGTGAATGCCGATGGTTCGCAGCAGTCCTACAGTTTGGGCGTAGACCAAAACACCTGGCTCAGCAGTTTTGATCTGGCATTCACCAGTGACGGCAGCCGTGTAGTCTTCTGCACCGTTGTTTACCCGCCCAATTCCGGACAGGGTGATGCGCGCTTGATCGTCCGTGATGTGCTCGCACAGTCAAACGTACTGCAACTGGACTTGGGCAAAGCTGCGAGCTGCCGCACCGGGCAGAACAGTCTGTCTCCCGATGCTGCACTCGTCGTCCTCACGCGCATGAATTACTACCCCGGAGACCCACAGGCCGACACCAGCGCACCACAGTGGCAGATTCAGGCGCTGGATCTGGCGACGGGGAACGTGGTTCAGGAGATCAACGCAAATTCGGCGGGGCTGCCGGAATTCCCGATTAGTCCCGGAATGCCTGTCATCCCCATTGTGCAGTACGTGGATGCGCAGTCCGTGATCTTCTCACCACTGCCTGCCGGGAGCGACGCCAGTATCAGCGACTCGTATCTGTGGCGTTTGGACGATGGCAGCGTCACATCAATTCCCGGCTGGGGCAATATGGGCGTGGACTGGTTGGACGCGACGGGAGAATTGATCTGGGTTGATCAGGACGAAACCCGTCCGGCAGCAAACCCTGGCGGCCCGCTGCCCTCCAATAATGTGCTGCGGCTGGCGGACAAGAGCGGTGAAGCGCGCACGATCTTCTACAGCGGTGACTGGGTGTTGGTGGATTCCGACTTCGTGAATCAGGGTCAGCAGATCGCCATACAGATGATCTCCAACTTCGACATGGCGAACCCCGAAGCGCGCCAGGAAACCAAATGGATGCTGCTTGACCGGGCGGGTAGCTTGACCGAAGTGCCCGCTGTTGAACTGCTGTTTGGCAATATCGCCGACGCGCCGGATGGTTATGTGTTCCTGAGCGCGCAGTGGCAGGATAATGATTCGGGCATCCCCGCCTATTCCCTCAAACGAGTTAGCAGTGGCGTGGTCACGGATCTGTGGTCGTTCGCCTCGGACGACCCATCGATCAGTTGGGAACTGGCCTGGGCTGCGCCGACGACTCCGGTGAACGGCTTGCAGCCTTTCCTACTCGCGCAGTGACAAACCCCGTACCACGAATCAACAGGGCGGCTCGCAACGAGTCGCCCTGTTGAATGTCACTGAAAGGAAAGCATCCTGTTTCCGCTGTCCCCGTTCGATTACAGAGTCAGGAACTTCTTGGCGAATTCACCCTTCTCACGGTCTTGTGCGTCGACGATGCCGTAGCCGTTATCCATACCGTCAGCCCAGGCATACCAGATCGCGCAGGCTACTTGGCCGGGGAACTGGTTCTTGATGATGTTCATGAAGCCGGTCGCGTAGCTGGTGACATCTGGCACGATGCTCATATCACCCTGGCGATCCAGCACACCCCATTCAGTGAACCAGATCGGTTTGCCTGGCATCACCGCGCTATACTTGCGGATCTCTTCTTCCAGAGGCCCCCAGTTACTGAACTTGTGTCCTGCCACACCGCGCCCATAGGGATGGGAGGCGATACCATCCGGGCGCACATCGCCGGGCATGGCTGCCAGGGTAGCACGGGCATACGCGCCGCCTGAATCTGGGCCGCCGACGTGACCGCCAGTGATGATTGGTGTCTTGCTGTCTACCGAGCGAATCGCGCGGATGGTCTGCGTCAGCATGTTGGCATAGTCGCGCGCCGGAATGGGCACGGCGGCGCGGGCGTTCTTCGGCTCGGTGTCCTGCTCGTTCCAAATCTGGTAGCAGTGTACCAGCCCGGTGTTGGCGAACAGCGCTGCTGTGCGCTTGGCATAATCGGCATAGGTGGGAATCAACTGATTCCAGCGCCCGCTGTCCATCGACGGCCAGTGGAAGCCAGCACCCTCGCCGTAAAGCTGGTGTGTGAAGACCATCAGCACTTTCATGCCCGCTTTGACATACGGCTCGATGAACGGCTTGACGCGGTTGAACGTGGCGTTGATATCTGTGTTGCCATACGTGCCATTGGCCGGGTTGAACGACACGTTGAACTTGACACGAATCCATCCCAGACCTTTCATGCGCTCTGGCTTGGGATGACCGAGGGGGTTGTGCATGTCCAGGTTCATGCCCAGAAGGCCGCTCACCGGGGTAGGGGCAGGGATGGGGAATGGGCCTTTGTACTCCTGGAGGAACTGTCCGGCGCTGAAGCCTGTGACGATGTTTCCGAACAGCGTCTTGACGTTAATCCACTGTCCAGCAGCGCCGATTTTTGCGCGTGCCGCGGACACATCTTCGACCACTTCCAGCACATCCGTCGTGTTGACCTGTGTCATCACGTTGCCGTCTACCGGTTTTTCACGGATACGCAGACCGCTCTGCGTTGGCGTCACATACAGCTTGCTGCCCGTTTGCGGCGTGCCAGCGGGCTGCTGAGCGGGTTGCCCCGTCGCGGGCTGCTGCGGCGTGGGCTGGCTGGCGGCTGGCAGCATCGGCGTCGGGTCAACGACTTGCAGGATCATCAAGCGAATGCTGTCCGGACCGGCGGATTCGCCTAGCGCCGCGCCTGCCGCAATATCTTGCCCGGCCTGCACAACGAGATTGCGCAGGTTGCTGTAGATGACCGTGTAAAGTCCGCTGGAAATCTGTACCGTATCCCCGCCCGCCGCGACGACTCGCCCGGCGACGCCCGCTTTTACCGGAGTGCCGGTTGCTGCGGCAATACTCACCGTGCCAGTCGAACTGCTGAACGGTGTTGTGACGCGCCCGTTGTCGGTCGGCCACTGTAACATGAACCCTGAGCCACCCATAGTTACTCCTTAAGTTAACCTGAAACGAGTACGCATCCGTACTCTGTTGTGAACTATTTCAACAAACATTCCCTGCTACTACTATAAACCCAAATGGCATTTCAAGGAAAGCAGCGTGGCGACTGATTCTCAGAATTCATCTGCGTGTGGCCGATCATGGTTGCTGTCTGTTCACCAGGGTGTATAATCGTTTCTACATTAGACGCGCTGTAATCAGCCTTCGAGGGGTTGCTATGATAGAGGTCATCATCGATAGTATCCGGGTGAGTTTGATGTCGCAACATCGGGTTGTTGTGCTTAAAGATATAAACAACGAGCGTTATCTCCCCATCTGGATCGGCCCATGCGAAGCAGAAGCGATCACGGTAAAACTCCAGGAAATGCCCACCCCGCGCCCGCTGACTCATGATCTGATCAAGTCCGTGATTCGCGAGATGGGTGGTCGCGTCGCACACATTCTCATCAGTGAACTGCGCCAGGACGTGTTCTATGCACGTGTGGTCATTGAACTCGGCGGCGAGCAGGTCGAAGTCGATTCGCGTCCCAGCGATGCGATTGCGCTGGCTGTGCGGGTCAATGTGCCGATCTTCGTCTCCGAGTCGGTCATGGACAAGGCCGCCCGCGAACCCGATGAAGATATTGAGCGTCAGGTAACCGAAGTTACGGATACTGAACTCGACCGTACCGAGGGCAAGGTCGAGGAGGGGCGGCTGAGCGCCTTTGCTGATTTCGTCGACACCCTCGATCTGGATGATTTGGACGACAGCGACGAATGAGGGCAGGCCGGCAGCGCCGGTTTGAGCCATAGCCTATTACACACCTCCGATAAGGCGGCGCATCATCACTGTTACGCGCCGTTTTTCATCTCTCTTGCCGGATGAACGATGAGCGATCAATTTTCTTTGTGGAACACAGGCCAGGTGCCCTTCAGCCAGGAAGCCGAAGAAGCGACGATTGGCGCGATTCTCACGAATCCTGCTGCCTATTTCGGCATCGCGGCATTCTTGCGGATCGATGACTTTTTCATCCTGCGGCATCGCTACATCTGGGAAGCGATGGGACGGTTGAATGACCGCGGCGAACCGCTGGATTACCTCACTGTGGTGCAGGAACTGAAAGACATGGGGCGGCTTCAAGAGGTTGGTGGCCCAGCCTATCTGACGCAGTTGATCAACAATACGCCCACTTCGGTTCATGCCGAGGTGTACGGTCGCCTGATCGAACGTGCTGCCACACGCCGTCGGTTAATGAACGCTTCTGATCAGATCAAGGCGCTGGCGCTGAATGAGGAAATCACCCTCGAACAGGTGATCAACGAGGCTGAAGCCAAAATGTTCGAGGTCACGGAACGCCAGCTTTCGCGTGAACTGATCCCAATTCGCGAGGCGATTGGCAACTACTTCGACCATATCGAGCAGATGATGCAGAACCAGGAAGCGACGCTCGGTGTGCCCACCGGGTTCAAGGATCTGGATAAGCTGCTCGGCGGTTTTCAGAAGTCAGACCTGCTGATCTTCGCCGGGCGTCCAGGCATGGGCAAGACCTCCTTCATGCTCTCTGCGGCGTTGAACATGGCGCGCTTGGGTGCGCGCATCGCCGTCTTCAGCATGGAAATGGGCGTCGAGCAGATTGTGCAGCGTCTCATCGCGATGGAATCCGCCATCAACATGCAAAGCCTGCGTACCGGGCAGATCAACCAGAAGGAGTGGCGGCGTTTTGTCGAGGTGGCCGGCAAGCTCGGCAATTTCAACATTTACATCGATGACAGCGCGGCTATGAACCCGCTTCAGCTCCGCACCAAGTGCCTGCGGATGCAGCGCGAGCACGGTGTTGACCTGGTGGTTATCGATTACATGCAGTTGATGAATGCTGGCGGCGTTTATGAGAACAACCGCGT
>JAEUQX010000474.1 GCA_016788625.1 Anaerolineae bacterium
GTAACTCATGAACCTGAGATGTACCTGAGCTTGTCCGCATTTTGACAGCGACTTATCAATAAACGGGAATGAAGATGATCGATACCGCAACGCAGATTGACATGAGCGAGATGGGGCAGCGCGCCCGCCGCGCAGCGCCGCAGCTCGCCCGCGCCAGGAGCGCACAGAAGAACGAAGCCCTGCTGGCGATGGCCGACGCGCTGGAAGCCAACGCCGATGCCATCCTGGAGGCCAACCGGCTTGACCTGGAGGACGGGCGCGCCAATGGCTTGAGCGACGCGCTGCTCGACCGCCTCGATTTGCAGAAGCGCCTGGGCGGCGTGGCGCGCGATGTGCGCGTTGTGGCCGACCTGCCCGACCCGGTGGGCAAGGAGTTCGACGCCAACACGCTGCCCAACGGCCTGCGCGTGGCACGGCGGCGTACCCCCATCGGCGTGCTGGGCGTGATCTACGAAGCGCGCCCGAATGTCACGGCGGATGTGGCGGCGCTGGCGCTCAAGACGGGCAACGCGGTGATCCTGCGCGGGGGCAAAGAGACGCTACGCAGCAATATGGCGATGGTCGCGGCGCTGCGCGGGGCGCTGCTGGCGCACGGCTTCCCGGCGGATGCGTTCCAGTACATCGAAAGCACCGACCGTCGTTACATCCTGGAGATGCTCAAGCTGCACCAGTACATTGACATGATCATCCCACGCGGGGGCAGCGCGCTGCACACCTTCTGCCGCGAGAACAGCACGATCCCGGTGATCACGGGCGGGTTGGGCGTGTGCCACCTGTTTGTCGATGCCAGCGCCGACCAGGATGCCGCTTTGAAGATCATCCATAATGCCAAGACGCAGCGCCCCTCGGTCTGCAACGCCGTCGATACGGTGCTGGTACACCGCGACATTGCCGCGAGCTTCCTGCCGCGCGTGATCGAGCATCTGGGCAAGGATGGCGTCACGTTTCGTGCCGAGCCGGGCGCGCTGGCCGCGCTGAACGGCGGGGGCGACGCCCGTGTGCAAACCGCAGGGCCGGAGGATTTCGACACCGAGTGGATGGCGCTGATTTTGGGACTAAAGGTGGTTGATGGGCTGGATGAGGCGATGGAGCATATCCGCCAGCACAGCACACAGCACTCCGACGGCATCCTGACGCGCGACATGGACAATGCCAACCGTTTTGTCGAGGAGGTTGATTCGGCGGCGGTGTTCGTCAACGCCAGCACGCGCTTCAACGATGGCAGCGCGCTGGGACTAGGCGCGGAGATCGCCGTCAGCACGCAGAAGCTGCACGCGCGCGGGCCGATGGCGTTGGAGGAACTGACTACTTATAAGTGGGTGGTCATCGGTGAGGGGCATGTGCGGCCATAGGCACAGTTGGCAAGGGTAGAGCTTCAGGAGTTTTTCATGCCAAAGCGAATCCTTACACAACTGCCCAATCCATACCGGTATAGAATGAGCTTTGAAAGCTGGATTCAACTGGTAGGGTAGGAAGTGCTTATGTGTCGAATTCTGTTGCTTGAAGACAACGCTGATATGCAAAGTCTGCTCCGTGACCTGCTCGAATGGGGCGGACATTCGGTCGTGGCCGGGCGCAGCGGCAAAGAGGGTCTGGATGCCCTGCACATGCATCACGAGATGCCTGATGTTATCATCAGTGACGTGACGATGCCGCATATGGATGGCGTTGCATTCCTGCAAGCGGTGCGTCAGAATCCGAACTGGCAGGGGCTTCCGTTCATCCTGATGAGCGCCAACCCTTACGATGAACGCCTGGACGCGGATGTGCTGGCACATAGCAATGGCGTGCTGCGTAAGCCGTTCAGCCTGGAAGAACTTGATCAGCTTCTCAATCAACTGTAAGCAGGGAACATGACCAAAACGCTCATCATCCTCAATCCCCATGCTGGCAGCGGTCGCGCCGGAAAGCTGTGGACGGAAGTCGAACCGCTGTTGTGGGAACTGCTGGGCGAACTGGTCGTGGCGATTACGCAGCACCCTGAAGAAGTCGCGCTGCATCTGGACAAGGCCTATGCCTCTGGCCTGACGCGCGTGATTTCGATTGGCGGCGATGGTACCAACCATGCCCTGGTCAACGCGCTGGCCGACCTGAACGCGCGCAATCCGGATGGGCCGCCAATGATCTATGGCAACCTGCCGATTGGCTCAGGACGCGATTGGGCGCGGCATCAACAAATTCCCATGGATATCCGCCAGGCGGCGCGCTGGATTGCCGAAGCCAAACCACAGCCGACCGACATCGGCTTGCTCACCTTTAATCAGAAACGCAAACATTTCCTGAATATCGCCAGCGCCGGACTGAGCGGCGAAGTAGACCGCCGTGTCAACAACCAGCCCGTGCGCCGACCCTGGACATTCCTGCAAGCGACGGTCAGCAGCATCCTTCAGCATCAGCCGCAGCAGATGCAGGTGACGGTCGATGGCGAGGAGTGGTTCGAGGGCGAGGCCTACCTGGTGGCGGTCGCCAACGGCAGCACCTTCGGGCACGGCATGAAGATCGCCCCGCACGCCCAGACCGACGATGGCCTGTTCGAGGTCGTGCTGGTCAAAGGCGTCTCGCGTCCGCGCATTTTGTCAGCACTCTACCGCGTATATGATGGCAGCCATCTGACGCACCCGGCGGTCCTGTATCGCCGCGCGCAGGATGTGCGTATCCTCGGCCATCGAGCCTCAGTCGGCCTCGACCTGGATGGCGAACACGCCAGCGGCAGCGAGATGCACTTCAGCATTCGCCCCGGCCTGCTGCACATGCTGATGTAGAAACCCCGCAAAATCGGGGGACTGCAAACCCTCACATTTTCCTATACTGAATAAGCTGACAAATTCAACCACCTCTACACATCAGGGATTCCTGTGGGATTCCCTGTCCTCAGTTTCAATAGCCTGGAGTATCACATTCAATGACTGAGATTTATCGGCATCAACGCTGGACTGACCGAGAACTGCGTACTGCCGGTTTTCAACGCTATGCCCGCCGCAAAGAGCTGGTCATGGCGCGCCGCCTGCCCGCTGCCGAAGCACCTCTCACGCTGAACGTCGATGACGAAACGGTGAGCGTGCCTGCGGGCTATATCATCTGCTACAAGCCGGGACAGCAGGTCAAGAAGCGCTTGATCGATTACGAACAGTGGCCATGTTCGCGCAGCGATTTTCAGGCGACCTACGCGGCCTGGGACGAGCAGAACTGGCAGCCAACGCCTGCCGTGCTGGATCTGATGCGCCAGGGATGCAAGCCATATTACAAACGCGCTGGGGTGTGGGCGAAACGCCTGACCGAAGCGACACAGGTGCAAAGCAAGGAGAGCGCGGAACCCTTTCTCGTCCCGGCAGGACACTGGCTGGTGCTGGGCGTGGATGGAGCGCCGTACCACATGGATGACCGCTCGTTCCAGCAGCGTTACACCTTGGAATCAGGTGGATGAATCCGGAGTTTTCGGCACTCTCGGCATGGTCTGCGTCGAGGCCTTGAACTGGCGCGGGCCGTATTGGTCGATGACCAGCGGCGGCCCGGCTTTCATCGTTTCGATGTCGGTGGACATCAGGCGTTGGAACAGTTCCATAAAACCGTGTGGTTTGACCAGGTAGACGTTGCAGCCCGCCGCGAAGACCTCTTCCATCAGTGAACGCTCGTCGTACATGGTGGCAATGACGAGATAGGCCTCCGGGTAGCGCAGGCGCAGTTCCTTCATCAATTCCAGCCCACTCATATCCGGCAGTTTCATATCGACCATCGCCAGCGTGAGGTGCGTGACATCGTGAGTAAGGTGCAGCGCCGCTTTGCCCGTGCCCGCTGCCAGCACCTTGAATTTCGCACCTGTCAGCAGGCGTTCAAGGAATTCGCGATTTGCTGGCGTGTCATCCACAGCAAGAGCCAGCCGCTCAGCCATAACAAATGACCTTTTCAAAAAAGAAAGACTAGCGCCCAGACTTTAACACACTTTTCACGTTCCGGCAGGTGGCTGAGCCACTTTCGGTTCCTCTTCTTTTTCGGCTTTTTCGGCAGCCGCCGGACTGACGGGCGTGATAGGCACAACGGGCGTCGCGCTGTGGTCAGGCGCTGCGGGTGTGGCGTGGGTTGTCTCCGCTGTGGTTGATGAGGCTGCTTCTGGCGCGGGTGGCACAGAGGCGGCGACGGCGGGGGCAGGCGTGACGGACGCGGCGGGTTCATAGCGCTTGATCAGTTCGATCAGTTCCTGCACGGGCATCGGCTTGGCGAGATAGGCGTCGCAGCCCGCATCCAGGCACTTTTCGCGGTCACCGAGCATGGCATAAGCCGTCAGCGCGATGATCGGCACTTTGTGCCCGCTGTCGCGCAGCCGCCGCACGACATCCAGCCCGTCGAGCGTGCCGGGAAGCTGCACATCCATCAGCACCATATCCGGCTTGTCACGCTCGAAGTTATCCAGCGCCTGCTGCCCCTGGGTGTAATGGATGACCTCGTGATTGCCCATGCGCGCGATGCGCTGAATCAGGAAGACATTCGCGGGATTATCCTCAACATACAGGATACGCACGGCTACACCACCTTTTCCTGCTGTTCCGCCTCGGTTTGTGGCGCAGCATCTGGCTTCACCTCTACCTTGGGTATTTCCCCGGTGATCTGGCTGCGGCGGGGGCGCGTCGAGTCGTCGCGGTAGCTCGATACCACAAAGTGGAAGGTGCTTCCCTTGCCCAGTTCGCTTTCCACCCAGATATAGCCGCCCATCAGGCCGAGCAGATGGCGCGAGATTGCCAGCCCCAGGCCTGCGCCCGAACGTGGGTCGCGCCCAATGGCGTTGGCCTGCTTGAACTCCTCAAAGATCGCCTCATGAAAACGTTTGTCGATGCCAGGGCCGCTGTCGCTCAGGCTGAAGCGCACAGTATCATCGGCTTCGCGGATCGCCAGTTTGATTGTGCCTTTGTCCGTGAACTTGCAGGCGTTGCTGTAGAGGTTGAGCAGCACCTGCTGCACGCGCGACTCATCTGCCCATACCACTGGCATTTTCTCCGGCAGATCCGTTTCCAACTTGACCGGCTTGCTGCCGATCAGACCTTCCGCTGTCGCCAGGATGTTATGCACAATAGGCTCCAATTCGACGCGCTGCATGTTGACTTCCAGCTTGCCCGCATCGACTTTGGAGAGGTCGAGGATGTCATTGATCAGGCTCAGTAGTTGGCGACCGCTGCTGTAAATCTGCGAGAGGTCACTTTCGTAGGATTTCGGCAGCCCGACATTATCGTACATCTGCGGGAATTTGAGCATCGTCTCACTAAAGCCGATGATCGCGTTGAGCGGCGTGCGCAGTTCGTGGCTCATGTTCGCCAGGAACTGCCCACGAAAGTGTTTGGCTTCCTCGGCGGCGACGCGCGCCGCATCCAGTTGGGCGTTGGTTTCCTGAAGTTCTTCGCTCAATGCCTGGCTTCGCAGCAGTGAACGTTCCAGCAGTTGGCGGTTTTCGAAGAGCGCTTCGGTCGTCTTGCGCTCGCGCTGGTAGTTGAGCAGCGCCCATTCAGTGACCTGGTACAGTTCGCCCGTGACCTGTGCGGCCAGCAGCGCGCTCAGCCATGTCAGGAATATGGCGATGATCTGATGTGGGCCAAAAGCCGTCGCGACGGGGTTGAGTGACGATGCGACGACGATGATGATCGAAGCCATCAGTGACATCAAGAAGGTGTGGCTGGGCGGGAGCAGCAGCCCGATGACGAATACCAGCATCGGGAAGATGAATGGCGCGATCTGCGTGGCGTGCTGCTGCCCGAACAACAGGATGATCGTGCCCGCCACTACTGCGCCCAGCGCGTAGGCCCAGACTGCCAGCGCGTAGCGGTTATGCTTGAGGAATGTGCGCGTGAGTACGCAGCCCACACCCACTGCCATCAGAGCCACCAGCCATTCAGCCGTGCTGGAACGTTGCAAGGTCATCAGTGTCGCGACGATCCAGAACGCGATGATGCACAGCAGCAGCGTCACCTGCCAGAGCGTGCCCAAGCGGTCGGCACGCACCTCGGTTGCGAAGTCTTGTTTGGTAGGGATGCTCATGAAGCATAACCCCTTTCGCCATCATCTGGACATGCAGTAGGCAAATCGGTCGAGATAGGTTAAGGGTTATTATAGGATGAATTTCAATGGGGCAACTACCAGGATCGGTATCCGCCCCGGTTTTCATACGTTTTTGATACTGAATTGGAACGGATGCATCGGCGCTCAGGCAGGCGCGGAGTTACTCTCGGCTTTGCGCTTCTTACCGCTAATCAGGTCGCTACCTAGCCAACCGAGCGCGAGCAGCACCAGCCCGCCTCCGCCGATCATCAGCGCCTCGTTGCGCTGGAGGTTCAGGCGGCGGTATTCCATGCCTGCCGCGATCAGCGTTTGCGCCATCGCCTCGTTTTCCGGAGTGACGGTCTGTGCATTGACCTCGACCTGATAGGCCTGATTATTCTGGAGCTGCGTCCAGGCATCGACATAGCGGTAAGCAGCCAGTACCAGTGCCAGCACGCCGATAATCATCAGCGCCAGGGCGAACGGTCGCAGTTTTTCGCGGTTGAATGTCTTGAGCATAATTTCACAAATTGCTGCCAGTGTGATTTGATCAAAGTGTCTATTGTAGCCTCTGCCGCCGAGATTAACAAAACTTGCGGACAGCGCAGATTTACGTTATTCTACGTTATGCAGCTTTTGTAGCTGCCTAACTTAGTGGATCCAATCGGGTACTTCGAGACCCGTTTAGGTCGAACTTCAGTGAATAGACTTACGTAAGGAGTATGGAATGGTTAAGCGGATTTTCATTGTGGCACTGCTCATCGCGGGCGTGCTCCTCGTCACTGTCGGTGCGGCTGGCGCGCAGGACAGCGCTCTGAAGTTCATCATGATCGCTCACGGCAGCCCGGCGGGTAATCCGTTCTGGTCGACCGTTGAGAAGGGCATGGTTGATGCTTGCGCGCTGTTGAGCGCCGAATGCCAGTGGCTGGGTGACCCGGACTACAGCGCGGTGGCGATGGCCGGTTTCTGGGAAGATGCGCTCGCTGCCAACCCGACGGGTATCGGCACGACTGCCCCGGATGCTGAAGCTGTTCGCAGCGGTGTCGAAACTGCTCGCAGCCAGGGTATCCCGGTAATCATCTACAACACAGCGGATAAGAATGCGGGCACCGACCAGGCGCTCCAGGTTCTGTTCTATGTTGGCGCGAACGAACGTACCGGTGGCCAGAGCAATGCCCGCCGCGTCCTGAGCCAGGCGGCTGCCGATGGCGCGACGATTGCGCGCGGCGTCTGCACGATCCAGGAACAGGGTCACAGTGGTCTGGAAGCTCGCTGCGCGGGCGTGCGCGATGTCTTTGAAGAAGAAGGCATCCAGCTCGACATTCTGGACATCAGCAATGACCCGACCGCCAGCGCCGGTGTGATTTCCGAGTACTTCTCGGCCAATCCGGACACCAACGCGATCTTCATGCTCGGCCCGAACCCCTCGTCGGCACTGAACCTGTACCTGAATGAATCGGGTCGTACTGGTCTGTATGCGACCACGCATGACACCAGCAACGAAATCTTCGACATGATCGAGCAGGGCAAACTGCTGCAGGCGATTGACCAGCAGCCGTACCTCCAGGGCTTCGAGACGATCATGTGGCTGTTCCTGAACAGCCAGTACAAGCTCCAGCCCGGTGGCGACATCTTCACCGGCCCCGGCGTGATCGACCAGAGCAACCTGGCCGCCATCCGCGAACTGGTTGCCGGCGGCTACCGCTAAACCCGGCAGCTTTCGCGCACATGTAATGTCAAGAATTGGGGGAGACCAGTGCTCCCCCAATTTCATATCCGGCACCTGACGCACAATATCTGTTTGACCCTGATTGCAGGTGACAACGCTGCTGCAAAAGGTAGTTATTTATGAGCAGTTTTTCATCAAGTTCATCCTCTGGCGCGCGTGGCCGCAGCGCGCTGAACAGCAATATTCTTCTGGTTTTGCTGGCGGGCGTGCTGAGTCTGCTGTTTGCCCAGCAGGTGGCGACAGGCTGGCTGGCGCTCGGGGAACGCCTGAACATCAGCCGCCGCGATTTTAACCTGCTGGAACTCGTCACGATTGCCAGTGGTGCTCTGTGGGGTGTGTTCGCCCTGTGGACGGCGCTTGGCATGTTGACGCAGCGCGCCGAAGTCACGGTGCGCGACTACTTTGATGAAGGCGGGCCGATGCCTGCTGGGGTGCGCTTCGCCGCTGTCAACTTCGCCCTGATCAGCCTGATCTGCCTGTTAATTGCCATTCAGGTCTTCACGGGCTGGCTGCCCTTGGGCGACCGCGTGAACATCCCGCGCAGCAACCTGAACTTCGTCGAGTGGATAACGATCATCATCGGCCTGTTCTGGACGGTGTACTGTCTTCGCACGGCGGTGGGCATCTGGCGGCGCGAACGTCCAGCCTGGTCGTGGGGGCAGTGGGCACTGCTGCTCATGACGATGGGGGGTATGGTGCTGGTCGTCTCCGGCCTGTTCGATATCCAGCGCATGTTGTCGAGCAGCCGTGCCAGCAGCATCCTGGATAATTTCAGCGGTTTCCTGCTGCTGATGATGCCGGGTGTGCTGCTCACGCTGGCATCGCTGGCGGCCTACCGCGATATCACGCATGATTATGGCGATGTGCGGACGCAGAAGGCCATCACCGGGACACTTGCGGAACGGGCGCGGGCGCGCGACATCGCCTCGAAGCGCGTTCCCGCCGGCCAGGCCATCCGCAACCGTTTGGCGGCCTCACCTGGCGCGGGCGCGATCATCGGTTTCGTCGGCTTGTTCATGGCTTTCTCGGTAGCGACGGACTTGTTCCTTGAACCGCAGTCGCTGGCCGGCGCGCTGACCAACAACATTACGCGCGGTATCGTGGCGATTGGCGCGACGATGTTGATGATTTCCGGTGAATTCGATCTTTCGGTCGGGTCACTGCTGGGCATCGGCGGTATGACCTTTATGGGTCTGATCACCGGGCAGTTCCCGCCGGGCATTCAGCCGATGCACCCGGTACTGGCGGCGGTGACCTCGGTGGCGTTCGTTTGTGCGCTGGGTTATCTGAACGGTTTTATTCTCATCCGCACAGGTATTCCATCGTTCATCGTCACGTTATCTACCTTGCTGATGTATCGCGGTCTGCCGTTGGTGTTCATCGTTGGTGGGCGCACGCTGCGCTATGTCGATTATTCCAACGAGCCGCCGCTGGTGGACATCAGCCGTATCTTGCTGATCGCACTGGCGGTGTTGGGCGCGCTGGCGCTGGCCTTCGTCGGGCGTGCCTTGATCAGCGCGCGTTGGGCGGATTTCCGGGCGCGCTGGGCGAACCTGACTCAGGATGATGGCGACTTTCGTTATCTGGCAGCAGGCTGGTCGGGCTTGTTCATCTTCCTCACCGTGGTGATGGTGGCAGCTTTGGCGTACCTGCTGGTGGGTAGTGTGATCGAACAGATCAGCCTGATTAGTCAGGGCAGCCCCTTCCTCGAAATCAGTTTCTTTGATGTCCTCAATGGGCGCATCACCTCGCTGCCGTTCATCGGCGAGATCCCGCGCGATGTCAACTTCCGTGTTGGCGTGGTGTGGTGGCTGGTACTGGTGCTGATCTTCCAGTTTGTGCTGACGCAGACACGCTACGGCAATGCTACCTTCGCGGTGGGCGGTAACGCGGGCGCTGCGCGGGCGCAGGGTATCAACGTCAACCGTGTGAAAATCACCAACTATGTGCTGGTCGCGCTGCTGGTGGGCTTCGCATCCCTTTTGGATGCCAGCCGCCTGCAAAGCATCGACGCGCTGCGCGGCCAGGGTCTTGAACTGGAAGTGATCGCGGCGACGGTGATCGGCGGGGCGCTGCTCACGGGTGGTTACGGCAGTATCATCGGCGCGCTCCTGGGTGTGTTCATCTTCGGCATGATGCAGACGGGTCTGGTGCTGATCGGCATCGACGCGCGGCTCTTCGACGCCGTTATTGGTGGCATCATTCTGATTGCCGTCATCATCAACAACTGGTCAAGGAGAATACGATAATGAGCGCAGGACATGATGGCCCGCTGGTCGAGATGCGCGATATTGTCAAGGTATTCGGCACGATCAACGTGCTGCGCGGCATCGACTTCCAGGTTGATCGCCAGGAAATCGTCGGCTTGCTGGGCGACAATGGTGCAGGCAAATCGACGCTGATCAAGATTCTGACGGGCGTACATACGCCCACCAGCGGCCAGATTATCTTTGAAGGCCAGCCCGTGCACATCAACTCACCGCAGGACGCGCGCGCGCTGGGCATCGAGACAGTCTATCAGGATTTGGCGTTGGTGCCGTTGATGAGCATCTCGCGCAACTTCTGGCTGGGCCAGGAGGTTACGCGGCGCATTGGCCCGTTCGAGGTACTGGACAAAGAGGGCATGGCCGAGCGCACGCGCCAGGCGCTGCTGGACATCGGCATTCACATTCGTAATCCAGACGAACAGGTCGGTTCGCTTTCCGGCGGTGAACGCCAGTCGATTGCCATCGGGCGGGCGGTATACTTCGGCAAGAAGCTGCTGATCCTGGACGAGCCGACCTCGGCGCTCTCGGTGGGCGAGACGGCCAAGGTGCTGGAGTATACGAAGGCAGCCAAAGCGCGCGGCATGTCGGTGATCTTCATCAGCCACAATATCGGCCATGTGCATAAGGTGGCTGACCGCTTCACGATCATCAGCCACGGCCAGAAGGTCGGGGACTTCCGCAAGGAAGAAGTGAGCGAGATGGAAGTCGCCGGAATGGTTATGACGGGTGAGGTGCCGGAGCGACTGCGCCTGGTCCCGGCTAGCGCAGGTGATGACTAAATAATCACGGGGATGGGAAACACCCCATCCCCACTGTGTATGGTTTTTACATAACGCTTTATTGCGTTACAATCGTCGCGGATTAATTTGTTTGCAGGGGATCGCTGTCCTCCTGCTCATTGGGGGCAAAATTAGCTTATGGCCTATCGAACCCTTTTTAAGATTACACTGCTGCTCGTACTGCTGGTGGCCGCTTGCGCCCCGGACAATCTGGACATCACGCCAACGCCTGTGCCAACCGAGGTGCCGACCATCACCGTTTATGTGACGGGCGCGGTGGCCGAGAGCGGCAAGACGGTCGATCTGCCGCTGGGCAGCCGCGCACAGGATGCGATTGCGGCGGCGGGCGGCGCGACCGAAAACGCCGACCTCCAGCGCGTCAACCTGGCGCAGGTGCTGCGGGATGGCGACCAGATCAATGTCCCGGCTCAAGGTGAGGTTGTGGCGGAAGTGACACCTGAAGCTGAGGTGGTCGCTGTCAATGAACCGTTGGCGTTCCTGGAACGGCTGGTGGAGATCACCCCCGCCAACATGACGGGCGGCTCGATCCAGTGGCGGCGCGACCCGGCCAATCCGCCAACCTTCAGCACGCCGCGCGGTGGCAACACGGTGCGTATCAACTACATCGATTCAGCGGGCAGCCTGCTCGAACTGACTTACGGCATTTTCCCGGATGCGACCGCCGCGCAGGGCTATTACGATGCCATCGTCGGCTCGCTGCAAGCGCAGGTCAAGACGGAAGAAAACCCGGACTTCCCGACACCGAATCAGTTTGGTGCGGGTGGTACGTATGGTTCGGCGGGTATTTTCTACCTGGATACGATTGTGGTGCGCATCGCTATTCCGCGTTTCAACACGGTATCCGGTGATGACCCGGTGAGTCCGCTGGTGAATGACATTCTTGGTTACGTCGAGCAGTCGAAGGCTGGATAAATGGGTCTGGGCAAGCAGATACGTCTGAAGCGCATCTTTTCGCATCCATCGGGGCGGCTTCTCTCGGTCGCCGTTGATCATTTCACGGTTTACAACCTGGGTCTGCCTCCCGGCTTACGGCAGATCAAGTCTACGCTGGAGAAGGTCATCGCCGCACAGCCGGACGCGGTGACAATGCATAAGGGCATCGCGACTTCTCTGTGGGGGCAGCACGCGGGCAAGGCTGCGCTGATTATGCAGAGCAGCGGCGTGCGCCCGGATGACAGCGCCATCGAGCAGTTTGGCACAGTCGAGGACGCGGTGCGCCTGGGCGCGGATGCCATGGCGGTTGTCGCCTTCGTGCGCGGCGCGAGCGAAGCGCATTATCTGCGCGTGATGGCGGACTGCGTGCGCGAAGGGGCGCGTTGGGAGATGCCGATCATCTGCCATGTCTACCCGCGCGATGCTGAGCTGAACATCATCTACACGCCGGAGGACATCGCCTGGGCGGTGCGCTGCATGGTCGAGGTGGGTGTGGACATCGTGAAGGTGCCCTATTGCGGCGACGCGGCGGCGCACGCGCAGATCGTGGCAGACTGCCCGGTGCCGATGGTCGCGGCGGGCGGGCCGAAGACGCCGACGCTGGCTGACGCACTGGGGCTGATGGCCGACGCGGTGCGTGTGGGCGTGATGGGCGGTACGGTGGGGCGCAACATCTGGGGTGATGGCGACATCGCGGGCGCGGCGCGTGCGTACAAGGCCGTGATTCACGACGGCAAACCAATACAGGAAGCGCTGCGCGAAGTGCGGAGCGGCTAAACAACGATGCAGCGTTGGGATGTGCTGGGGCTGGGCAGCGCGACGGTGGATGATTTCCTGTACGTGCCCTATTTCCC
>JAEUQX010000532.1 GCA_016788625.1 Anaerolineae bacterium
GCTTTTGCGGGTATGGACGCCACCACCTTGTGCGGCCTGATGCAGCAGGCACTGGCCGAAGCGGGCATGACGATAGAGCAGTATGTTGCTTTAGTCCAGCAGTTTAGCGGGACGTTGAGCGGTGATGCCGCGGCGGGAATGCAGACCTTCCTCGCCATGATTCAGGCGTGCGGATAGTCTCGCAGTAATAACCTATCACGATCAGCAGGCCGGGGCAGCAGCTTCGGCCTGTTGCATTCTGATCATCCCGACGTTTAGTAATTGTTTGAGAAATCGGGTCTTTCGCGTCATTCTGCGAAAATACCGCTATTATGAATGACAGCATACAGCCTATACACGTACACACCATCACGCTCGAAAGGTTCGACATGGATCGCTTCTTCCGGCCTGCGACACAGGTAATGGGGCGGCTTAAGTATCCGCAGAAATTTCTACTCGTCGGACTGCTGCTGCTCATTCCGTTGATTGTCGTCATGACGCAATTTTTGTCGAAGATTAACGAGGACATCGATTTTTCTGCCAAAGAGCAGGTTGGTCTGGTTTATAACGCGCCGCTGGTACAGCTTTTGCGTCATATCCAACACCACGCTGCACTCAGCACGGCAGCGCTCGATGGCGAAGAGAGTTTCCGCGAGCTGGTCATGGATGAACAGGTCGATATTCAAGCATCCATCGAGGCGGTGGATGCCGTAGATCTGCGCTTGAACGCGACGCTGCGGACCCAGGAACAATGGAATGCGATCAAAGCCAACTGGCAGGCGCTGCGTTCCGGCATGGCGGACTTCTCGCCAGAGCGCAATGCGGCGCTGCACAACGCCTTGATGATCGAAATCCTGCGGCTGATCACCATAGTCGGCAACAACTCCAATCTGATTCTCGACCCGGACATCGACAGCTACTACCTGATGGACACCGTCATCACCAAGATACCGCTGAATGCGTTGTACCTGTCGCAGATCAGCAGCTACGCGATGGATGTTGTCATTGAACGTGAGATCAACCCGCAGGATCGCGCCCAGATGACGCTGTGGGCCGGGCTGGTTCAGTCCACCTGGAACACGAACCGCGATGGATTTGAGTTTGCTTATCAGGAAAACCCGGCGCTGGAGAGCCGCCTGAGCGAAGCCGTGCGGCGCAATAGCCTACACATCGCCGCCTTCCTGGATCTGATCAGCGAAGAGTTCATCACGCGCGGCGCATCATCCAGTCTGGCGAATACGATCAGCATCGGTCTGGTGCGGATTGAGCCGGAGACTTTCATTGAAGCGATCGAGGGCGTGATTGACGAGGGCTATGCGCTCTATGATGTGGCCTCGAACGAATTGAATGCCCTGTTGACGAGCCGTATCGAGCGCTTCGAGGCGCGGCGCGCTGTCGTCATCGCTATCACCCTCATCGCGCTGGCGGCCACGCTGTATCTCTTTGTCGGCTTCTACCTGGCGGTACAGAAGACGATCCACAGCCTGGATCAGGCCTCGCAGCGGATGATCAAAGGCAGCAGCGCCGCCTTCCACGTCGAGGCGCGCGACGAACTGGCGCAGGTAGCGCTGGCCTTCAACAACATCGCTACCGAACTGATGCTGGCACGCGACCAGGCGCTGGAGGCCAACCGCGCCAAGAGCAGCTTCCTCGCCAACATGAGTCACGAGCTGCGGACGCCGCTCAACGCCATCATCGGTTACAGCGAACTGATCGAAGAGGAGATGGCCGAGGAAGGCAGCGACGAATTCATCCCCGACCTGAAGAAGATTCAGACGGCGGCCACGCATCTGCTGGCGCTGATCAACGACATCCTCGATCTCTCGAAGATCGAAGCGGGCAAGATGGAACTCTTCCTGGAAAATGTCCATGTGCCGCAGATGGTTGCGGACGTGGTATCGACGATCACGCCGATGGTCGAAAAGAACAGCAACCGCCTGGAAGTGGACTCCCCTGCCGATATTCCCATGATGCACACTGACCTGACCAAAGTGCGCCAGATTCTCTTCAATCTGCTGAGCAACGCCAGCAAGTTCACCGAGAAAGGTTCGATCGGACTGGAGGTCAAACAGCAGGGTGACCAGGTCATCTTCACCGTCCGCGATACAGGCATCGGCATGTCGCCCGCGCAGGTTGAGCGCCTCTTCGCCGATTTCTCGCAGGCCGATTCGTCCACGACGCGTAAGTATGGCGGCACGGGGCTGGGGCTGTCGATCAGCCGCCGCTTTGCGCAGATGTTAGGTGGCGACATCGCGGTGCGCAGTCAGCAGGGCAGCGGCTCAAGCTTCATCGTGACACTGCCGATCAGGACGAGCAGCGTCATCGAAGCCCCGCCGAAGGAACAGCCCGCCGCAGCCGAACAGCCGGAAATCAAGCTCGGGCCAATCCCGGCAGGCGCGAGCACGGTGTTGGTGATTGATGATGACGCTTCGGTGCGCGAACTGGTCTCGCGCTTCCTCACCAAAGAAGGTTTCAATGTGCGGACAGCCGTCAGCGGGGTGGAAGGGCTGCGGGCGGCGCGCGAGTTCAAGCCGGATGTGATCACGCTCGATGTGATGATGCCGGGCATGGATGGCTGGGCGGTGCTGTCCGCGCTCAAAGCTGACCCGGCGCTGGCAGCTATTCCGGTGGTGATGATGACCATCGTCAGCGACAAGAACCTGGCCTACTCGCTGGGCGCGGCGGATTACCTGACCAAGCCGATTGACCGCGACAAGCTCATGCACACGCTCCGCAAGTATGAGTGCAAACACCCGGTCTGCAAAATCCTGGTGGTGGATGATGACCCGCAGATCCGCGAGATCGTACAGCGCACGCTCGTCAAGGAAGGTTACGAAGTCAGCGAGGCAGTGGACGGAAAGGACGCGCTGGACAAGGTCACTGCGGACGCGCCGGAGATCATCCTGCTCGACCTGATGATGCCGCGCATGGACGGTTTCGACTTCCTGATGGAGCTGCGGAAGAGCGGGCGCAGCATCCCGGTGATCGTCATCACGGCGCGCGACCTTTCCGACGAGGATCAACAGCGCCTGAACGGTCAGGTGATGCAAGTTCTGCAAAAGGGCGCGTATCGACCCGAACAGCTCCTGGCCGAGGTGCGGCTGCTGGTGGGCAAGGTGGCGGCGCAGCGCCTGGAAAAACCCTAAACCGCGTCCTTGTAAGCCGTTCGATAGGCAGCGGGGGTATGCTGCTGAGTAATGGGCATGAATCGCGAGTTACAGGATGGTGCGTATGGGTATGGTGCAGGAACTGCAATACTATCTGAAAGGGCAATCGACCAGCATCCCGCGTTACATCGTCGAGCAGACGGTGATGACGCTGCTCGGCGGGCTGCCCAGCCTGCTCGGCGTCGGGCTGCGCGGCATCGCCTACAAGGCATTGCTCAAGGCTGACGGTATTCCGCTGATTGAACATAACGTTCGCCTGCTCAGTCCGGCCAATATCCGCCTGGGGGAACGGGTGTATATCGACGCGGGCTGCTACCTCAACGCGCTGCCCGGCGGCATCAGCATCGGCGCGGGCACCAGCCTGATGCACGGCGTGATCTTCCACGTCTTCAATTACCGCGACCTGCCCAAGGCAGGCATCTGGGTGGGCAAGAACTGTTTCTTCGGCGAATACACCTGCATACGCGGGCAGGGCGGCGTGCACATCGGCGACGGTGTGTATACCGGCACGCAGGTACAGATCGCGGCGGTCAACCATGTCTACAGCGACCCGGATAAGTACATCAAGGATCAGGGCATCACGGCGGAAGGTATCACCATCGAGGATGATGTCTGGTTGGCCTCCAACGTAGTCGTCGTGGATGGGGTGACGATTGGCAAGGGCAGCGTGGTTGGGGCAGGCGCAGTGGTCAACAAGAATCTGCCGCCTTACAGCGTGGCCGTCGGCGTGCCCGCGCGCGTCGTCAAAGACCGCCGTGAAGCCAGCGCGGTACGCAAGGCGGTTGAGGGGCAGGTGCATTTCGGTCAGCTTGAGGACATGCGCAAGTAACAGGCTTAGTTGTAGAAGATGGGTGATTGTGTGAAATCGCCCGGATTTACAGGGAACACGTGATGATTTGGGTTACACTAAGGGGGGTTAAGTTGTCCTTGTGGGGGTTACAGATGGGTATTGGTTTACTGTTGTTCATTGCCTTCATCCTCTTGCTGCTGGCCTATAACATCAGCGCACGCCAGGTGGATGCACTCGTAGAACCGATTTATATGCGGCAGTTGCAACGCAAGTCCAAAGAGGCTACGCTGCCGCATCGTCCCAAGGACTTTCCCCTGCCATCGAGCGAGGAAAATGCGGGCACGGTAGATGAATTAAAAAGATGATCACCTAAAAAATTGGTTTTAGGAAGGCGTTAGGCAAGGCTGGCAAAGTGGGGAGCGTAGACCACAGAGAGGTAGGACTCGCGCATGAACATTCTTTCCGTTGTTGTTCCGGCTTATAACGAAGAAGACGGCGTGGCACAGGTGATTGAACGCACGCTGGCAATTGAGCCGGAACTGCAAAAGGTAGGGTTGGACGGCCTGGAACTGATCGTGGTGGATGACTGTTCCAAAGATCGGACGGGTGAAATCGTCAAGAGCTATGTTGATCGCGGCGTCGTCCTCATTCAGCACAAGGTTAACCGCAATTATGGTGGGGCGCTGAAGACCGGTTTCCGGCACGCGCGTGGCAACTATCTGGCGTTCATGGACGCCGACGGCACATACCCGCCGGAGTATTTCCCCAAGATGGTGCAGGCCATGCTGGAGCAGAACGCCGACCTGGTGATCGGCTCGCGCATGGCGGGCGTCGAGAGCGACATGCCGCTCACCCGCCGCATCGGAAACACGCTGTTTGCTGGCCTGGTGACGATCATTGGCAACATTCGCATCACCGACAGCGCCAGCGGCCAGCGCATCCTCAAGCGCAGCGTGCTGGAGAAGCTCTATCCGCTGCCGGACGGGCTGAACTTCACCCCGGTGATGAGCACGCGGGCGCTGCACGAAGATCTGAAGATGATTGAAGTGCCCATCCGCTACGAAGAACGCGCGGGCGAAAGCAAGCTGAGCGTGGTGCGCGACGGTTTCCGTTTCCTGTTCACCATCCTGGGTACGGCTTCGGCTTATAACCCGGTGCGGCTGCTCGGTGGTCTCTCGGTCGCGGCTATCGTCGCGGCGGTGCTGGCAATTATCCCCTGGCTGATCGCGGTCAGCAGCGGGGTGCCGGATCGCTCGACCTATACGCCGCTGCTGTTCGTCGCGATGGTCGGTCTGATCGCGGCAGTCAACCTGTTCAGCATCGGTACGGCCTTCAATTATGTCGTTGGCCTGTTCCACCGCCGTCCCATTCGCCAGGGCCTGCTCGGTCGCCCCATTTTCAATAAGCCGCTGGAAATGCGCTTTGGGCGCATCGGCCTGGCGCTGCTGCTCATCGGTGGGGTGCTGTTCGTGCTGTCGCTGTTCGTGCGCAGCAGCGAACCGGCCTGGTTCCTGCTCGTGCCAAGCGCGATGTTCGCCATGACAGGTGTGCAGTTAGGCACGAACTGGATGCTGATCAAGACGCTGTCCGAACTGAGCAAGCGTGACCTGAAGACAGAACTTGACCTGGGCGCCACCGACAGCGATGACAACGCGGTCGTCATTCGCCGCACCAACGAGATGAAGAAGGTCGCATCCGAAATCAACAAGGCGATGGCCTGAGATGATAGCAGTTAGTCGTTAGCGCTGAGTCTCTAGCTACAAACTGGGTACGATGAGATGAAGCCGACAAATCCTGTTTGGCAATCACAGCGAACTCGTATCCTGCTAAAGACTGACGACTGAAGACTAACGACTCATGATGGGCTGTAAGAGAGAGAGAAGGATTGTATGTCGAACCAGAAATACACCATCAACTATGATGAATTGAGGAAGAAGTATCCCAAGTCGCCCGAACCCTGGATTGGCAATGATGTATCGGGCCGCCGTGACCTGCCGGATCCCATCCGCGAGAACCTCGGTTCCCGCCGCGTGCCCAAGCTGAGCAATGTGCGCTTCCCGGATGCCGACCCGATTGTCGCCAAGTTCACCGACGAGTATCGCCAGCATAATGTCGATGTCCTCTTCGTGAACCCGCCCTCGCCGGACGGCGCGATCTGGATCCGCAGCCAGCACCGCGTGGGCCGCCGCAGCCGTGAAAACATGATCTGGGGTCAGGTCTCGCTGGCGCAGATGGCCGCCGTGATGTACCCGGATTACCGCGTCGCCATCATCGACGCCATCGCCGAACGCATGAGCTGGCCGGAATTCGAGAAGAAGCTGCAGGAATTCAAGCCGCGCTTCTATGTCACGCAGATGACCGCGCCGACGCTGACCAACGATAACTACGGCTGCTTCCTGGCGAAGTCGGTCGGGGCGATTACCATCGCCTTTGGCACGCACGTTACGCCGCTGGCCGTCGAAACCATGCGCCCCTATGCTTCGCTGGATATGTGCCTGCGCGGCGAGCCGGAAGTGACCCTGCGCGAAGTGGTCGATACGATCACCGGGCGCACCGAATTCAGCGACGAGACGCTCAAGCTCTACAAGAGCTGTGACGAAGAATGGCAGCCGAAGACTGCTGAACGCCTGCCGAACAGTGACTACTACGATCTGGAGCACGTCAAGGGGCTGGTCTGGCGTCGCGGCGGCGAAATCGTCCGCAACCCGGATCGCAACTTCATCCCGAACCTGGATGATCTGCCGCTGCCGATGCATCACCTGCTGCCGTTGGATAAGTACCGTACCCCGGTCATCAAGGGCACGTACCAGTTCATCGTCACCAGCCGCGGCTGCACGGCGGGCTGCATCTACTGCATCAAGCACGTCAGCTATCAGGCGGGTCTGCGCATCCGCAGCCCAGAGAATATCGTCGCAGAAATCGAGATGCTCGTCAGCCTGGGCGTCAGCAACATCCACATGTACGCCGACCTCTTCACGGCCAACCGCGACCAGGTGATCGGCATCTGCAAGCTGATCGTCGAGCGCGGCATCAAGATCACCTTCACCTGCAACAGCCGTGTCGATTACGTCGATGAGGAAATGGTGCAGTGGATGGCGAAGGCCGGCTGCACGGTCATCTCGTGGGGCATCGAAAGCGCCAACGAGGAAGTGCTGAAGAAGGCGCGCAAGGGCACGACCGCCGACCGCGCTCGCCAGTCGCTGAAGTGGACGCGCGCGGCGGGTATCCGCAACCTGGGTTACTTCATCGTCGGGCTGCCGGGCGAAACGCGCGAGAGCATTCAGGAAACTATCGACTTCAGCAAGGAACTGCCGCTCGACCTGGCGATTTTCCACATCGCCGCGCCGTATCCGGGTACGCCGTTCTTCTTCATGGTGATGGAGAACAACTGGTTCAAGCCGGGCACGAAGTGGGAACAGGTCGATATGGATCGCTCGACGGTGCTGCAATATGGCAACCTGAGCGCGGCGGATCTGGAGCAGGAAGCCAAGCGCGCCATGCGTGAATGGATGTTCCGCCCCGGCCCAATCCTGACCTACCTGAAGTCGCTGCGCAACTTCGGCGCGCTGCGGTCGGCCATCAACGTCGGTATGCAGCAGCTTCGCTGGACGCTGACCAGCGCGGAACACTAAACCGAGAAACACTCCCGGAGCAAGACGAAAGCTCCGATCAACCTACAGAACAGGGGGCCACAGTGCCTCCTGTTTTGTTTTGCCCCATGCGTAAAGACCTAATCCTATAAGGTGCTGATTCTATTCGTACTGCG
>JAEUQX010000514.1 GCA_016788625.1 Anaerolineae bacterium
CACGTTTAAACGCTTCTGTGTACTTTCGACGCTCTATTGCCATTGGCCTCTGCTCCTCGATTCAGTGTACCTGTCTCTTAGGTTTTCCTCCACTGAATCGGGGCAAGTTCAAATCCTACCGAAGTCTCCTCCTCTTACAAAACTTGCACATCGGGTTAACTAGTTTCTGTTATCAGAAAAAAATCCAAAACCTTTGGTCAGTAATGCCCAGATTATGAAGCCAATCACAAAGCTCGGAATAAAATCTTGGGAACTCATACTGGATATGGGATGCTGTAGAAATAGCGTCCTAATCAAGAACCAGACAATAAATCCTGGTATGATAATTGCAGCAACTATTAATCCGCACCCTTCAAGTGCTCGGCCAGTACTCATATCTTTGCCTTTGCAAAAGGTGATGTCCGTAAAATTAAGGAAGTTATGTGCAAAAATTCTGAGAGCTAAATATAGTAAAGAGGATGGCACATCCCATAACTCATAGAATAGCACCTAGTGAACTGATTCAACAAGAGGTGAAAGTCCTTTTTCAACGATATTTGTGAAAAGTTTAAATGTCGAAACTTTACAATATTTTTATAATTTATTGTCTGTAGATAGGGTAAAAACCCCTGCCTTTAGGCAGGCCGTTTTAACCGGGTTGAGCTAAAATGCGGAGATGAATAGTTATCGCAAGACCGCGCACTCGATCTATAGCTTGAAATGTCACATCGTGTGGATCAGCAAATATCGCAAACCGATCTTGAGTGGCGAAATCGGGCTACGGTTGCGGGAGTTGATCCGGCAAAGCTGTGCGACATTGGACGTGTACATTGAGAGTGGACATATTGCCTCCGACCACATGCATCTGCTGGTATCGATGCCGCTCAACCTGGCGGTGAGTGAGTTGGTGCAACGCCTGAAAGGGCGTAGCAGTCGGCTGTTGATGGACGAATTTGCAGAGTTGAAGCGCCAATACTGGGGTCGGCATCTGTGGGCGCGAGGTCACTTCGCAGCCAGTTCGGGCAATGTGACCGATGAAATCATCAAGCAGTACATCGAAGCGCAAGGTGAGAACTTCCTACCCCCAGAAGGTGGCAACTTCAGCATCGGTGATTGAGCGTTCTTTAGGCGACTTTCAGTCGCCACCAAAGCTACCGACTAAAAGTCGGTAGTTGTTTACTTTCATTTTCATTGTATGTCCTATACTTACCCTACGGTGCAGGCACAAAAGGGCTGGTGTATACTCCATCTGAGAAGGTTGTGAGGGGACTATGCCAGCCAAACCGCAGCGCGACCTCGATTGGGAGGCCGTTTGGAAAAGTCTGAACTGGGACGATGATACGCGCCTGCGCCACGCCGAAAGTGAACGCCTGCGCCAGCGCGCCCAGCAGTATGCCGCCCCGCCCCCGGACTCCAAACCGCTCAACGAGGATGCCAGCGCCTACCTCACCTTCGACCTGGGCGCGGAACGCTACGGGCTGGACGTGATGTGCGTGCGCGGCGTGCGTGACAACCTGCGGATTGTGCCCGTGCCCGGCGTCCCGTCGTTCTACAAAGGCATCATCAACGTGCGTGGGCAGATCATCACAGTATTGGACTTGCGCCTGTTCTTCGGCCAGGACACGGACGATGATGTCAACACACCCGACGAGGTGGTGCTGGCACAGGCGAGCGGCCTCTCGCTGGCGCTGCTGGCACACCAGATCATCGGCATCACGCGCCTCTCGCCCTCGGAGATCATCGCGGTGGAGCATCTGCCGTTCGCCCAGGGCATCAGCAAAGCGCGCGAGATCATCCTCAACATCGAGCAGTTGTTTGAAAACGAACGCCTGATCCTGGGTGCAGGGCTGAGCGAATAACGGATAGCACGTCACCTCTAGACTTGGACTGATTTATGAACCGCATGTTGCAAATGACAACCAACCGCACAACGATCACCATGTCGCTGGTCGCCGCCCTGCCAGTGCTGCTGATGGGTTTCTCGATGGGTATGGAGACAGCGACCATGCTGTTTTGGGCGCTGGCGGCGCTGACGGGCGGCTGGCTGGTGGGCGTTGTCAGCCATGTGCTGGCGCGCCCCCGGCTGGAACGGCGACTGAACGAGTATGCCGACGTGTTGGAGCGTGTCGTGTTGGGCGATTTGCGCCAGCGGTTGCCGCTCCCGGCACAGCGCGGCGGTGGTATAGAGGAGCAGATGCTGCATCGCATGGGCGACGCGGTGAACCGGATGCTCGACCGCCTGCAAGATGTCGTCACCGAGATTCACAACGCCCTCCAGCGTGTCGATGCCGATACCAGCGAAATCCTGACGGCGACCATGCGCCAGATCGAGATGGCGAACGAACAGGACTCGGTCGTCACGGAGACGACGGCGACGGTCAACGAGGTGCGCGCCACCGTGACCGAAACCGCCGAGCGCGCGCAGAGCGTGGCGGAGACGGCGCAGGTCTCGGTCGATATTTCGCGCACGGGCATGGATTCGGTGCAGCAGACCATCAGCGGCATGGATGTGATTCGGCGGCGCGTGGAAGACATTGCCGACAACATCCTGGTGCTTTCCGAGCATACGCAGCAGATCGGCGAGATCATCGCTGCCGTCAACAATCTGGCCGACCAGTCGCGCATGTTGGCGCTGAACGCCTCGGTCGAAGCGGCGCGGGCGGGCGAGGAGGGCAAAGGTTTCGCCGTCGTCGCGCTGGAAGTCCGCAATCTGGCCGACCAGAACCGCGAGGCGACCGTGCAAGTGCGCGAAATCCTGGGCGAGATTCAGCGCGCCACCAACGCGGCGGTGATGGTCACGGAAGAAGGCAGCAAGGGTGTTGACCAGGGACAGGGTCTCGTCAACAGCGCGGGCAATGCCATCCGCGACCTGACGCACGCCATCGAAGAAGCGGCGCTGGCCGCCATGCAGATCGCTGCCAGCACGCGCCAGCAGACCATCGGTATGGATCAACTGACGCAGGCCATGCGGACGATCAAGCGCGCCACCACCGAGACGCTTAGCACCACGCTCCAGGTCAAGGGCAGCGTGCAGAACTTGCAGGAAGTCACCAACCGCATCAACGCCGTCCTGGCCGGATTGAAGCTCTAACCATGTCTGACTCTTCCGATGCCGACCTGCTGAATATTTTCTGGGTTGAGGTGGGCGATTACCTGCAAACCCTCAACCATACCCTGTTGCTGATCGAGGCGGGCAGCGACGACGGCGACGAACGGGTGCGCGAGGCCAACCGCATTGCCCACAGCATGAAGGGCGCGGCGCACGCGGTTGGCATCAACGTGATCGAGACCATCGCCTACTACATGGAGGAAATCTTCGAGGCGGCGCTGCACAAGCGCGTCGAACTCACGCCCACCGTCTGCGACCTGATCTACGACGGCCTTGACCTGATTCAGAACGTGGTCAACGGCGTGGAGAACAGTACCGAAGGACTGGCGACCGTGCTGGCGAAGCTGGAGCAAACCATCGCTAGTGGCAAACCCATCGCAGCGCCACCCGACAAGAAGCGCACCACGCACCCACGCGCCGTCGTCACCTCCACGCTGGAAATCAGCGAGTCTGGCACGATGCAAATTCGCGCGGTCGAAGAAACCGTGCGTGTACCTGTCTCGCGGCTCGACCGACTGATGGGCGAATTGAGCGAACTGCTCGTGGCGCGGATGCACAGCGACGAACACCAGCGCGAATTCCAGCGGATGCAGCGCCAGAATCACAAGTGGCAGCGTGAGTGGCGTGCCGTTCGCACTGCCTACATCCGGCTGGCGCGCCGCCTGCAGAGCGACCCCGAAAGCGTGCCGGAAGAGATGCTCACGCTGTTCAAATTCCTGGAGATCAACCAGCGCCACCTGTTG
>JAEUQX010000515.1 GCA_016788625.1 Anaerolineae bacterium
GCAGTTCTTGGCATGGGGGCGGCTTAATTCCCATCTTTTCAAATCAGAACATGTGTGCTATCCTGAATCTATGCAAAGATGGTTCAGGAGGATGCAGCGACCATGCAAAAAATCATGCCGTGCCTGTGGTTCGACACACAGACCGAAGATGCGATGACCCTCTATTCAGCGGGTTTCCCGGACTCCAGGATTAACCTGATCAAGCGCTACCCCGATGGGATTGAGGAAGGCCCGATGGCGGGTATGGGCGGCAAGGTGCTGACGGCTATCTTCGAACTCGCCGGACAGCCGTTCATGGCGCTCGATGGTGGCCCGCAGTTCAAGTTCACGCCCGCCGTGTCGATGTTCGTCAACGCCGCGTCTGCAGATGAGCTTGATCGTCTGTGGAATAAACTGGTCGACGGCGCGTCCGTGCTGATGCCGCTCCAGGCCTACCCCTTCAGCGAAAAGTTCGGCTGGCTGGTGGACAAATTCGGTCTGTCCTGGCAGATCAACCTCGGGCGTCGCGCGCAGAAGATCACGCCGTTCCTGACGTTCGTTGGAGCGCAGCACGGTAAGGCGGAAGAGGCCATTCACTTCTACACCTCGCTGTTCAAGAATTCACGCATTGAGAAGATCGAGCGCTACGGCGCGGGCGAAGAAGGTGGCACGGAGGGCACTGTCAAACACGCCGTCTTCCAGCTCGACGGCAACGACTTCATGGCGAGCGAAAGCAGCTATGCGCACGACTTCACCTTCAATGAAGCGGTCTCGTTCTATGTCGAATGCCAGACGCAGGAAGAGGTTGATCACCTGTGGAACAATCTCAGCGCGTATCCTGAAGCGGAACAGTGCGGCTGGCTGAAGGATAAGTATGGCGTCTCGTGGCAGATCGTCCCGAAGCAGTTGGGCGAACTGCTGGAAGACCCCGATCCTGAAAAGTCAGGCCGGGTGATGCAGGCCATGCTCCAGATGAAGAAGCTGGACATCGCCGGATTGCAGCGCGCCCACGCGGGCTGACCATCACCCAATCCGCACGCCGCTGGCCGTATCGAAGAACAGCACCTCGTCGGGATTGAGCGAACACTGCACGGTGGAACCAAGCTCGACGGGGTGATTGAGCGGCGTCATCACCGACCACTGCTCGCCCGCCAGATGCAGCGTGACCAGCAGGTGATGCTCGGCGTAGAACGGCACGACGCTGTCCACTACGCCGAGCGTCTCGCCTTCCGGCACGAGGCGCATATGCTCCGGGCGGATGCCCATCGTCACGCGCGTCCCGGTCGCCAGATCGCGGCGAATGGGATAGCCGCCGAAGTTCTCTCCGCGCCAAACCCCATCCTCAACATGCCCATGAAACAGGTTCATCTGCGGCGAGCCAATGAAGGTGGCAACGAACAGGTTGTGCGGGTTGCTGTAAAGCTGCTGGTACGTGCCGACCTGTTCCATATGCCCCTCGCGCATGATGGCGATGCGGTGCGAAAGCGCGATGGCTTCAGTCTGGTCGTGCGTGACGTAGATCGATGTCACGGGGAAGGCGTTGAGCAGGCGCTTGAGTTCGACGCGCGCTTCGTGGCGGTATTTAGCGTCCAGGTTGGCGAACGGCTCGTCGAACAGCAGCAGCCGCAGATCGCGCGAGAGTGCCCGCGCGATGCCCACGCGCTGGCGTTCCCCGCCGGATAGCTGTCCGGGGCGGCGGTCGAGCAGTTTTTCCAGCCCGATGCCCGTAATCTTGGCAATCTGCTTGAGCTTCTCCGGCACTTCGGCTTCACGTTTGCGCAGCCGCAGGAAGAAACTGACGCTCTCGCCTGCCTCCCAGTGCGGGATGAGTGCGCCTTCCTGGAAGACCATACCGATGCCGCGCTCGCGTAGGTCGATCCCTTTCAGGTCTACATCGTCATAGAGCACGCGCCCGCTGTCCGGCGCGAAGATGCCCGCGATCACGCGCAGCAGCGTAGACTTGCCGCAGCCCGACGGCCCCAGGATGCCCAGCACGTCACCGGACTGCACCTTCAGTGAAACATCGCGCAACGCCGTCACGCGGCTGCGGTTGATCTCGTTCTCAAAACTCTTGCTGACATGTTCAACAGTGATGGTCGTCATGGTGCCTGCTCCTCTGTTCCCATTCTAACGCAGTTTGGCACAGGCGCGGATGCGACATACCATTCCCGCAGGTGCATTTCAAAATGATCTTGTTGGCGAATTTGGACAACGCCCGCGTTGTCCCTACAAATACGCGATTTGGGTAGGGATAAGGCCTGCCTTGTCCGCCTTGTGTTAAATCGTTCAATGGGTTCGCCAACAGCATCCAAAATAGGGGCGAGATAACGCGCGCCTGGGAGGATATACGGCGCAAGCGCCTAATCCTCCCCTACGAGAATCTGTCGTGTGTGTGGGGAAGGATTAGCCCTCTAGGGCGTATATCCGCTCGCCGTCCACTGATTTGACAATTCAGCGGCATGTTACTATGCTGGCTGAAGATCAATCTCACCCAGGTTCTTGCCATGACTACAGCCACCTATACCAACCCCCAGCAAGAGACACCCTTTACCGAGGCCGAACGCGGTGCTATGCGCGCCTATTTGCAGCGCTGCGAGGTGCGGCTTTCCACGCTGCACCGCGTGGGGCAGGCGTTTTTTGGCGGCGCGGGGCTGCTCATTCTCATTCCTGTGTTCTTCAAGGACGCGGTGGACAGCCTGCTGCTGTCGCTGCTGGGGCAGGTCGGCAACCAGTTCGCCGCGCTCGGCACGGTGGGTCTGCTGCTGACCATGCTGCTGTACGCTGCGATTCTCTACCCGCTGCTGCTCTCGCTGATCATCCCCCTTTACGGTGTGTACCTGCTGCTCAAGGACATCGTGCATTTTTACTTCACGATCTACACGCCGGGCTTCTCCGAGAACCTGCTCAACCCTACCTTTTCGATGACAGGCGTGATGTTCTCGGTGGACGAGTCGCCGCGCGCCAAAGCAGCCGTGATGCGCTACCAGTATCACGCCACGCAGATGGGCTTCATGATCCCCTTCAGCCAGGAACGCCAGGAGCTGTACTTCGATTCGATCATCAAGAAGACGAACGGCACGATCTTCCCCGAATCGCGCAAGATCGAGCATCTGAAAGAGATGGGCGTCCTGCCAGAACCGTACTACCCGGATAAGGTGGAACACTTCAACGCGGCGCTGGGCATCGCGCGCGGCTTGGATCGCACGCTGGTCGAAGAGGTGGCGATGACCGAGATGGCGCTGGTGCGGCAGGTGCTGTATCTGCGGCGCTTGGTGCTGCGCTATATCAAGACACTGCTGATGTTCATCTGGACGACGGTGATCTCGTTCATGATGCTGCCGCTGATCAAGGATGCCCGTTTCCCACCGCTGCTGGTGATGGCGCTGGCGTACCTCATCTGGTCGCTGGCGGTGATGCGCATTATCGGCTGGCCGCTGTACTGGATTTACCGTCACCGTCATGAGGGACGCACGAACGACCAGGTTGATCCGCAGTTGGTGGCGATGCAGAACCGCATCGAGCGTTTCTGTTACCTGGCGGTGGCGTCGGCGCTGGTCGGTGTGGTGCTCTCGCTGCTGGCGTATGTGTATTAGAAACCTCATCCCTAAATCC
>JAEUQX010000519.1 GCA_016788625.1 Anaerolineae bacterium
GGGACGGTCTGCAGGCCGCTGAGTTTGCTGGCGTCAATCACGGTTGTGTAACGCCGGATACCGATTTCGATCACCTTCTGCGCTTCGCCGTCGATCTCCACCTGCCAGAGGTTGATCATTCGGTTGGTGCTGCCCGCGCGCACTTCTTCCCAGTGCTGCGGAATCCAGATGGGCGGCTGCGTGAAGATCTGCCAGCCCGGTTTGAAGCTGGCCGAGATCATCCACAGCATGGGGAACAACATGAATGCCGAACCGATCAGCAGCACGATGTAGCTGGCCGCGTGACGCAGACTCTTCTGCCAGCGTTTCGAGGTGCGGACTTGCTGCCAGCGTGTGACGGGCGCGCGAGTGGTCGTATCCATGAGCTTAACGCGCCTCCGATTCATAGTAGACCCAGGCCGCCGACGAACGAATGACCAGCAGCGTGATGATCATGATGATGATGAACAGTATCCAGGCCAGCGCCGAAGCGTAGCCCATCTGCACGAACTCGAAGGCGCGCTCGTACAGGTTGATCATGTAGAACAGCGTGGCATCGTTCGGGCCGCCGCGCGTCAGCACCCAGCCGACGTCGAAAACCTGCAGCGCGCCGATGATCGCCAGTATCACGTTGAAGAAGATCGTCGGGCTGAGCATCGGCAGCGTGACGAAGCGGAACTTCGCCAGGTCATTCGCGCCGTCAATCTCCGCCGCTTCGTAGAGAACTTCGGGGATGCCCTTCAGCCCGGCCAGGTAGATGACGATCTGTCCGCCCACGCTCCACCAGCTCATCAGGATCAGCGAGGGCAGCGCCCACTGCTCGCTCAGCAGCCAGTCCGGCCCCTTGATGCCGAACCAGCCGAGCATGATGTTGAGCAGGCCGCCCTCTGGCCGGAAGATGTACAGCCACAGGATGGCGACGGCGATGCTGCTGAGGATCGATGGCATGAAGAAGATCGTGCGCCAGATGTTGACGCCGCGCAGCTTTTGCGAGAGCACCATCGCCAGCGCCAGCGCGATGATCGTGCCGCCCGGAACGCTGCCGAGCGCATACAGAAATGTCACCTTGAGCGACTGCCAGAACTCCGGGTCGCTGAAGATGCGCTGGTAATTCTGCGTGCCGATCCACACAGGTGGCGAAAGCAGATTGTACGATGTGAACGAGAGATACAGCGAACGCAGCATTGGGTAGGCCAGGAACACCAGGAAGCCGATCAACCAGGGTGCAATGAGCAGATAGAACGAGATCGCTTCCCGGCGCGCCAACGGTGTACCCAGGCTGATCTTGCGCCCAAGGATAGACATGGTGCTTCCTCAAAAAAGTGGGGCGCTGCACGCGCTTGGATGCGGTGAACGCCCCTGTTCCAGACAATTCCATGAGGCGGCAGGGTGGGCAGTTTGTCCGTAGGGACGACCTGCCAGGTCGCCCCTATCCGGACGGTAAACCGGTACGTATCCCCTGCCTTAAAGGGGTCGCTTAGGTCTGGCCACCTTCAGCGATGCACTGATCGGCTTCGGCTACCAGCGCGTCCAGCTCGGCCTGAATGTCGATGCTGTCGCCGCCATCGGAGAGCAGCCGCTTGGTCAGGTCACCTGCCGGGGTCGCGACGCACGGGCTGTAGTACGGAGTCCGCAGTTCTTCCAACGGGCCGAGGAAGCTGGTCTCGGCGATGTACACGCCCCAGTACGGGTCGGTATCGCGCTGCATTTCCTGCGAGACAACCGGGTTGCCGCTGAGCGCCTTGAGGGCGAACACGCGCTGGCCGGGTTCAGTGGTCAGCCACTTGAGCAGTTTCCAGGCTTCAGCCGGGTGCTGGCTCTGGCCGGAGATGCCCCAGCCCAGCCACATCAGCACGCTGGCACGGCCACCGGGGCCAGCCGGAACGGGCGCGACCGTCCATTCCAGGTTCGGGGTTTCATTGAAGACATCCTGCCACCACGGGCCGTGGTAGGTGACGCCCATCGCGATCTTGCCGTCCTGGAACATCTGCACGCGGCCACCCTCGGTCGCGCCGATCACCGACAGCGACGGGGCAACATGATGCACGAAGACCAGATCACGGTACCAGCTCAGCGCTTCGACGGCTTCCGGGCTGTTGAGCAGGCCAGTGGTCGTCGTGCCGTCTTCCGTCACCGTCAGCACGCCCCACGATTGCAGGTAGCTCTGGAAACCACGCCACCAGCCATCGCTGATGATGTCGATGCCGTACTGTACGATGTTCTCCGGGTCGAAGTCCGGGCTGGCGGCGTTGTTGCCGTTGCCATCCAGCGTCAACTGGAGGGCGATATCCAGCGCGTCGTCCCACGTCCAGCCTTCAGTGGGGTATTCAATACCCGCTGCGTCGAACAGAGCGGTGTTGATGTAGAACGAGCTGGTGCTGTAGTCCTTCGGCAGCGCGACCGGTGCGCCGTCATAGAAGCCCTGCTCGTAGATGCCCTCGTAGACATCGCCGCCGATTTCAATACCATCTTCGCCAGCGACATATTCGCTGAGGTCAATGTAAGCCTGGCCTTCCGAGGCTTCCATATACAGCGCCGCCCACTCCGGCGGGTAGGCCATCAGGTCGGGGCTGGTACCAGCCGCCAGCCAGGTCAGACGGCGGGTGTTCTGATCGTCGCCAATATTGGGTTCGAGGACGACATCAATGCAGGGGTTCTCAGCCTCGAAGGCTTCGATCACCTGATTCATGTATTCCACGCGGTCACCGCTCGACCAATCATCGACGCGCAGGGTGACCACTTCGGCACAGTCCTGCGCGCTGACGGTGACAGCGCTGAACGAGAGGACGAGGACGAACACGATGCAAAGAAAACCAAACGATCTGCGTGACATAACATTCTCCTTTTAACCTGCGGTCTTGTTGAGGTGCGGTTAGGGCGCTGGTTTTGTGTCCAGGGAACCTCCTGATAGGCTGACAAAGGTTTGAAACAACAGGAATGCAATGTCTGTACAACCTATGGTAAGTTTAGTTTGGGTTGTTCGGACTGTCAAGCAATCCACTGCTAGTGCATTTTATTCTGGGGGCAGCGGGAGGATATACGCCCTGGCGCGCTACTTTTCCCCTACGGAAATCTGTCATATGCAGGGGAGGATCAGGGCTTGTGCCGTGTATCCACGCCTGCGCGAATTATCCTGCTCGTATTTTGACATGCATCCAGCCAATGCCGATTGCCTTGACAGCCTGTCTAGGGCTGGTTAGACTTATCCTGAACAACATCAAAAACATGTATAGTCATTTGCAAACATAGAGCGATTACAAGAGGCCTGTATGGTGAAGGTTTTACCCGCCAGTCGAACTGCACATGCGGATGTCCGCGTGGACAATGCCTCTCAGTACCTCAAGCGCTGCTACGTGGTCGAGCGCCAACTGATGCGAACATTGGCCGCGCGCTTTGTCGATACCAGCCAGTGGGACTTCAAACGCCAGCTTTCCCAGGACATGTGGGAAACATCGCGCCATGCCGATGCGCTGCGCACGCGCGTGCTGGAACTGCGCTATCCCCGCCGCGATGTCGATAAGAAGTACGACCCGGATATGCTGGCGTTGGTGGCGGAGTGTGCCAAGGGGCAGGACTCGCTGGAGTTCATCGGCGGCGTGTATGGCACGCTGCTGCCCGAACTGGTGCGCGCCTACCAGGACTACCTCGACCAGACTGACCCACTGGATGATGCTCCCAGCGTCTATATCCTGCGTCACATCATCGCGGACAAACAAGCGCAGATCGAGCGGATGCGCGCGCTGGCCGAGCAGGTCGCGCCGCGATTGTTCGAGGCCACCGCCGAGTGGCAGGATTATCTGCGCCAGTGCTGCGCGGCAGTAGGCGGCATCTCCGGCCAGGGAACGCGCACGCCGCCACCCCTGAACCACAGCCTCGCCGGGCGGCCTGCCTATGCGATTGGCCGCAGTGTCCAGCGGGACTCGCGTTGGCGTCCGGCGCTGTTCCACCTGCCGCACGAGAACAAATATGATGTCGAAGGGCGCAAGGCCTGGCAGCGCATCGAAGCGCTCGATAAGCGCGTGGCGATGCAGGTCTGGTCGGCCATCAGCCACTTCAACGAAATCTGGGCGGCGGAAGTCGTGGCCGCTTCGATGTGGGATTTCGACACGCAGCCCTGGGACTTCTATCTCGATCTGGCGCGCTGGTCGTGGGACGAGACGCGCCACAGCACGATGGGTTACCGCGCGCTGCAAGGCTGGGGCTGGAACGTGCCCGACCTGATCCCCTGGGGCAACGCGCTCTATAACGCGATGGGGCCAATGCCGCCGATTCAACGACTGGCGCTGCTCTACTACTACGAGGACGGCCTGCTGCGCGCGGGCACCAAGCAGATCGAGATCAAAATTCTCGAATCGGCGCAGGATGACGGCGGTGTGCAGGATATGGACTTCGATTGGGCCGACGAGGCCATCCACGTCAGCTACGGCTATACCTGGCTGCGGCATCTGTTGGGTGACAACAATGCGGGGAAAGAAGAACTGAAGCGCCTGACCGATGAAGCGCGCGAGATCATCGCCGCGTTCGTTGCGCAGCATAAAGACGACCCGCAAGCCAAGCTCGCGCCCTACTTCGACCGCCTGCATGACGTGATCGCCTCGATGCTGCAAGACATCCCGGATGACAACCTGGATGTGCATTGGGCGCCCGTCGTGGCGGACGAAGAGGTGTTGAAGGCGTAGCGGCGGTGGGACAGTTTACGGTCAGGCTCGCCAAATCTGGCGCACAGTTCGTCGTCGAGTCCGGCGAGACGATCCTGGAAGCGGCGGAACGCGCCGGAGTGCTGCTGGCCTTTAGCTGCCGGGGCGGAACCTGCCGCTCCTGCCTGACGCGCGTTCTCTCTGGGTGCGCGGAGCATGACCCGGAGTACGCCGACGAACTCAATATCGACGCGGGTGAACTGGCCGATCACTACCGCTTGTTGTGCAGCGCGTTGGCCTGCTCGGACATCGAACTGGAGAAATAACCATGCAGTTGCTCGTGTTTCGGGCGTTGTGGGGAATGACCGGGCCGCTCCATGAACAGATCGAGCGGGTCGCGGCGGCAGGCTATGACGGTTTTGAACTGTGGCCGAGCCAGTGGACGATTGCGCGGCAGGATATGCAGCGGTTGGCTGCCGATCATGGTCTGAAAATGATCGTGGGCGCGGCGATCAGCGACCAGGCTGAACTGGAAGCAGCGCTGAATGAACTGGCGGCCTTCGACCCTGTTCGCATCAACCTGCACAGCGGGCGCGACAACATGACCGCGCGTGAAGCCAGCGATTTCTTCGAGGAGTCACTGCGGGTCGAAGCGCAGATCGGGGTGCCGGTCGGCCACGAGACGCATCGCGGGC
>JAEUQX010000523.1 GCA_016788625.1 Anaerolineae bacterium
AAGCGGTGCACGATGTGGTGATCATGACGCGGGTCGGCGTCGCCATGCAGATGCCACGCGGCTGTGCGATGCGTGCGTTCGAGCTGGTGGTAGATGGCCGGGATGGTGCTCAGGCGGTTGGCCTTCTGGCGTTCTCCCCAGTAACCCGCCTCCAGCATGACCTGATTCGAGCGAAGTGTTGATAGGGGGCGGTTAGGTTCTGTCATGGTTCACCTGCTGAAATGCACGGTAAAAAAACAGCCGAACGTGCGCAGCCGGAAGTCCTGCGCGTATGCGGTCAGGTTCTAGTTCGCGGGCGGGTCATCGACCTCAACCATTTTCTACTTGGAATGATACCCCGCTTCCTTTGATTGTCGCAAAGCGCTGGAATTTCCTGGCAGGGCTGATGCAAAGTCCACAGCGGCGGTGCACCCCTCCCCTGGCCCCTCCCCATTTCACTGCGCTCATGGAGAGGGGGTGAGGCTCTGCACGCCCCACCTCATTCTTACCCCTTCATCGTGTATTTTGTATTCATGGATAGCTCCCCTACGAGAATTTATCTCGCCTCTGGTTTAGATGTGTCAGCTATCTGCTGGGTAATTTCAAAAGAACGGGTGCAGGGCGGCAGATGTCGTTTTCAAAACAACGTCTGCCCTATACCGCTGCGGATAGCAAAACCTACAAGCGCGAATACACGAACGATAAAGGCCTATGTCTGATCGCCCAATACATGCGCGTTAAGCAAGATCGTCCGATGTTGGGCGGCGGCTGTTACCCGCCTGACGCCTCGCGCCCCAGCACGTAGCGGTTCATCCAGTCTAACTGCGCGGTGTTGCGGGCGCGGCGCGCGGGCAGCGGCCCCATCGCTGTGCCGTCGTGCGAACAACCCGGCAGGCGCAGCATCGCCACCGTGCAGCCATTGGCCTTCAGCGTCGTATAGAACTGCTCGGTCTGTTCCGCCGGGCAGCGATAATCGGCTTCCCCGACGATGAGCAGCGTAGGCGTCTTGCAGCGGTGCGCGTACGTGATCGGCGAACAGCGCGCGTAGACCTCCGGCACCTCATGCGGCTTGCCGCCCATCTCGCGCACGGCGAAGACCGGGCCGACATCAGCGGTGCCGTAGAAGCTGACGAAGTTCGATACTGCCGCTTCCGGCACGGCGGCCTTGAAGCGGTCCGTATGCCCGACAATCCAGCACGAGAGATAGCCTCCGCCAGAAATGCCGCCGCAGCCCAGGCGGTCAGGGTCTGCGATACCCTGCCGGACAGCCTCATCCACCCCGGCCATCAGGTCGGCATAATCCAGATTGCCCCAGTCGGCATGGGTGGCGGTGGCGAAAGCATCGCCATAACCGGTTGAACCACGATGGTTGAGGAACAGCACGGCATAGCCCGCTCCGGCCAGGATGTGATAGTCGAAATGGAAAGCGTGCCCGTAGCCCGCGTGTGGCCCGCCGTGAATATGCAGGATGGTTGGGTAGGGTGCGTCTCCCTGCGGCAGCATGACCCAGCCTTCTACGGTGGTTCCGTCCACACTCTGGCAGTGCAGGGGCTGCACGCGCGGAAGCTGAATCTCATCCAGGAGCGGCTGGTTCAAGGTCGTCAGGCGGGTTTCGCTGGCATCTTCCAGGTTGAGCAAGGCGAGCTGCGTGGGGTCGAACAGTGTGGAGATGCCGAACAGCACGTTCTTGCCCACCCGGTTGAATGGAAAGCAGAAGCGTTCGCCGCTGGCGATCACCTGCGCTGCTTCCGGCCCGCTCAGGCGGACGATCACCAGATGCATTTCGCCGCCCTCCTGCACACAGACCACCGCCTCCGGTACTTCGGGGATGGGCAGGATCGGCGGCGCGCTGATGCTCCAGGGCACGGGCATGTCATCGTGGAAGTGCCCGTTTATCCCGTTGGGAATGAAGGCCGTCCGGCATTCGATGCCGCTGCCGTCGGGCTGCATCACCCACAGGTCGCTCTTGCTGCCGTACAGCTTGCCCGCAGGCACGCCCGCGAAGGCCACGCGCCCATCGCTCAGCCACACAGCGTTGTAGATGATGCCCCATGCGTTCGTGAGGATCGTGCGCGACTGGCCTTCAGCGTTCAGCGCTCTGATCTGTGGCGATGTGAAGATCGAGTCGGGGTTCAGGCTCGCCAGTTCCAGAAGCTCCGAACCATCCGGCGACCACGAGACGGGGCGGTGATGCCAATCGTCGTGGGTTAGCTGCTCGATCTGGCCGGACGCCAGGTTCGCTATGTGAATCTGCTTGATGAAGCGGTCAAGATAGCCCGCGCCGTCGAAGCGGTAGACGGCTCTGCTCAGCGAATAGGGTTGAGCGGCGTCGCGCGCTTCCGGCGTACCCGCGCAGAATGCCAGCCTGCTTCCATCGGGCGACCACAGCAGCGGCCCGGCGCAGCCCTGCGGCAGTGAGGCGATCTGGCGCGCTTCACCCCCGTGCAGCGCCATCTGGTAAATCTGCGGTTTGCCATCGCGGGTGGAGAGGAAGACGATGGAGCGTTCATCGGGCGACCACGCCGGGGCGTAGTCCATCCAGTCGCCGAAGGTCAATTGAACACTCTTCTCGCTCGCCAGATCGATCAGCCACAGATTGCTGTATTCCTGATCTTTGGGTTCGTCGGCGCGCGTCACCGCATACAGCACATAGCGGCCATGCGGGGAGAGCAGCGCTTCCGTAACAAACTGGAAGCGAAACAGGTCATCCACTTCAAAAGAACGTTTGGGAGTGCTGGGGGTCATGAGCGCGGCTTCCTCCTGAACAATCAGCCAACAGTATTTCGCATCGTTTGCACAATCGCGTCACCTACTTCGGTCGTGCGGGCGCTGCCGCCCAGATCCGGGGTGAGGACTTTGCCCTCGCGGGTCACGGTCGCAATCGCCCGCATGATGAGATCAGACGCGGTCTTTTCGCCCAGGAAGTCCAACATCATCGCCGCGCTCCAGATTGCCGCGATGGGGTTGGCGATGCCTTTGCCCGCGATGTCCGGGGCGGAACCGTGTACTGGCTCAAACAGCGAGGGGTAGCGGCGTTCCGGGTTCAGATTAGCACTGGGGGCGATGCCCATGCTGCCACAGATGGCGCTGCCCAGGTCGGTCAGAATGTCCGCGAACAGATTCGAGGCGACCACCACGTCCAGCGTTTCGGGCTTCAGCACGAAGCGCGCCGCCAGCGCATCCACCAGCACCCGTTCGGTGCGCAGTTCAGGATAGCCGGATGTCACGTCGTCGAATACTTCGTCCCACAGCACCATCGAATGCCGCTGG
>JAEUQX010000540.1 GCA_016788625.1 Anaerolineae bacterium
GTGATCGGCGCGGGCAGCGGTGTGGTCGGCATCTACGCAGCGTGGTACCTGCGCATCGCCCCCAGCGCCACCATCGTGCTGACGATGACGCTGTTGTTCGCGCTGGCCTTCTTCTTTGCGCCGCGCAAGGGGTATCTGTGGGCGCTTCTGGGCCGCAGCGCCAGCCGGGCCTAATATCGGGAACGGCGCTCAGTCCTCGGCCTGCACCACATCCACATTGACGCCCGCCGCGCGAAACTGGTCGAGCATCTCGCGCGGCACGCGCTGCGACGTGATGATGCGCGCCATCTGCGGCGCCAGCGCGTAGGTGTAGGGCAGCACCTGTCCCCACTTGCTGCTGTCGATCAGCGCGACCGCCTTCATGCAGCGTGCCAGCAGCCCGCGCTTCATCTCGGCCTGTTCCGCGCTGATGTCGGTCAACCCGGCTTCCAGCGTCAGCCCGCGCGCGCTGAAGAAGCCGATGTTCAGGTTGATGTCCGGCAGGCTGTTGGGGCTGCCGACAATCGAGACCGAGTCGCGGCGCAGCTTGCCCGCTGGCAGGATCACCGTGATGCGCGGGCAGTCCAGGAACTGCTGCGCGATCATCAGGCTGTTGGTGACGACGGTGAGGTTGTCGAAGTTGCGCAGGTAGGTGCTGATGGCATAAGCGGTGGTGCTGGCATCCAGCGCGATGCCGTAACCATCCTGCACCAGCGTGGCGGCGGCGCGGGCCATGGCGGTCTTCTCGGCCTGGTTCGCTTCCCGGCGGACTTCGAAAGCCACTTCCGGCGCGCTGCCCGATGTGCGCAGCATCGCCCCGCCGTAGGTGCGCTCCAGCAGGCCTTCATCCTCCAGCGCTCGCAAGTCCTGGCGGATGGTGACGGCGCTGACGTTGAGCTTGTCGCTCAGTTCCTTGACGGACACGCGCCCATACTTTCTAAGATCATCCAAAATCGTTCGGCGGCGTTCCTCTAAAAAAAGTGTTTCGGCCATAGTTTGACACCCGTTTCGCGGGGATATAAACTGAAAAAGAGTGAAACAAAAAGAAACTCTGTACTCTATTGTACTGATTTTTCTTAGGAAGGATACCTGATCATGACTTTTCAATCTGACTACGCGAGTCTGGCCGAGCGTTTGAGCGCAAAAGGCATTGATGTCGAGGCGATCAAAGCCAGGCTGAAAGCGCAGCACATCGAAACTCCGTCGTGGGGTTACGGCAACGGCGGCACGCGCTTCAAGGTCTTTGCCTGGGAAGGCGCGGCGCGCAACATCTGGGAAAAGATTCAGGATGCGGCCTACATTCACAAACTGAGCGGCATCGCGCCCTCGCTGGCCGTGCATATCCCCTGGGATAAGGTTGATGATTATGCCGCACTGGGACAGTATGCCAAAGAACATGGCATCACCATTGGCGCGGTCAATCCCAATCTGTTCCAGGACGATCAGTACAAGCTGGGCAGCGTGACCAACCCATCGCCCGCCGTGCGCGAGGAAGCGCTGGCGCACATGATCGAGTGCTGCGAGATCATGCCGAAGGTGGGCAGCTCGCTGCTGAGCCTGTGGTTCGCGGACGGCACGAACTACGCCGGGCAGGACAGCATCAGCGCGCGCAAACGGCGCATGGAAGCCGCCCTCCAGGAAACCTACAAGTACCTGCCAGCAGGGTCGCGCATGTTGATCGAATACAAGTTCTTCGAGCCAGCGTTTTATCATACCGACCTGGCCGATTGGGGTATGGCCTATGCGATGGCGCTGAAGTGCGGCCCGCGGGCGCAGGTGCTGGTTGATACCGGGCATCATGCGCAGGGGACGAACATCGCGCACATCGTCTCGTTCCTGCTCGACGAGGGGCGGCTGGGCGGCTTCCACCTCAACGCGCGGCGCTACGCGGATGACGACCTGATCGTGGGCACGAACAACCCTTACGAACTGTTCGAGATTTATGCCGAGCTGGTGGCGGCGGGCGACGGCGCGAAGGATGTGGCCTATATGATCGACCAGAGCCATAACATCGAGCCGAAGCTGGAGGCCATGCTGCTGAGCGTGCTGAACTGCCAGGTTGCCTATGCCAAAGCGCTGATCGTGGATTACCGCGCGCTGGCGCAGATGCAGGCGGCGGGTGATGTGCTGGGGGCGCAGCAGGTGATGGTTGACGCCTTCGAAACCGATGTGCGTCCGCTGCTGCGGCAGGTACGCACCGAACAGGGGCTGCACCCCGAACCGCTGGCGGCCTATCGCGCGGACGGCTATGCCAAACGGGTGGCCCAGGAGCGCGGCATTGCTATCTCGGCGGGCAGCGCGATTCAGTAGTGTTGTGGGCGGGGCAGGCTTTCAGGCCAGGGGCAGCCGTCATGCCGGTTGACTGTCTGCCCACCCTGCCCGAACATCCTGCCAGCGAGAAGGGCACAGAACGGCGGCCAGGTGCGGTCAGCCGTGCATCAGCGTGTTGACCCACTGATAGAGCGGCGCCATCGCGATGAAGTGTGTCATGATGGCATCCACAAGCTGCGGCGTCTGCGCGACCTCCAGGCTGAGCGGGGGCGGGAAGGCGTGCAGCGCGGTGAACTTCAGCCAATGAGCGCGCGGATGCTTAGCGTCCAGGCCAGCGGGCACGCGCTTGTAGGTTTCGCCGCCGATGCTGTAGCCCTTCAGCGCCGTGATGGTTTGCACAGCCTGTTCCAGCGCCGCGCCCTGGGCATCGTCCAGCACCGCGCGGCGGTAGGCGTCCAGCACGTCTTTGTTGAAGCCGAATGTGCCCGCGTACATCTCTACCCCGGCGTCGAGCGTGATCTGCAAGCCGAAGCCCGCTGCTTCCATCTTCTTGCCGCCAGACGAAAAGACCATCGCTATGTTAGTCTTGTAGGGCGATTTATCGGCACTGAAGCGGGTATCGCGATGCACGCGCATGAGCGAGCCAGAGCCGTTGGTGCGCGTGTCGTACTGGATTTCCGGGAAGTGTGCCTGCAGCGCGCTGCCCAGTGCCACCACCAGTGCGACGGCGGGGGTTTGCACGGTCTCGATATAGACAGGTTTGTTGGCCTCGAACCAGGCCTTGTTGTTATTCTCGCTCAGGTCACGCAGGAACTGGATGCCGCGTGCCGGGAATCCCGTGAAGCTGCTCATCGCGCCCTCCTCATTTCACAATTTGGGAGAGTATAGCGTGGGAGTGAGAAGGGCACAAATGTTCTAATAGAGATGCCTGTCGCAGCAGCAACACGGC
>JAEUQX010000571.1 GCA_016788625.1 Anaerolineae bacterium
CCAGCGCCGACCCGCTGCGCAAGAGCAGCAGGCAGCCGACCGCCGGGGTGATGAAACCCACGCTGTACATGCGCCCGTGAAACTCATCAATGCCCCACGGCCAGAAGGCTGTCGCGGTTGTGGGGATGACCAGCATCGCCACGCCGTAAACCAGGAAGAACGCTGCATAGGCCAGCAGGCAGGCGCGCAGCCAGCCCGGCGTCGGCAGCGCATCGGCGGGCGGCAGTGAGCGGTAGAGCCACAGGTGATAAGCAGCGATGATCGGGATACCGATGTACAGCCCGAACCACGCCAGCGTTGATGCTCCGCTGAAGCGTGGCAGATACACAAGCGAGACGATCAGCACGATCAGGGTGAAGGTGAAGATCATCGGTGTCACCACGCGGGCAGGCGACCAGCGTCCGCGCCAGGCCGTCACCGCCGCCGCGATCAACGAGGTGAAATACAGTGCGCCCATTGCCCGCGCGTTGAAGGGCGCTAACTCCCACGGCCACAGCGGCTTGATGACCTCCGGCAGCAGGAACAACCCCGCGCCAGAGATCAGCACGACTAGGGCTTCGACCGCGGTCATCCAGCGCAGCAGCGGCGTGACGGGTGGATTGAGGGCATCCGTGTTGTGCATGGCGGTTCTCCTACTGCGGTGCGGGCTGCGCCGCGTCGGGTTTCATCATGAAGCCGATGAAGAAGGCCACCAACGCCTCGACGCCGTGCAGCCAGATGGCATGGCCGTAGATCGGCATCACGCCGAACAGGGTGTTGAAGCCGGGAAGCATCCCCATGATGGTCAGCGCGCCCAGCACGACCGCGAAGCCGCGCATGAACAGCAGCGGCGGCACGATGCGCGGATAGGCCAGCAGACCCAGCGCGCCGATAGTCAGGTGAAAGAGGTTGTGAACGACGTTGACCGGGAACAGGCCGAGCAGCAGACCGTAGCCCATGTCCATCGTCAGGTGTGGAGCGTCCGCCGGGATGGGCGACGTGACCAGACTGACGAACCCGCCGATTCCCGCCAATGTGAAAGCGACACCCAGCGCCAGTGCGTATGTACGCACAACAACGTCACGTCCCATCACCGTAATCCCCCTGATGATCGATTATTCCCAAATTATAGAATGTTTCGGCTGATACGCTACTGGTTAGAAAAGCAAAACTCCGGCATGGACTGAGCGTCAGGCAGGCGTCAGGCGTGCGCGGCGCGGCGGGCTTACGATAGATATAACAAGGAGTGTGTAATCTCAAGGAGTGCTCCCATGAAGCGCCTGATCACCATCGCGCTCGCCTGCTGGCTGGTGCTGGCCGCGGTTTTCCCGGCTGCGGCGCAGAGCGGCTTCTGGACAGGCGATTACTTCAACAATGCCAACCTGAGCGGCGCGCCCGTCTTCACGCTCAGCGAAGGCAGCCCGGCGCACAACTGGGTCGCGGGGTCGCCCTCGCCCAGCATCCCCGCCGACTACTTCTCCGTCCGCTGGACGAGCGTGCAGTCGCTCAGCGGCGGCAACTACCAACTGACTGTGCGCGCGGATGACGGCGTGCGCGTGTTCATCGACGGCGTGGTTTACATCGACCAGTGGATCCCCTCGCCGGGCAACACCTACACCGTCGCGGCGGCGCTGGCGGCGGGACAGCATACCTTCGTAGTTGAATACTTCGAGGCGACGGGCAACGCCTTCCTGGAATACAGCTTCGCCCAGATTGGCGGCGGCACGAGCAGCACCGCCACCGTCACCACCGCCGAACTCAACGTGCGCGACCGTCCCAACCCCTACACCGGTCTGATCCTGCTGCGCATTAACCAGGGGCAGACCTACCCGGTGATTGGCAAGAACGCCGACAGCAGTTGGCTGCAATTGAACGTGAACGGCGTCACCGGCTGGGTCAACGCCCGTTATGTCGCCGCCAGCAACCTGCATCTCGTCCCGGTGACCGACCCCGGCACACTGCCCAGCGGCGCGAGCGCGACTGTCACGACCAATCAGCTCAACGTGCGCGACCGCCCGAATCCCTACACCGGATTGATCCTGACGCGCATCAGCCTGGGACAGACCTACAGCGTCGTGGGCAAGAATGCCGACAGCAGTTGGCTGCAGCTCAACGTCAACGGCACGATTGGCTGGGTCAACGCGCGCTACGTCTCAGCGACCAACCTGCACCTCGTCGCGGTGACCGACCCCGGCACACGCCCGACCGGCGCGACCGCCACCGTGATCACCTACTTCCTCAACGTGCGCGGCATCCCGGACCCGATTAACGGCGTGATCCTGACGCGCATCAGCCTGGGGCAGACCTACACGGTCATCGGCAAGAACGCGGCGGCCACCTGGGTACAGTTGAACGTCAACGGGGTGATCGGCTGGGTCAACGCGCGCTACGTCGCCGTCAGCGGCCTGGCGAACGTGCCCGTGACGTATTGAGGAACGGAAATTGCATCGGCTGTGAGCGTCCCCTACAATAGCAGCATTCAAGCTGGAGGGGATGCTCACTTGTCCCTGCAAACCTACCTGCCCCAAGCCCCGCTGTCTGATTACGTCCACCTGCTGTGGTACTGGAAAGACTACCACCCGCCGCATCCCCGCGAGCGCATCCTGCCCGGCGGCATGATGGAGATCGTGATCAACCTGACTGCTGAGCCGTTCCAGATTACGTATCCACAGGCCGGAACACAGACGCAGCGCATTAGCGGAGCGATGGCGGCGGGCGCGCGTTCGCAGCACTTCCTGATCGATACCACACGCCCGGCCACACTGCTGGCGGTATGGTTCAAACCCGGCGGCGCGCTGCCGTTCTTCGGCGTCCCGGCTGCCGATCTGCATAACCTGCATCTGCCGCTGGAAACCCTATGGGGCACGGCGGCCAAAGATCTCTACGAACAACTGCTGGAAGCCCCTTCGCCTGCTGCCTGTTTTCGCATCCTGGAGGGCGCGCTGCTGCGCCGCCTGCTGGCCGGGGCGGAACGCCATCGCGCAGTGGAATACGCCCTGGCGCTGCTGCGTCGCCAGCCACAGCCCCAGCGCATCGCCGCCATCGTTGACGAGATCGCCCTCAGCCCGACACGCTTCATTCAGCTTTTCCGCGATGATGTGGGTTTTGCGCCCAAGCTATTCTGCCGCATCCAGCGTTTTCAGCAGGCGCTGCGGCTGGCGGCTCATGACCCGACGCGAAGCTGGGCTGATGTCGCGCTGACGTGCGGCTACTACGACCAGTCCCATTTCATCAATGACTTCCAGGCATTCGCGGGCATCCCGCCTGGCGCTTATGTCCCGCAAAGTCGCGACCATCCCAGCAACCTGCCCGTCTTCGACTGAGGTTGAATTTTTTCCAATACAGCCCGCCGCTCTCTCCCTACAATCAACAGCATTGAATGAGAGGAGCAGCACTTTTATGTCACGAAAACTGGTTTACTATGTGGCGGTGACGGTAGATCACTACATCGCCCGCGCGGATGGGAGCGTCGATGGCTTTCTGATGGAAGGGCAGCACATCGGCGACTACCTGGACAGCCTGCGCGACTACGACACGGTACTGATGGGCAAACACACCTACGAATTTGGCTATCAGTACGGCGTTCAGCCCGGCCAGCCATCGCCGACCTATGCCCACATGATGCAGTATGTGTTCTCGCAGACGATGGAAGCCTATCAGCACGAACAGCTGCGCGTCATTCGCGAAGACCCGGCGACATTCGTGCGCGGGCTGAAGGCAGCGGAAGGCAAACCGATCTACCTGTGCGGCGGCGGACAGTTGGCCGGGTATCTGCTGAATCACGGGCTGGTTGACGAGGTAATTCTGAAAGTCAACCCGGTGGCCTTCGGCAGCGGCATCCCGGCTTTCGGAAAGCTGGAGGCCGGATTTGCGCTGAAACTGCTGAACGCAAAGGTCTACAGCAGCGGCGTGTTGTTCCTGCACTACGCCGTTGGGTAGAGCCGTGACGGATGTTAGATAACCTCAGTTTTGGATAGGTTTTGCTTCGCTCAAGAACCTCACCCCTAAATCTCCTCTCCACCTGGTAGAGAGGAGAGGGGAAGATAGGCGAAGCGCAGCGGGGTGAGGTTGAACAAATACAAAGTTATCCGAAACTCAGGTTAGATAGCGTACAGCTCCGGCGTCCGCTGTGCCCCTCTGGCTGCGCAGTGGGAGGATATACGGCGCGAGCAAGTGGGCGAACAAGCTGTTCGCCCCTACGAAATCCACCCCTCTCTATCTTTCTCTGTGCCCCTCTGCGCCTCTGTGGTGAATGCTTCGGTATTTCGCCCTACTGCCCGAATGGCAGATCACCCGGATTGCTGCCCGTCGCCGCCTGCATCAGCAGCGTCAGCCGCGCGGCCATCGACGCCGGGTCGGGGTGGATGCCGTCTTGCAGCAGCGCCGTCTCGAAGACCTGCTCAACCACCGCGTTGATCAGCGCGCTGTCGCCCTCGTTCGCCAGCCGCGCGCTCAGGTTGTGCATCAGCGGGTGACGCGGGTTCAGCTCCAGAATTTTCACAGGCAGTTCGTACTCGCGGTCGAGCAGGCGGTTGATGCGGAACATATTGCGCGTCGTGCTGTTTTCGTCGCTCACCAGCCGCGCCGGGCTGCCCGTCAGGCTCTTGCTCTCGCGCACCTCGCGCACCTGCTCGCCCAGCACCTCGGCAAAGCGCTGGCGCAGCGCGCCAAAGGTGTCTTCCGGCAGGCGCTCCGGTTGCGGGGTATCCGCCTGCGCCTCGCCCACCGCGCTCAGATCGATGTCGGCCTCGTCCACGTTGCGCAGGCGTTTGCCCTTGTAGTCGTTCAGCCCCATCAGCATGAACGAATCAACCGCGTCGGTGAAGTACAGCACCTCAATCCCGCGCTGGCGGAAGGCATCCAGGTGCGGGCTGCGCGCGGCGCTGTGGAAGTCCTCGCCCATGATATAGTAAATCTCGTCCTGGTTGCTCGCCAGCCGTTCGACGTATTCATCCAGCGAGAACAACTCGTCGGGGTTCGCGCTGCGCGTACTGGCGAAGTACAGCAGCGGCTCGATCTCCGTGCGGTCAACCGGGCTGATGGCGATGCCCTGCTTGATGAAGCGCCCGAACGCATTGAAGATCTTCAGGTAGGCGTCCTTGTCCTTCTGCGCCAGGCGCTTGAATTCGCTCAGCACCTTGCCGGTCAGCGTCTTCTTCAGGTTCGCCATGACCTTGTTGGCCTGCACGCTCTCGCGGTTGACGTTGAGCGGCAGGTCTTCGCTATCGACCACGCCCTGCACGAATTGCAGGTATTCCGGCAGCAGGTCTTTGCTGTATTCCTGGATCAGCACCTTGCGCGCGTAGAGCTTGAGTCCGGCTTCGCGGCGCGGGCTGAGGACGCTCATCTCTGGATTGCCCGGCACGAACAGCACGGCATAGAATTGCAGCGGCACATCGGCGCGCATGTGGATGCGGTGCAGCGGTGGTTCCCAATCCAGCGTCAGGTTCTTGTAGAAACTGTCGTACTGTTCGTCGGTGATTTCCTTGGGGTCCTGCCGCCAGAGCGCCTGCTGTTTGTTGGTGGCCTCTTCCTCGTCACCGATGTAGATCGGGAAGGCGATGTAGTCCGAGTGGCGGCGCACAATGTCCTTGAGCTTCCAGTTGGAGAGGAATTCCTTGGCATCTTCCTTCATGTACAGGATGATGTCTGTGCCGCGCGCCTCACGTTCAGCGGGTTCAATCGTGAAGGTCGCGCCGCCCGTCGATTCCCAGGCGAAAACCGGGGCGTCGTTCTGATGCGAGCGCGAGACCACGCGCACCTTGTCCGCCACCATGAAGATCGAGTAGAAGCCGACGCCGAACTGCCCGATCACGTCCTGAGCAGCGGGGGCGTTGCGCTCCTTCATCGCCTGGATGAAGGCCTTCGCGCCGCTGCGGGCGATCACGCCCAGGTTGTTCACCAGGTCGTCGTGCGTCATGCCGATGCCCGTGTCGCTGATCGTCAGCGTGCCCGCTGTTTCGTCGGCCTTGATCTCGATGGCGAGTTCGGCGTCGGCGTCGCGGATGTCGCGGTTGGTGAGCAGTTCGAACTGCACGCGGTTGAGCGCGTCGGAGGCGTTCGAGATCACCTCGCGCAGGAAGATTTCGCGTTCGGTGTAGAGTGAATGAACAAGAATATCGAGAAGCTGCTGAATTTCAGCTTGAAAAGTAAATGTTTCGGCCATAGGCGTTGCTCTCTATCTTCAGTTGAATCGTCAGATTGCGACGTCATAGGTTCTAACACGATTCTGTTAGAAACAGGTAAACGACCGCCCATCTTTAACTCGCCCAACAAAGCTGTTAAAATTCCGTTACATCTTTTTCGTGTTCTGTGATCGAAGAATCCTTATGACTTTCCCCGAACTTCCTGATTTAGAGACAACTGTTGGCGAACTCATCCTCGACCTGCTGCGCGCTCGCAGCGAGTACCCCGAACTGATCCTGAGCGATCCCCAGGATACGCGCGGCGAGGTCAACGCCAACGCCGTGCGCGTGACACAGCATTACACCGTCGCGCTGCTGGCCTATGGCTTCAGCCCGACGCAGCAGGAACTGCGCGAGGCGGCGCTGTGGTTCGCCTCGCCCTTCCCCAGCGAGACGCGGCGGCGCATCGATTCATCGGAGATGAACCGCCTGGAAGCGCTGCTCAGCCTTGCCCCGAAGGACAAGACGGTCTATCCCCGCTTGGAGCAGCTTGCCCGCCAGCGCACCGCCGACCACTACTTCGATATTCAGGCGGGCGGCCCGGCCTTCGATACGCTGTGGGCCATCAAGGTGATGGCGCAGGCGCACGACGAAGGCGTGCTGAACGGCATCATGCCGCTGGAAGACCTGCGCGAGTGGAGCGACCAGATGGTGCGCGCCAACCACCGCGACAAAGACCTGGCGCTGGCGCTGCGGCTGCGCTGCGACCTGAAGGGCAAACTCTCCCAGGCGCAGCAGCGCAAGTATCTCGACACGCTCACGGGCATCGCGGAGCAGAGCGGCGGGTTGTGGGGGCTGAGCCAGGACATGCGCCAGTTGAGCGACTACATGCGCCGCCAGCAGCTCACCGCCGACCAGGTGGCCGACCACCGCGAAATCTTCCGCGAGATGGTGCTGAGCACCTGCTACGTGATCGAGAACCTGATGCCGCTGGTCGAGCAGTATCCGCAGTTGCAGCCCGCCGTGCAGCGCGCGATGGAGTTGTGGTGGGGCGTGTTCAGCGGCCCGAACGCCGTGACCACCCTGCGCAACCTGTTCCCCAATTCCTACGACTACCTGCTGATCCTGTGCCGCACACTGGTTTCGGTGCGCGCCTACGTCGAACGCCCGCTGATTCAGTTCGTCTCCGCGCACATCCACCGCAAGCTGGCTTTCCAGCAGCAGCGCCAGGTTGAGCCGCAGGAGAGCGAGAGCATCCGCAAGGCGCTCAAGAACTGGATTCGCGTCGATCTGGATAAGCCGCCGGAGCAGCTCCGCCTGGGCATGTCGGATAGCAACGTCGTGCGCATACACCCGCATATCGCCAACCCGATGCAGCTTGAGGACGACTCGTTCCATCTGCGCATCCCCAACGCCGAGTCGCTGGTGGTCAAGTACGGGCCGATTGAAGAGATCGACCTGGAGCGCGAGAACTTCGCCCGCCTGCCGGCTGGCATCCGCGACTGCTTCGTCAACATCCCGCAGCCCAGCTACATCGACGAGCAGCGGCGGCGCGCCTTCGTCATCATGGCCGACCTGAACCGCTACCGCACGCTTTCCGACGTGCTGCAAAAAGTGCCGCAGTATCACGAGGCGGTGATCAGCGAGCTGGGCACATTCCTGCTGCGCGTGCATCAGGGCGACGGGCGCGGACGGCGCTATATCCAGGAAAGCCTGCTGTTGCAGCTCTACCTGCTGCCCATGCAGCAGCACATCCGCCGCGTCTTCGGCTACATGCTGGAGAACAAGCTGCTGGAAGACGCGCCTAAACTGCGGCTGGCGCGCCAATTGCAGCGTTCGCTGCTTGAGCAGATCGGCAATCTGGTGCGCAATCAGTTGGAGCTGGAGGAGTTCCCCATCGCCTGTATGCACGGCGACCTGCACTCGCGCAATATCATGCTCAAGCGCGTCAAACAGCGCGACAGCAGCGAGCGCGACAACGAGGTGGACTTCAAGCTGATCGACCTGGAGAAGTTCCGCCGCAACGGTGACGCGGCGCTGGATGCGGGTGAACTGCTGGTGGACCTGGAACTGCTGCGCGCCCCGCGCAACGTCCCGCGCGAAGCCGACCCCATCGCGCAGTTGATGAAGGCGCTGGACGACACCTACTCGCGCTTCGCCCGCGAGCACGAGGACAACACCTTCGCCATCCGCGTGCAGCTTGCCCAGGCGCGCGCGCTGATCCGCATCGCCAAGGGGCGCACCAAGCAGGGGGAACTCTCGCTGCGCGAAAGCCGCCGCGGCCCGGCCATCCGCATTGCCTATGACGCGCTCGATGATGTGGAGAAGGCGCACACCTACCTGGAGGCCGTCTCGGCAGCGCTGGCGTGATGCTCTGCGTGTGGTTTCGTGGGGTGTTTTCGCAGATGAGGGTGAACGGCCATCATGGCGAGGACATGCGCCTGCACGTCATCTGCCGTACAGCAGGGACAGATTCGCCCGTTCACTCCGGCAGCGCGGGCTGATCAGACGCGGTAACGTGGGTTGTCGCTCGAACGGTCAGCGCGCGGTCTGCCCCGTGAAGCGGTAACCGATGCCATACTCGTTCTGGATGTAGGTCGGCGCTTTGAAGTCCGGCTCGATCTTGCGCCGCAGATGCGAGACATAGATGCGCGGGTAGTGATGCTCGCGTGTGTACTCGAAGCCCCACACCTGTTCGAGGAGCTGCTGGAAGGTCAGCACCTGTCCGCGCCGCTTGATGAAGGTCGCCAGCAGGCGGAACTCGGTCGGCGTCAGGCGCACCTCTGCCCCGGAAACCTGCACCCGGCGCGCGTCCAGATCGACCGAAAGGTAGTCGTCGTGGTAGCCGTGCACCGCATCCTCTTCGGAGCTTTCGACGGCTTTCGCGCGGCGCAGCAGGGCCTTCACCCGCGCCTGGAACTCGATCTTGCGCAGCGGCTTGAGCATGAATTCGTCCGCGCCCAGGTCGAGACCCTGCGCGATTTCTTCCTCGGTCACGGCGTGCGCGGTCATCATCAGGATGGGCACGTCGGAAAGCTCGCGGATGCGCTGGCAGACCGTCATGCCATCCATCAGCGGCATGGCAACGTCCAGCACGACCAGATCAGGCCGCGAGTCGTGGAACAAACGCAGCCCCTCCAACCCGTTGCCAGCAATGAGCGCTTCGTAACCGTTGCGCTGTAAATCCAACTGGAGCAGGCGGGACATCTCTCTATCGTCTTCGATGATCAGAATTCGTGTGGACATAGGCTACCAACAAGGTCACTGAATTGAACCTTCTGCATTTTAACATTGTAGCGCATTCTGGCCTATGCCAAGTTAGCGCCTGATCGTTTGGGCGCATTTCAAAATAGAGGAGCGAGAACTCGCGCATGGGCGGATATAAGTCGCAAGCGCCTGATCCACCGCTACACGCGATACATTCTCGTAGGGGAGGATTAGCCCATCAGGGCGTATATCCTCCCGCCGCCCCAAAATGAAATACACCCTGATAGTTTGATGAGTCCCTTGAACGCCAGCGGGCGGCTTTCGGTAGAACTGTGGTACAGTGAAATAATAAGCCTCAGATAGGCGCACTCTCCCAGTAGGAGTATGACAGTGAAGACCTCGGTTGTATTGCTATTGACCAGTATCCTGCTGCTCGCGGCCTGCCAGCCCGCAGCGCCCAAGCAGCAGTTCAGCAAAGGCAGCGAAGTTGCTTTCTACGACTTCACGGAGCCGGGCAGTTTTGAAGAAGGCACTTATGAAGACGGCAGCGTACAGCTTGAGATCCGCGACGGGCGCTTCAACATGAGCCTGAGCGAGGGCGACAGCGTGCTGTGGTACGCGCAGTGGGGCGCGACGCTGGGCGATGTCGTCATTGACGTGGAAACCAATCAGCTAACCGACAGCGGCAACACCGTGTATGGCGTGATGTGCCGCACGCGCGGGACGGTTGGGCAGGAAGTCGCGCAGGGTGGGCTGGATGCGGCTGATCTGGCGCAGGCCAGTGCCGAGAGCACGCCGGAAGCTGATGCCACCGCCGAAGCTGATGCCACACCGGAAGCCGACGCCACCGCCGAAGCTACGCCCGAAGTCACCTTCCTGGAAGGCGCGAGCAACACCAGCAGCGCGCTCAACGTCAACAACGGCGACGGTTATCTGTTCCTGGTCGAGGGCAGCGGGCGCTTCGCCATCATGCGCTCGATTGGCCGCAACGTGACGCCGCTGGTCGATTGGACTTCGAGCGGGGCGATTCGCACCGGCGCGGCCAGCAACCGCCTGCGCGCGGTCTGCCTGGGCAGCTATCTGGCGCTGTACATCAACGATCAGTTCGTGGGCGACGCCACCGACGACCGCTATATCGAAGGACAGGTGGGCTTCGTCGCGGCGGCGGCCACGCGGTCGGGCGTGCAGGTGCAGTTCGACAACCTCTCGGTTTCGACAGCCTCAGCGGGTTAAATATCAGGCAATTTGCCTGATGAAAATTGCAGACCGTGTGGTAATGTAGGGGCGCAAACGCGCTGTGCCCCTACGATTTTTTATTGACATCGAACGAGCGCATTGAGCGCGTCCTGCATCAAACACCTACATCCATATCGCTACGAATCTCACAGGAGATACACTGATGACCTTTCATGTACTCGTGCCGGACAGCGTACATCCTTCGGCAGTGGACATCCTCAAACAGGCGGGGCTGAACGTCACCGCGCCGGGACAGATGAAGCGCGACGAGACGCTGGCCGCCATCGCCGAGGCCGACGCGCTGATCATCCGCAGCGCGACGAAGGCCGACGCCGCCCTGATCAACGCCGCCGCCAAGCTGAAGGTGATCGCCCGCGCGGGCGTCGGCGTCGACAACGTTGATCTGGAAGCCGCCAGCGCGCGCAAGATCGCCGTGATGAACACGCCGGACGGCAACACGGTGGCAACGGCAGAGTTCGCCTTCGGGCTGATGCTGGCGCTGGCGCGGCATATCCCGCAGGCGTTCGACTCGCTCAACGCGGGCAAGTGGGATCGCAAGTCGTTCATGGGCGTCGAACTGCGCGGCAAGACGCTGGGCGTCGTCGGCTTCGGGCGCATCGGGCGCGCGGTCGCCAAACGTGCGCAGGCCTTCGAGATGACCGTGATCGCGCATGACCCGTTCATCCCGGCGGATTACGCGGCAGATCTGGGTGTCGAATTGGTCGACCTGGAAACGCTCTACGCCCGCGCCGATTTCATCAGCCTGCACAGCGTGATCACCGACGAAACGCGCGAGATGATCAACCGCGACACGATGGCGCGCATGAAACGCGGCGTGCGCATCGTCAACGCGGCGCGCGGGGCGCTGATTAACGAGGCTGATCTGGCCGAGGCGATCAAGAGCGGGCAGGTCGCGGGCGCGGCGCTGGATGTCTATGCCGAAGAACCGCCGCCTGCCGGACACCCGCTGATCGGGCTGCCGGGCGTGATTGATACGCCGCACCTGGCCGCCAGCACGGAAGAAGCGCAGGTGGCTGTCGCGGTCGAGGCGGCGCAGCTTGTGGCCGAGGCGCTGCTGAAAGGCGCGTACAAGAACGTCGTCAACCCGGTTGTGCTGGGGTAGTAGGGACGGGATATGTCCCGTCCCTACTACTACCCGTTGTTAACCATTGAGAGGTCGAGAATCGCACTATTGGTTACTAAAGCGGAGAAGCCCCATGTCCCGACCCCTGGAAGGCGTGCGCGTCCTGGATTTGACCCGGCTGCTGCCCGGCGCGGTCTGCACGATGATGCTGGCCGATCTGGGCGCAGACGTGATCAAGGTGGAAGACCCCAATGGCGGTGATTATGCCCGCTGGATGCCGCCGCTCGTCAACGATCTGAGCGCGTTCTTCCGCATGAACAACCGCAACAAATGGGCGATGATCCTCGACCTGAAGCACGCGCAGGGGCCTGCCGTCCTCAAGCGTCTGGTCGCGCAGGCCGACGTGCTGGTCGAGGGGTTTCGCCCCGGCGTGATGGCACGCTTCGGCTGCGACGCGGCGGCGCTGCGGGCGGTCAACCCGCGCCTGGTGTACTGCGCGCTCTCCGGTTGGGGGGCGGACGGCCCATACCAGGAGCGCAGCGGCCACGATCTGAATTACGCCTCGCTGGCCGGGCTGACGGGCGCGATGGAAACGCCGCAGGTCTTCGGCGGGCAGGTGGCCGACATGGCGGGCGCGTACATGGCCTTCAGCGGGGTGCTGGCGGCGCTGCTGCGACGCGAGCGCACGGGCGAAGGCGCATTCGTCGATGCCTCGCTGTTCGAGTCCAGTCTGCCGTTTGTGCTGTACGCCTGGGTCGAGGCGCTGCTGACCGGGCGCGGCGGGGGCGAGGGTGACCTGACGGGGGGCATGGCCTGCTACCGCATCTATAAGGCAGGCGATGGACAGGCTGTGGCGCTGGCGGCGCTGGAGCCGAAGTTCTGGACGAACTTTTGCACGGCGGTCGGTCGCCCGGACTTGATCTCCGACTACATCGCGCCGGAACGCCAGCGTTACCTGCGTATTGAATTGGGAGAACTGTTCCTACAGAAGACCGGGGCGGAGTGGGCGGCGCTGCTCGAACCTGCCGACTGCTGCTTTTCGCTGGTTACGGGGCCGGGGGCGGTGCATCAGGACGCGCACATTCGCGCGCGCGGGATGCTCGGCGTGGGCATGGACGGCGCGCCCTGGATTCGCACGCCGCTGCGCATAGACGGCGTGCCGTTCGAAGTGGGCGACGTGCCGGGTTACGGGCAGCACACCCGCGCGGTGCTGAGCGAAGTGGGCGGCTATTCTGAGGCCGAGATCGATTCACTGCTGCATGAGCGCGTCGTGCGGGAGCAGTAAGCGGTCAGCGTTTCTCATCGCCGTCTTTACCATCGTCCGCATCGTCATCACGATCAAAATCGTCATCTAACCAACCGACCGAGTCGCCATCAAACGACGGGTTACGCACGCCGATCATCTTGGCGTCCTGTATCCACTGCTCGTAGAGTGAGTCGGCGCGGCTCATGTCATCCAACCCCTCTTGCAGTTCCTGTCGCAGCTTAGGACGATCCTTCAGGTTACGCATGACGGCGCGCACGGCGGCTTTGGCGCGCTGCTGGTAGCGGTTACGGGCCATAGTCGTCGTCCTCCAGGTCGCGCAGGGCGTCTTCAAGCTGGCGGTCGAGCGCGCGTTCTTTACGGAGGGCGATCAGTTCGGGGTCGCTCTCGAAGGCCTCATCCTGGGCGCGGCGTTTCTGCTGTTCGTCGCGGTCGCGCAGCAGCCAGCCGAGCAGTACACCAATGGCTATGCCAACCAGGAACATACGGAGCGAGCGGTTCAT
>JAEUQX010000645.1 GCA_016788625.1 Anaerolineae bacterium
GGTCAACCAGTTTTTCGATGCGGCTCAGGCCGTCGAGCAGCGAATATTCGGTATGCACATGAAGATGGACGAAGGATTGTTCGGACATGCTCAACCTGTTGTTCTGCACAGCCCCGGACGAACTCCGATTATATCATCGCGACATGGAAATGAGGCGGTGAAGTAGAACAAGTTGTCGGTTAACGAATGCTAACTGCTGAATGCGTTCTTTAGACTCAGACAAGCCATTTAGTGGGATACACAAGAAATCGTTTTTGGGTTAGACTCGATTTGAAAATTATCGGACTGACAAGGATTGACATCTCATAAAACAATTGAGTTTATGGGTAGTGTGCCAGAATTGCTGTAAACCACTCAGATAGCTCACATTTTCATTGCTATAGGATTTTCTAGGACTTACCCTGATGAGACTAAACACGAGGACACCACTGCAACCAAATTGGTTACGCTCAGAAAAGTCTTCAAAATGATACAGAGGGGTGAAATCACTTATAGTGATTCCATAACTGCTTTGACCGTGCCACTCTTACACTTCATCACTTTTCGATTTGGTTTCAATCCATAATAAAGGCTATTGTGAACATGACAGAAATGTTTTTCATCAGCCATTCTGCTGAAGATAAACTGATTGCTGAAGCATTGAAGGAGCAAATAGAAGGCTTTTTTGCAAAAGTCTATCAAGTGTTTGTCTCTAGTGTACCCGGCGGTATTAAGACAGGCAGTGACTTTGTTGAAGAACTAAATAATAAACTTGAAACATCGGGAACTCTCATCTTGTTGGTCACTCCGAAGTCCATTCACAGTGCTTGGGTTTGGTTTGAAACGGGTACTTTCTGGCTGCGCTGGCGCAAAAAGAAAGTCATAATTCTTCCTCTAGTCGTTAGAGTTGCAGATGAGCATCTTCCAAATATCCTTAAAGACCTGCGTCTGCAGAGAAAGAACATCGATACGTTAAGTGATATTGAAGACTTCTTCAATGAACTGGAACAAAGATTCAATGGTGGGGATCACAATGCGACAAATAAGTCAATTATACTAGAAAATATAAACAAATTGTATTCAGTTTCAACTATTCCAACTCCGCCGTCTCCATTTAAGACTAAGATGTTTATTGATGGTCTTGATATTGATTGGATAATTTTAGCACATGCTCGCTACAGATTTGCTCGAAACCAGATAGTTTGTCACTATGATGACCGGGAAGTGCCACTTGAACCCTACTACGCTCAAAGAAAAGATATGAAGATAAGGGAATATGAAGAAAAGGCACAAAGAGGAGAGTTACTTCCATTCAATGGTGACAAGTGGAGTTTGCGGAAGTTTACTATCGAAGACCATTATATAAACAACAACGGCGATATGGTTCCCCAGATTGTCTTGTACACTACACCCACAGATTATTATACCGAAGAGGTAACTGACCAAGCCACAATAGATGAGGTTAGAAATTACGATGCACGAAATGTAGATGTGACTGAAAGACCTGTTCCGCAGTTTGCGAGCATCATTGCCGTTAACATCAATGTGATAACCTCCGATGGTTACCTAATTGTAGCCAAACGTAGTGGGTCATCACACACGACTCCCAACACTATGCATACATCTGTTGCAAAAAACCCTGCGCGCCCAACTGATGCTGGTCCCGATGGCGAGTTCGACCCTTTCCGATGTGCAATTCGTGGGATCAGGGAGGAGTTAGGGGTTGTTGTTAAGCTGGAGGATGTTGAATTTACTACATTTGGTGTTTATACAGCATTGTGTCAGTATTCCTTAATTGGTTGGACAAGATGCCAAGAGAAAGCAAGTGATATATATAGACTTTGGTCTCTTCGAGTGCCGAACGAACCATGGAAAAATCGGGAGCTATACTTTGTACGACATGATCCACATGAAGTAGCTGATTTCATCTATAAGATGCAGTCGAATGGAAATCAATGGTTTTCTATCGGGTTGGCTTCAGTTGTATTAAGTTTATTTCAAGTCTCGGTAGGGCTATCGGACAAGGAGATAGGAAGAATCGAGAAGGCGTTTTTTGACGCAAAGATGAAATATCAACAACCATGATGCTGCCACAATAGTGCTATGCCAGAACTACCAGAAGTCGAAACTGTTGTGCGTGGTCTGCGGCAGCCGCTCGTCGGGCGGCGCGTGGAGCATGTGTGGTACGAACGCGAGAAGGTCATCGCTATTCCCGGCGCGGAAGATTTTGCCGCGCGCATCGTCGGGCAGACGTTCCAGGCCATCACGCGCCGCGCCAAGTACATCGTGTGTCAGATGGATCACGATGTTTTCGGCGTGCATCTGCGGATGACGGGCAGGCTGTACGTCGCTGTGGAGAGTCCTGCGGATGACCGTTGGGTGCGGCTGCGGCTTGGCCTCGACAATGGCGAGTCGCTGCATTTTTCCGACGCGCGGCGCTTTGGTCGGGTATACCTTGCCCCAGATGTGACTGCTTTCACGCAGGGCATCGGCCCGGAACCACTGGATGATGACTTTACAGCCGAGGTTTTTGCCGAGCGCCTGCGCGGTCGTCATCGTCAGATCAAGGCGCTGCTGCTCGACCAAAGCATTATCGCCGGAGTAGGCAATATCTACGCCGACGAAAGCCTGTTCCTCGCGCAAATCCATCCACTGCGCACGGCGGATACGCTCACGGGTGACGAGATGTCCCGCCTGCACGAAGCGGTGCGCCATGTGCTCAACCAGGGCATCGACCACGAGGGCGCGAGCGTCAACTGGTATCGCAAGCCGGATGGCGAACGTGGCGACTCACAGGAACATTTTAACGTCTATGACCGTTCCGGGCAGCCTTGTCTCCGCTGCGGGACGGCTGTCCTCAAAATCCGCGTCACACAGCGCGGCACCCATTTTTGCCCGAACTGCCAGCGAGAGAAGTGATTTATGGGAAGCGAACTCAGCGATTTTCTGGCGTTACCGTTTGTCAGCGGCGCACTGGCGATAATGTGCATCCTGGGCCTGCTGCTCGTCGCCGCAATCGTTGGCCTGGCTGTCCTGCGCCGTCGCAAGGCTGCACAGGTCGCCGCTGCCAGCAGCAGTGTAACGTTCGATGAGACCGGGCACGACATGCCCGACCTGGATGCGCTGGTCACGCTGCCCCCAGCCGCGCCGCCCCCTGCCCCCGCGCAACGCAGCACTGCCTCTGCTGCCGCGCCACCGCCTGCATCACCCGCCCCGGCTCGTGCCGCACGCAAGGGCACGTTTTCGGTAGCAGTGAAGGACGGCACGGAAAGCGAGGCCGTCGAAGTCATGACGGTGCTGCGCGATGTTGTCGATGGGCGGCTGCTGGTACAGATGGGCGACCGGGTGTACCAGAATATCAACAATGATGCCGAGTTCAAAGAACGTTTCATGAAGCTGATGCGTGAATTGGGACAGGTGGCCGGCAAAACCGCCGCCGCGCCGCTCACGTCATCCACCGCCGAAGCGCAGACAGACACGGATGCCGCGCCAACCAGCCTGCGCGACCTACTGCTGCCCAATGAGCCGGACGAGAAACCTGCCATTTCTCCTGCCCCGCCGCGCCCAGCAGTGAGCGCGCCACCGCCCATCCCCACCACCGGGCGAATGCCAGGCGATCTGCCGAGCTTCCGGCTGGATGATAACCCGCTGCCCAAAGCCCAGCGCGGGCGCAAGCTGGAACAGAAGCCCGTGCCGGAAGTGAATATCGCCGGGGCGATTGAAGCGTATTTGCAGCATAAGCTGCGGCAGTCAGTTGATTTCAGCGGGCGCAGCATCCACATCTATCCCGCGCCGGATGGCGGCGTGAGCATCGAGGTGGATGGTCAGTACTATGACGCGGTTGGCGACATAACCGATCGTGACGTTCGCGAGTTCATCGCAGGCGCGATTCAGGAGTGGCAGGAACGCCATTAACGTCTCCTGATTGTCCTGAAACAGGCGTCCGGGTTACAGATGAGTTCTTGCTCCTGGAGCTTGCCATTGCCTACCTCACCGCCACTTTGGTCAGTTCGCCGTCCAGCGTGCGCCAGATGCCCAGAGGGTTGGCGTTTTGCAGCGCGGGGGGCAGCAGCGCGTCCGGCAGATTCTGATAGGCCACTGGTCGCAGGAAACGCTTGATGGCTGTCATGCCCACCGAGGTCGTGCCCGGCGCGGTCGTGGCCGGGTAGGGTCCGCCGTGCTGCATGGCATAGACCACCTCGACGCCCGTCGGGAAGCCATTCCAGATCAGCCGCCCGACCTTCTCACGTAGCACTGCGTAAACCGTCGCGGCCAGCGCGCCCTCGTCAGCCTCGCCCTGGATGGTGGCCGTCAGGTTGCCGTGCAGCGCACCCAGCGCCGCCAGCAGTTCGTCCAGATCAGCGCAGACGACCAGCAGCGTTACCGGGCCGAAGTGTTCGCTTTGCAGCAGTGGGTCAGCGGTGAAATCCACCGCGCGCGTTTGCAGCACCGTGTTGGCGTAACAGAACGCCTCGCCCGCCACAGCCTCGCCGCCCGTCAGCGTGGCAACGCCGGGGCGCGCCTGTGTCGTCGTCACCGCCGCGCTCAGGCCGCGTTCGATGGACTCGTTGAGCAGCACGCCGGGAGCACGCGCGCTCATCTTTTCACGCACGAGGTCGATGAACGGCTGCGTCTGTTCGCCGTCGAGCACGAAGGCCAGTCCGGGGTTGGTGCAGAACTGTCCCGAACCGAGCGTGACCGAGTTCACGAAGCCTTCCGCCAGCGCCTCCATGCGGGTGGCCAGCGCGCCCGGCAGAATCACAACCGGGTTGACGCTGCCCATCTCCGCGTAGACCGGAATAGGATGTTCGCGGCGGCTGGCGGTATCGAAGATCGCCCTCCCCGCCCGCAGCGACCCGGTGAAGCCCACCGCTTCGATGCGCTCGTGCTGCACGAGAATCTGCCCGACCTCTGCCGTATTGCCTTGCAGCAGCGAAAACCATCCGGGCGGGAAGCCGCAGCGCGTGATAGCGCGGTTGACGGCCTGCGCGAACAATTCCGAGGTGGCCGGGTGGCCGGGATGCGCCTTGACGACGACCGGGCAGCCCGCCGCCCAGGCCGAGGCACTGTCGCCGCCGCACACCGCGAAGGCGAACGGGAAGTTGCTGGCAGAGAAGACCGCTGCCGGGCCGAGCGGCACGAGCATCCGGCGGATGTCCGGGCGTGGCGCAGGCTGACGGTCGGGCAGCGCGGTGTCGATGATCGCCTCGACATACGACCCTTCTCGCAGCAGTTTGGCGAAGGCGGCTAATTGCCCGGTGGTGCGCCCGCGTTCGCCCGTCAGGCGCGGCAGACCGAGCGCGGTCTCCATGTCGGCGGTGGTCAGCAGCTCATCACCCAGCGCGTTGATTTCCTCAACCAGTACATCGAGAAACTCGGCCAGCCGTGCGGCGGGATACAGGCGCGTCTGCGCGAAGGCTTCGGCGGCGGCGGTGGCGGCGCGGTTGATTTCCTCGGCAGTGGCGTTGTGGAAGCGTACAGCGCCGGGTTGACGGGTACGCGGATTGACGCTGGTGAAAGTAGCCGTGCCCTCTTGGCTCGGCACGCCGGCGATGAAGTTTGCTCCGGTCAGGTTCATGGTGATTATGCTCGCGGTCTGTGTTGGGTTTGTTGATCGCCCGCTATAATAACCCGACTTGAAGATTTGAAATAGTTTTTCCCGCCGGAATCACATTCAGAGCGGGTACCTGTAGAGGGACATGATCTATCGTGTCCGTCCAATTAGGAGACCAATAATGATGCTTGAGGGAAAAGTGGCGCTGGTTACGGGGGGCGCGGGCGACCTGGGCAACGCGATGGCCGTGCATCTGGCGCGCGAGGGTGCCTCGGTCGCCATCTGGGATGTGGTCGCGGAGGCCGAGGCCAAAGAACGCATCGCGCGCGTCAAGGCGGCAGGCGGCAAGGTGCTGTATCAGCAGGTGGACATCCGTCAGCGCGTCTCGGTCGAAACAGCGCTTGATCACCTGACCGGCGCATTAGGGCCGCTGGACATCGTGTGCGCCAACGCGGGCATCGTGGAAGCCAAGCCGTTCCTGGAGATCACGCAGGAAAGCTGGCAGCGTCACCTGGACATCAACCTGACGGGTTCGTTCAATGTCGGGCAGGCTTCGGCGCGGCGCATGGTCGCCACCAAGAGGCAGGGGCGCATCATCTTCACCAGCACCTGGGTGGCGGAAATCCCCTGGCCGGAGATCGCTGCCTACACCGCCAGCAAAGCTGGGCTGAACATGCTCACCAAGCAGATGGCGCGTGAACTGGCCGTCTATGGCATCCGCGTCAATGCCATCGCGCCGGGCATCGTGCAGGCGGGCTTGGCCGGGCGGCAGCTTCGCGAGGAACCGCAGTACGCCGCGCGCGTGGCGAAGGTTATCCCCCTAGGCGCACCGGGCACACCGGAGGAAATCGCCCAGGCCGTCATCTACCTGTGCAGCCCGGCCACCGATTACATGACGGGCACGATTCTGCTGCTGGACGGCGGCTGCTCACTGTTCCAGTTCGACCAATAGGAGATTCACGATGAGCGAGCGTTTACGAGTAGGGCTGATCGGCTGCGGCGCGATTGCCCAGATCATGCACATTCCGTACGTGGTGGATTACGACGAGCGTTTTGAACTGCGCGCCCTGGCCGACGCGCATCGCCCAACGCTGGATGCCGTCGCCGGACACTACCGCATCGCTGGGCAGCATGTTGATTGGCGCGAACTGGTGGCGCGTGATGACCTGGACGCGGTGGTGATCTGCCACAATGGGACGCACCACGCCAGCGTGCTGGCTGCGCTGGACGCGGGCAAACATGTCTTTGTCGAGAAACCCGTCACCTGGAACTGGCGCGAGGCCGAAGAAGTGGCCGCCCGCGCCGCACAGACTGACCGCATCGTGCAGGTCGGCTATCACAAGCTCTATGACCCCGGCTTCCGTTATGCCAAGGCCGAACTGCAAAAGATGCGTGATGTCGGCTTCGGGCGTATCACCGTGCTGCACCCGGCCAACGAACTTGGCCTCTCGCCTTACCGCATCCGGCGCGGGAACGGTGTTGTCAATGAGGGACATGTCGATCCCGGCACCTGGGAAGGACAGGTACAGGGGCAGCTCGCGGGACTCACGGGCGGCGAGATGGCTCCGCTCTCCGATGAGGTGCTGGGCGCGAAGGCCGGCAACCCAACGCTGCGGCTGGCCTTTGGCATCATCAGCATTAGCCTGATACATCAGATCTACATGATGCACGGATTCCTGGGCGCGCCGGAACGCATCATCAGCGCGAATACCTGGCGCGACGGCCTCTCGATCCACGCCCAGGTGGCCTATCCCAACGATCTGCATATCACGCTGGACTGGCACTTCCTCTCGCACCTCAAGGATTACCGCGAGGAATATGCTTTCTTCGGCAATCACGAGCGCGTCATCATGCAGCTTCCCAGCCCGTATTTCCGTAACTTCCCCAGCCCGGTGATCGTGCAGGGCGGCGAGGGCGAACTGGCCTGGGAGAAGCGCGTGACCGTCTCGGTGGAAGAAGCGTTCAAGGACGAACTGCTGGCTTTCTATGACAACGTGGGCGCAGGACGGCAGCCGGAGTATGGCTCGCTGGCCGACGCAGTAACACACATGCGCTTCATCCGTGATTTGGTACAGGTTTTGCAGGCGTGACTGCAACCTCACTCCTAAATCCCCTCTCCTGAGAGAGAGGACTTCCAGAAGACTGCTTACTCCCCCCTATCCCTATGGAGATAGGGGTGAGGTTTGTGAAACAGACTGAATTCGCCTAACGAATCGTTTTGCAGCACTGCGCTAAAGAGGGGATACGATCATGACTGTGAATGTAGGCATCATCGGCACGAGTTGGTGGGCGGACGCGATGTATCTGCCCGCGCTGGACACCCACCCGCACGGCAAGGTCACGGCAATCTGTGGCCGTAATCGCCAGGCCGCGCAGGAGATCGCTGACCGCTGGCATATTCCGCAGGTCTTCACCGATTACGCGGAAATGATCGAACGCGGCGGCGTGGACGCGGTGATCGTCTCGACGCCCAACGACACACATCATGACATCGTGCTGAAGGCGCTCGACGCGCGTAAGCACATCCTGTGCGAAAAACCGCTAGCGCTCAATTACACCCAGGCCAAGCAGATGGCCGACCTGGCCGACGAGCGCGGCGTGAAGAACCTCGTCCCATTCACCTATCGCCATATGCCCACCAATCGCTACCTCAAGGAACTGATCGACGGCGATTACATCGGCAAGCCCTATCACCTCAACCTGCGCTACAACGCGAGCTACGGACGCAATACGAACTACGTCTGGCGTTTCGATGTGAGCAAAGCGGGCGCGGGCGCAGTAGGAGACATCGGCTCGCACTTCCTCAGCCTGGCCTATTGGTTCTTTGGCGATGTGACCAGCGTCTCTGCCTCGCTCAGCAGGCACGTTCAGCGCACGACCCACACCCCATCCGGCGAGCCGTACCCGATAGCCGACGATCTGGCAATGCTCATGCTGGACTTCGCCAACGGCGCACAGGGTTTCGTGCAGGCCAGCACCATCTCGCATGAGCCAACATCTTACGGTCACACACATCATCTCGAACTACACGGTTCTGAAGGTACGCTCTACAGTTTCATTGACTGGGAGAAGACACAGCGTATCACCGGCGCTCGCGCCGACGAGCCGGGTGGTTTCCAGGAACTGCCCATTCCGGACTCCGTTTGGGGCACTGTGCGCCGGGATACCGTTGTCAACACCTACAAGGACGTGTTCCGCACGCAGGATTTCATGGCGCGTGAGTTCGTCACGGCTATTGCAGAGGATCAGCCGCTCGCGCCGGACTTCCAGGAAGGGGCGAAGATTCAGCGCCTGATCGATGCGGCGGTTAAGAGTCATGCGGAGCGCCGCTGGGTGGATGTGGAGGAAATCCAATGAGGCTGCAAGGTAAGGTCGCGCTGGTCACCGGGGCGGCGCGCGGGATTGGCCGGGGCATCGCGCTGCGTTTCGCTAAAGAGGGCGCTGCCGTCGGCGTGGTTGACCTGGACGAGGCACAGTGTCTGGCCGTAGTTGATGAGATCACGGCAGCAGGCGGCGCGGGGCTGGCGTTGGGCGCGGACATCCGCGACGAGGCACAGGTCGAACGCGCTGCTGCCCGGCTGCGCGAGCACTTCGGCACAATTAATGTGCTGGTCAACAACGCAGCGGTCATGCCCGCTGGCGCGCTGCACGAAACCTCGCCGGAGGATTTCGACCGCTGCCTGGGCGTCAACCTGCGCGGCACATACCTGTGTTCGCGCGCGGTGATACCGGGGATGCTGGCGGCGGGGCAAGGCAGCATCATCCACATGTCCAGCGTGACAGGCACACTCGGGCTGCCGGGGCTGGCGGTCTACTCCGCGACGAAAGCGGCGCTGAGCGGGTTAGCACGCGCTATGTCCACCGATTACGCGCGCTTCGGCATCCGCACCAATGCCGTCGCGCCAGGCACGATTGACTCGCCGATGCTGCACGACTTCCTGGCGGCGCAGAGCAACCCGGAAGCGTTACGCCGCCAGTTCGATGCCATGCACCCGATTGGCCGCGTCGGGCAGATTGACGAGGTGGCGAACGTGTTCGTCTTCCTGGCATCGGACGAGTCCAGCTTCGTGACGGGCGCAACCTACTCTGTAGACGGCGGTTTGAGCGTCAAAGGTGAGCAGCCGCAGGATTGAGTTCCATATTTGAGGAACTGCCCATGCGTAAAGTAATGCAACGCATGTGAAGTATGTCACCCTTTGTCTACAGATTTTTGCAGGTTTGTGTAGATTTTGGTACGCTTTTTGACGTATTGATTGGTGTTAAACTGGAAAGATGAGGGATGTTATGTCTGCTGTGAAGTCTGTGCCTCTGGGCCAGTCGGCTGCATCGTCGGCGCTCCTGCCCCCGCGCCCGCGCCTGCTTACACTGCTCACCATCATCACAGTCGTCGCTGTCGCTATCGGCCTGTATGTTGGACTGGGTGTGGCGCGCACCGATATCGACCAGGGCGATGTGCAGCGCATTTTCTACATCCATATGCCAGCCTTCTTTGGTGCATTCGTGGCTTTTGGCGCGGGCGTGCTGGGCGGTGTGATGTACCTGCGGACGCGCGAAATCCGTTGGGACACACTGGCGCTGGCAGGCGTCGAGGTCGGGCTGGCGATGGCGATGATCAACCTGATCACGGGGATGATCTGGGCGCGCCCGATCTGGAATACCTGGTGGACGTGGGATCCACGCCTGACCGCCGAGGCGATCATGGTGCTAACCTACGCCGCCTACCTGATGCTGCGCGCGGGCATCGAAAACCCGGAGCGCCGCCGCCGTTTCGCCTCCGTTTACGTCATTCTGGCGATCACGACCGTACTGATCACGCTGTTCATTATTCGCGTCGTGCCTTCCACCATTCACCCGGTCGTCATCGGCCCCAGCCCGCAGAACGCGGTCGGTGGCTTTGAATTGAACGCGACGCGCGGAGTTGGCGCGGCATTGGGCGTCAATATGATCGTTTGGGCGGCGCTCGTGCCTGTAACGTTGTTGTGGTGGCGCGTGCGGCTGGAAAAGCTGGTCGAAGCCGCCAATGCCCGCAAGGCTGCTTTACTGGACTCATAGACCGAGAGGAACATCATGCAGAACTGGATACGTCGTGCCGTACTGCTGGTACTGGTACTGTTAATGGCTGCCCCGGCGCTGGCGCAAGAGCCGGAAACTACGCCCGACCCAAACGCCACCCGCGCCTACTACAATTCGGCGGCGCTGTTCGGGATGCCGCTGCCCGCTGGCTGGGATAACCTGAGTGAAGGCGAGATCACGCACTTCAGCGATGGCCGCTCGGATATATACGTATTGGCCGTCAGCAGCACCGACGTGGAAGCGGGCATCCGCACCGCACTGGAGCGTGTCAACCCGGCTTTCGTCACCGAACCGAGCAAGACCAGCACGGTCAACCTGCAAAATGGCACGTGGACGCAGCAGATCTTCACGCCGGAGGGCGGCGCGATCATCAACGCCGTCGGGCAGGTCTACGACAACCGCACATTCGTGCTGCTGTTCAGCCACAACCAGCCGGACAGCGATACCTACGCGGTGATCGTCGAGAGCGCCGATGTGCAGGCGGGCATCCTGGATGCGGCCAAGCGTTTCATCGACCCGGATTTCGCGCTGGAAGCTGCCTCAACCGAAGAGACGATCAACGCCGATGAGCTGGTCGTCACCACCAACACCTACACCCTGGATGGCGGTGACGAGTTGGTAGCGCAGGGCGAGGTACGCGGGAACTTCACCTATGTGGTCCTGGAACGTGCCCCGGCAGGTGCGGAAATCGATGTGAATGATGCCTTCTTTACGGTGCTGCTGGGCTTCTTCGTCACGCCGAGTACGAGCAATTACCTGCTGCTCGGCCTGGGAGTGATCGCAGTGATCACGCTGGGCTTCGCGCTGTCAGTTTTCCTGCGCTTCCGCAGCGCGCAGCAAGACCTCAAGACGCTGGAACAGCTTCAGGCAGAATAAACCGCCATCCCAATCACAACTTCAGAAGGGCGCATTCAACAACCGCGCCCTTCTCTGTTTCTTGCAGCCATACTCGCTAACTCCAGGGCGAAGCGCGCTCCATGCCGCAATGCAATCAGCTTGGGACAGTGTAGCACCTCGCCCTCGCCCCTAATGCGGCAGCTCGACCTCCAGGAAGCGCTGAAGCCACTGCTTGCGCCACGCCCGCCGCAGCACGAAGAACCACACCACCGTCACCCCGGCAATTGTCGCGTAGGCCCACAGCGGCAGCGGCAGCAGCTCGAAGAAGCGCCGCAACGGTTCAACCGCCGTGATCATGATATAGACCAGCAGCATCGCCCCGGCCATCAGCGTTGGCCGACGGTCGCCGCTCAGGCGGTCGCCGCCCACGAAGAACGGGTGCGGCGGCTCGGCGAAGATCACCAGCAGCAGCCCGGTGAACAATGAGAACACCGTCAGCGCCGTCTGTGCCACCAACTGCGCGACTTCCAGGCGGTAGGTTTCCGACGCGGAGATGTCGTAGGTGATGCCTGTGTAGCGCTGGAAATCGGCGATCTCCTGCGCCGTGACGGGCACATCCGCCGAGCCAAACGCGCTGAGGATGAACGCGCCCACGTAGATCAGCAGGCCGAAGAAGAACACCGCGATGCCCGCCGGGATGACGAAATGCAGCACCTCGGTGATCAGGTTGCGTCGTGCCGACGCACCGGGACGTGCCCAGACCGCCAGCCCCAGCGTCGGGATGCCTACCGTGAGCAGCACGAGCAGCGAGACATGCTTGGGCACGAAGGGGAAACCCAGCCCGATGATGCTCACCGCCAGGATCAGCAGCGCGACGTAGAACACGCGCGTGAGGAACAGGCGCAGGATGTCGCTCATTCCGTTGACGATGCGCTGGCCTTCGGTGAACGCCGGGGGCAGCGCGCCGAACGAGTCTTCGAGTAGGATCATATCGGCCACTGCGCGCGTAGCAGCGCTGCCGCTCTGCATGGCGATGCCCATATTGGCCTTCTTGAGCGAGAGCACATCGTTCACGCCGTCGCCGATCATCGCTACGTAGTGTCCCAGCCCGCGCAGCGCCTCCACCAACCGTTCTTTCTGCTGCGGCGTGATGCGGCCAAAGACGGTCGTCTCCGCCGCCACCTGCCCCAACTGCGCGCCGTCCATCGCATCCAGTTCCGTGCCGGAAACGTACTTCAGGTCG
>JAEUQX010000653.1 GCA_016788625.1 Anaerolineae bacterium
GTGGGCGACCGACCCGCCGGATCAATCAGGATTGATCATCCGCTGGTACAGGGTGCTTTGAGTGCCTTGGAGCAGGTTGGCGTGCGCGGCACATTAGAGAACGGCAGCACTGATGCCAATGTCCCATTGTCGCTCGGTTGCCCGGCTGTTACGGTTGGTGTCACGCGCGGCAGCAACGCCCACCGCCTCGATGAATACATAGAAACCGCGCCGGTCGCGGATGGTATTCATCATCTTGTGCTGTTGACGTTGGCCGCAGCTGCGGTTGATGCTACATAGATGGGGTTTAAGTCGGATTTGCAGTTGATCGATAAGGAGAAGGCCGCGTGGCTACAGTAGATGTTCTGGTCGCGGTTCGCCGCGAAAGTGCAGGCCGCTTTCACAAAGGGCTTTCTGCCTACAAGGATTTCCGGGTACAGATTGTTTCCGATACCCGCGACGCGCTGGATGTCCTGGCTGACCGCGATAAACATGTTGATGTGCTGGTGCTGGATAATGGCCTGGGCTATATCTACGAGTTTATTGCCGATCTGCGGCATAGCTACCCGCGTCTGTTTATCGTACTCGTCGATGAGGAGGCTGATTTCGGGATGCCGGGGCAGGCCGATGAGATCAGCACCGAGCCTTTTAAGGACAATGATCTCATTCGCCGTATCACTCGCCTGATGTCCGACCGCCAACTGGAAACCCTGCGTGCGGACAGTATGCCAGCGGTGCGCCAGTTCGCGAAGGAACTGCGAAAGGCGTCGGGTGAGTTGGGCAAGCAGCAGGCAGCCGTCAGAGCGTGCAAAAATCTGGGCTATGACTATGTAGCGTTTTATCGGCTGGAGAGCCTTGACCCGCTGCAGATTACGCTCAAGGCACAGGATGGCCCGAATGCGATTCAGGCGGTCGCCCCAAAACAGACCAGCGCTGATGATCTGATGACGTGGGTCACGCAGAGTGGGCAAAGCCGCATCGCTGGGCCGCAGGACACGCCCAATCATCCCCTGGTTGCCAGAGGGCGTTTAGGCGCGGTCGCCTGCGTTCCCGTCACCTTCAGCAGCAATCGTTATGGCGCGCTGGTGGCCTGCCGCGATCAACCGGGTACGATCACGCAGGAGAACATGCTGATGCTGGAACTGGTCGCCGCACAGCTGGCCGCAGCAATCTCTAAAGAAACGCTCAGTTGAGGCGCGTGGGCACACAACCGTGTGCCTCTACGGACTCCATGATGGGACGGATTTGTATGTATCCTTCCCTTACATCTGCCGCAGCACCGCCGCGAAGCGCTCGATTTCGTCGTGCGTGTTGTAGTGCGCCAGGCCAACGCGCACCATGCCGTGCTGCGCGTGACCGAGGCGTTCCATGATCTCGACCGCGTAGTAGTTGCCGTCCCAGACGTAGATGTTATGTGCGGCCAGATATTCCGCGATGACGTGCGGTGTCTGGCCTGCTTTGGTGAACACGACGGTGGGTACACGCTCATGATAGCGCGCGGGATCAGTGATGCCCGCGATACGCACGCCAGGGATACTCTGCAATTCCGTGATCAGATGTGTGACGAGTTCGCGTTCATAGGCTGCCAGCGCGGCTATCCCTGTTTTCAGCGTCAGGCGGCGGCCCGCAAAGCCAGGGAACTGTTCCGCATATGCGGCGCCGTGCTCCTGCCCAATAGCCTCGAAGTAATCGAGCGCCGCGCCCACGCCCGCAATCGTCTCGAAACTTGGCGTACCCGTCTCCCAACGGTAGGGTGGCTTGTCTTTGGATGGGCGCACCTTGTAGGCGGGCAGACTGGCGAGCAGATCGTAGCGTCCCCATAGGATGCCAATATGCGGGCCGAAGAACTTATAGGCCGAACACAGCAGGAAATCGCAGCCAATCGCCTGGACATCAATGGGAATGTGTGGCGCGCTTTGCACAGCGTCAACCACAAACAGCGCACCCGCCGCGTGTGCCATGCTGGCGATCTGCTCAACCGGGTTGATCGTGCCGACGGCGTTCGAGGCGTGAACAGTGGCAACAATCTTGGTGCGGTCGGTCAGCGCGGCCTCCAGGCTGTCCATGTCAAGCGTGCAGTCGGCTTCGAGAATATCGACCCAGCGCACGACCAGACCGTAGTCTTCCGCGATCCGCAGCCAGGGCGCGACATTGGCGTCGTGATCCATGCGCGTCAGCACGATTTCGTCGCCTGCCCGCAGCCCCTTCGCCAACGCGCGGCTGAGGCTGAAGTTGAGCGTGGTCATGTTCGGGCCGAAGACAATTTCAGAGGGGCTTGGGGCGTTCAGAAAATCGGCCATTTGCTCGCGCACAGCCGTGACCATCGCGTCGCTGCGCTGGCTGGTGGCGAACGCGCCGCCGGAATTGGCGTTCATGCTGCGATAGTAATTGGAGACGGCCTCGATCACGCGATCCGGCACCTGGGTGCCTGCCGGGTTGTCGAAGAAGATTGGTTGTTTGTCACCGTTCATGCGAAACTGCGAACGAATTGCTGCGAGATCGAGCGGCATGGTGTTGTCCTGGTGGTACGTAATAACAGGGCAGTGGGAAAATAATAGCCTGAACGGTCGCAGGACGTCGAATGCCAGGCAAGGCCATTTCGCTCTGTTGAGGGTTTAGGGTATACTCCGTAATGACTTTGTTTACCATTCTTGACGAGCGAGATGAATCGTGCAGCAAGATTTCCAGAGCCTGCTCCTGCAAAACCGCTTACTGACGGAAGAAGTCAAACGGCGTATTGATCAGCTCGCAGCGATCAATACGGTCGCCGCGACGGTCAGCCAGACATTAGACCTGGATCGCACGCTCAAGACCGCCCTGAAAGCTGTTCTGGATGTCGTTGGCGCAGAGGCTGGCGGCATCAGCCTGATAGATGAGTCCGCCGGCGAGGTGGTGCTGCGAGCACAGCAGGGCTGGACGCACGATTTCGTCAGCCCGCCGATGCGTGTACCCGTTGGCAAAGGCATGTCTGGCCGCGTGATTCTGACGAACGATGTTGTCGTGGATAACGACCTGGACGGTTCTGAAGAATTGGCCGTGCCGCGCTTCCGTGATGAGAAATTCCGCTCGATTGCGATGGCGCCGATGCACGCACGCGGCAAGATTATCGGCATCCTCAGCATCATGAGTTCACAGGCCAACAGCTTCAATGCCGAGATCGTCAGCGTATTGAAGGCGATTGCTGATACGGTAGGTGTGGCGCTGGACAACGCGCGACTGTACGAGCGTGCATCTGAACAGGAAACCCGCCTGAACGCTATCTTCCAGTCCACTGCTGATGGGATGATCGCTACCGACCACAATGGGCGTATCAGCCTGATTAACTTCGCAGCAGAGACGATCTTTGACCTGGACGCGCGCAAGCTGATTGGGATGCCCGTCCGCGAAGCGCCAATTCACCCCAGTGTGCGCGATGCCTTGCTGTATGCGCTCTCGTCCGATAAAGATACGAACAAGGCTTTCCAGGCGACCTTAGAGAGTGGCAAGACGCTCTCGCTGTTTGTTTCACCCGTGTATATCAAGAGCCAGGTTGAGCAGGATCGCCAGAACGACGGTTGGGTGATTGTCGTGCAGGACATTACGCACCTGCGCGAGGCCGAATTGCAGCGTGCCGAGTTCATTCGTGCGGCAGCGCACGACATGCGCAATCCGCTTGGCGTCACCCTCAGTTCACTCAACATGCTGGAGAGCTTTGTTGGCGCGGACGACCCCAGCGCCCTTGAGATCATCCGCATCGCCACCAGCGGCATCATGCGGCTGCAAGACCTGATCAACGACCTGCTGCACCTCGAACAGATTGAAAGCGGTTATGGCGTGAGCATGACCGAGTTCAGCGTCCATGAGATGCTGGATGAAACCTGCCGTGAGATGAAGCCATTGATTGCGGAAAAGAACCTAGACTTCAGCATCATGGTGGAAGATCATTTGCCTTTCATCACCGCAGACCGCCGCTGGCTGAAGCGCGCGCTGATCAACTACCTGGATAACGCGGCCAAGTACACCACAGCGGGCGATACGATTGAGGTGCGCGCGTTCCAGAAGGGCAGTTTAGTACATATTGAGGTGGCTGATCATGGCCCCGGCATCGCGCCGGAATCGCAGACGCGCTTGTTCGAGCGCTTCTACCGCGCCACCGATGACAAGATCAAGGGTACCGGCCTCGGTCTGGCGATTGTCAAATCGGTGGCCGAGGCGCACGGCGGCGGTGTTTATATGAGCAGCCAGCAGACGCAGGGCAGCACTTTCGGCATGACGCTGGCGCTGGATGGGCGTAAGCATCCGGCAGTCCCATCATTAACCTGATTATGGCTTTTCGATAATTTCACGGATATGGCTGGCGATTTCGCCAAATTCGGGGCTGTAGGCGACTTCCAAGCGGCGGGGACGGGGCAGGGGCACGGCGATGTCTGCGATGATCTGGCCGGGGCGCTGGCTCAGCACCAGGATGCGGTCGGAGAGCAGGATAGCTTCGTGAATGCTGTGCGTGATCATCAGCACGGTTTGCCGCTGTGCCGCCCACATCGCCATTAGGTCAAGACTGATCTGTTCGCGCGTCAGTGCGTCCAGCGCGCCGAAGGGTTCGTCGAGCAGCAGCACATCCGGCTTCTGGATCAACACACGTCCCAACGCGACGCGTTGCGCCATGCCGCCGGATAACTCACCTGGATAGGCTTCCGCAAACTCTTCGCTCAATCCAAGGCTGCTCAGCAGTCCACGCGCAGCCTTTAGTCGTTCATGCTTCGATACGTTGCTCAGTTCCAATGGTAGTGCGATATTTTCCAGCACCGTGCGCCAGGGCATCAGGTTGGCGTCCTGGAACATCAGCCCGACGCGGCGTGATGGTACGCTGATTGGCTGACCGTCGAGGGTGGCGCTGCCTGTCGTCGGTCGTTGCAATCCCGCCAGGATACGAATCAGCGTGCTTTTGCCGCAGCCGCTCGGCCCGATCAGGCAGATAAACGAACCTGCTTCAATGCTGAAACTGAGCGGGCCAAGCGCGGGGAGCGCTGTATCGCCCCCCGGCGCAGTGTAAATCACCTCGACGCGCTCGACAGCCAACCGTGGCTGCATCAGGTTTTAGCCCTCAGCGCCGAGAATGAAATCGTTGGTGAAGGCGGCATCCAGGTTGATCGGCTCGGTGATGAAGGCCATCTGCGTCAGCACTTCCTGCGTCACTTCCCACGAGAAGCGGTCACTGTAGCCTAACTGCTCGGCGTCCCACAGGTCAATCGTATTCATCAGGACGCGTAGTTGGATGAGATCCCCCGCATCGAACTGCGCGCTCAGGGCATCCAGCAGCGCCTGGCGGCTGTCGGCGATGGCTTCGCGGCTGGGATCGCCCTGCAAGAAGCTCTCCTGTCCATTGGCGGCGATTTCCAGCGCGGTTTTCAGGCTGTCGCTCATCGGCAGGTTTTCGACATACTTGGCGCTGAGCAGGTACGTTTCAGCAGGATTGTTGATTGCATCGCGCAGCCCGGCATCGAAGGCTGTGACCAGTGCCTGTACCAATTCCGGATTGTTCGCAATGGTCTCCTCGTTGGTCACAAGGCCGTTCGAGACCATATCGACCGCGCTCGCGACCGGGAAAATAGTCACATCCTGCACATCGCCACATTCGCCAACAGCGGCACGCTGCTGAATTTGCAGCGGTTCATTGTTGATGTAAACCACCGAAGCGTCAATTGCACCCAGGCAGAATACATCCGGCGCGTTGAAGCCGATTTCTTCGAGTTGAATATCGTTCTCGGTCATGCCGTTGGCCGTCAGGATGGCGATCAGGCCATTGTAGCTGGCACCGAAGCGACCCGGAACACCAACTTTCTTGCCCGCCAGATCGGCTACCGACTCAATTCCATTGTCCGCCGCCGTAACGATGCCCACTGGATAGCGCTGGAACCATTCATAGACCATGACGACCGGGCGCCCGTTGGCGCGCGCTTTGATCACTTCTTCGCCGCTGATCAGGCCGAACTGGCGTTCACCCGCCGCGATCAGGTCAACGCCTACGTTCTCGTCACCGTGTTCGATGGTGATGTTCAGGCCGTTCGCGGCGAAGTGACCCTTTTCCAGCGCGACATACACGGGGGCAAACTGGACGTTGGGGACGAAGGTGAGGAAGAATGTTTGATCAACGGGGGCTTGTGCCTGTATGGCCGTGCTGCTCAGCGCCAGCAGCACGAACAAACTCAGAACCTTACGCAGCATGTGCAGAACTCCTATTGTTGTAAAAGCAAAC
>JAEUQX010000689.1 GCA_016788625.1 Anaerolineae bacterium
TGCCCCGCGCGACAGCATCTCATGGTATCAGGCCGTCGCCTTCACGCGCTGGCTGGACTGGAGTTACCGTCAGGCTGGTTTGTTTGACAGGCTGCTGGTGGGCACAGCAGATGGAACCAGGCAAACGCTGGCGCTGAACCCTGCTGACTGGCAGATCCGCCTGCCGACCGAATGGGAGTGGCAGTGGGCGGCGCAGAATGGCGCAGAAGCCCGTGAATATCCCTGGACGGGCGGCTGGCAGACAGGTCATGCCAACACCAGTGAGTCGGGACTGGGGCGCACGACCGCCGCCGGGATGTACCCGAAGGGCGCGGCGGCCTGCGGCGCGCTGGATCTGACAGGCAATTTGTGGGAATGGTGTATGAACGATTACGGAACCCCGTCTGTCATTGACGGATTCGATAATGGTAAGTCCAAGCTGCTGCGGGGCGGCTCGTTCGGTGACTATCAGGGCAGTGCGGCTGCCTCGTTCCGCAGCAACCTCAACCCGTACTTCAGGTACCACAGCGTTGGTTTGCGGGTGGTGTTGGGCGTCCCTATTAGCGCACTCTGAACTCTGTTTTCTCTGATCTCTGAATCTCTGGCGCTCTTGCGCGCGCAGCGCGCCTCTCTTCTCTCGGCGCCAGCCGAGTCGATTTTTGGGCTTTTTGCGACCCTGGTTCACATCCGTTATAGTGGATCGTGCTGGCTTCGGTCAGTCAGGCTGCCGGAAAGGTGCTGCGGGGCGGCTCGTTCAATAACAATCAGAACAATGCGGCTGCCTCGTACCGCAACAACAACAACCCGAACAACAGGAACAACAACGTTGGTTTGCGGGTGGTGTTGGGCGTCCATAACCTTCTCAACCCTCAGAGGGCGCTGGATCCCGCTTCCAAAAGTGGTGCCCGACTACGGTTTGGTACTTGCGGCGAGGGCGGAAGGATAGCGCCGGTGGGTCTGGTCTGCACGCGCGATGGGCGGCAGCGGGGGCACTGCCCGCGTCAGGCATATACACAAACCGGGGCGCGGCCTGGATTCGCTCCCGCCGCGCCCGCCCCCACCTTATCCCGATCAGCCTGTATCACGATTTCCAAGAACTTCACCCCCCAGCGCGCGCGGCGGCGGACACGGCGGTGCCGTGTCCCTACGGCGGCTGTCGGGGAACCTCACCCCTTTTGGAGGTCGTGTGATGTTGTAGGGACGGGATATATCCCGTCCCTACGGGAACAGCGCCAACAACGTAGCGGGTGTGTCGGTCAGTGTGGGCGCGTCGCTGGTGGTGAGGTTCTTCAGACTATCAACTAAAGACTAACGACTACTCGCTACCGACTCACTTCAACTCGTACTGGGCCTCGGCGCAGACGCGCAGCGCCCCGGCCAGCTCGTGGCCGATCACCTGGATGTGGTCGCCAACTTGCAGGCGCAGCGGGCCATTGAACGGCGCGCGTTCGACCAGCGTGAATCGCGTGCCCGGCTTCAACCCCAGCGAACCGAGGTAGGCCAGTTTGTCGGCGTCGTGCGTCGTCACGCGGCTGATGATCAGTTCGTGATGCAGGTCGGCGTCGGTCAGCGCGAAGTCTTCAACCTTCGGCATTCGCCCGTCCGCCGTCGGGATGGGTTCGCCGTGCGGGCAGCGCTGCGGGTGCCCGGCCAGCGCTGCCATGCGCTCCACGACCAGATCGCTCACCACCGCGCCCAGTTCGTCGGCGTCGTCGTGCACCTGATGCCAACCAAAATTCATCACATCCACCAGGAAGCGTTCCACCAGACGGTGGCGGCGGATGTTCATCAGCGCCTCGCGCTCGCCCGCAGGCGTCAGGGAGATGCCGCGATACGGTTCATGTTCCAGGTAGCCCGCGCTCTTCAGGCGCTGCACCATGCGCGTCACCGCCGGGGCAGAGACGTTTAACACCTCGGCCAGCGCCGACGTGGAAATGTAGTGATCACCGTCCTGGTAGTACGCCAATCGATAGGCTTCTGCCAGGTACTCCTGCATCGCCGGACTTACTGTCATTCTGATCCAGCCCTATCCTGAGAATCCCAATTTTGCTCATCACTATGATAAATATAGCGACGCCCTTGCTGTTTTAGCAAGAGCTAACTCGCAATTTAAACCAAGGATTCATCTGATGGGGCGTCAGTCGCCAGCCTTTCGTCGCAACGTGTTTAGCCTGAAGGCCGCAACCTGCTGTGCTCCTACAAATGCTCGCGATTTGCGGTGGCTACGCGCCGGACGATGCACTCAAACCTGACGACTATAGACTTTCGACTGCTGGCTCAGGCCGGCAGCGTGAGCAGATACGCCACCAGCGCGTCGATATCTTCGGCGGACAACGTGGCGATCAACTGGTGCGCTCCCGGCAGCGCGAAGACATCGTGCAGCGCCGCCGCTCGGCCGTCGTGGAAATATGGCGCGCTCAGCCACAGCCAGCGCAGCGCGGGCGTATCGAATTCGCCGCCCGTGCCTACATCGTGCCGCAGCAGATCGCTGCCCGTTGTGCCTGCGTGGCAGGTCGCGCATTCCTGCTCGGTGAAGATCTGTTCGCCCCGCGCGACGGCTTCCGTGCCTGTCGGGTTGGGGTTGGCAGGCCCGGTCAGCGTGCCCAGGTACGAGGCCAGCACGTCCAGATCGAGCGAGCGGCCAGCGTGCGGGTCGCCCAGCGCGGGAGAAGCGGCCTGGCCCTCGATCAACCCGCTGCCGCCTTGCAGCAGTCGGATTTTTAGTTCGACGTCCGCCAGTTCATCCCAACTGGCTGACCAGTTATACGGCGCGGTGCCCAGCAGGTTATAGAGCAGCGGCGTATTGCGCGGCCCTTCCGGCAGCCCCTGCCACACACGCCCGTCCGACGCGCCGTCGAAGTGACAGTTTGCACAGCTCAGCCAGCGATTGGCGCTCAGCCGGGCGTCGGCAGCGCTGTAGAAAAGCTGCGCGCCGATCAGCGCATCGACCGGGATGTTGACATCGCTGATGGCGACCTCATCGTCCACTGTCAGGTTGCGCGTCTCGATGATCGTCAGCGTGCCGTCCAGCACATTGTGCACGAACAGCAGCGAATTGTCGCGGTTGAGCAGGATGCCGCGCGGGTTTGCCCCCACCTGGATATTGGCGCGCGCCAGCCCGGTGTTCAGGTCGATGACCGAGACATCGTTGCTGCCCGCATTGGCGACGAACAACCATTGGCGGAAGCGGTCGAGCGCGACGGCGAACGGCATATTCACGGAACGGTCGGCGGTGTCCAGCGTCACGCGGTCGGGGCGGCGCACGCTCAGGCCGCGCAAATCGAGCACGTTGACGACCGGGAACACCGTCGTATCGAAGGTGAGGAAAGTGTTCTGCGCGTTGCTGCGCGTCTGTGGCAGATACGCGATGCCGCGCGTGACATCAATCTCGATGGCCTGCGATATGCTGGTATCCAGCCCGCTGCTGACCGTTGTGGCGACGCGCGACAGCGGCAGATAGATCAGGCTGATCTGCCCGCTCCAGAAGTGCGTGACATACAGGAAGTCGCCCCACAGCGCCAACCCGGATGGCTGCGGCGGCACGGCGATGCGGTTCAGCACCTGGCCGCTCAGCAGGTCAACCACGACGACCTGCGCGCTGCCTTGCAGCGACACATAAGCGCGGTCACCCTCGCCCAATACGACCCCGTAAGGCTGCCCGCCACCCAGGTCAATCGTCTGCGTGATCGGGTTCGCCAGGTCGCTGATGGTGACGACCGAGAGCGTGCCATCACCTCGATTGGCTGTCACCGCGCGTGTCCCGTCCTCGGTCAATGCCACTGAACGCGGGTCGATGCCGATGGGGAGTTCCGCCAGCAGTTCGCCCTGCGAGATCGAGAATACCGAGAGCGTGTTGCTGAGCATGTTGGCCGTGACCAGCGTGCGGTTGTCGCGCCCCAGCGCCAGCGTGCTGCTGGAAACAGCGGTCGTCAGGCGCGCGTCGGGCAGGGCATACAGCGGGAAGGGCGTCGGCTCCTGCTGCGCATTCACTGTTGGGGTGGGCAGCAGCGCCAGGCCGAACAGCATCAGGCTGATGCCGATGAGCAGCAGCGCGGGAAAATAGCGTGGACGAGCGGTTAAGTCAGGCATGGGCTATCCAAAGGTGGTTAGTCGATCATGCATGATCGTGAAAGTGCGCGCGCGAACCTGGAAGCGACCGTTCTCATCGCTGCCCGTGACGACGAATGTCAGCGTCATCACATCGGCAGCGGATGGGCCTTCTCCCTGGCCGTTGGTCTCCAGGTTGGGAAAGCTGCGTCCCAGGTTGGTTGGGTTGTACTGAAAACTGAACGAGCGCCCGCTGGGACGGAGCGGACCCTGCGAAAGGATGCTGCCTGGAATGCTGACGGTGTGAAATACCTGCACATCCGTCCAGGTTTCCGGCAGCGGGAAGCTGAAGTTATACGGAATGCCGGGCGGGATGGTGAAGTCGGCACGTGCGTCGTTCCATTCCAGCGGCTGGCTCTCGTTCGGCAGGACGTAGACCATGAAACGGCCACCCTCCGAACCGAGGACATTCCCGATTGGCGGCGGCGGCTCGATGCTGCCCGCTGAGGTCAGCCCCTCGTGGCGCACGCGCACATCCACGGTCCACACGCCCGGCTCATCGACCGCGAAATCCTGCGTGGGGTCATAGAAATAGCCAATCGCGCTGGCCTTACCCTCGAACTGGCGCACGACACCGCTCGGCGCAGTGATCTGCACGCTGACGAGCGAGGCCAGCGTCGGCGCGACCTGCCCGGCCACCGAGAGCGTATCGCCCTGGCGCAGCACATCGCCCGGCCTGACGCCTGTTGGGTGGAAGAACATGTTGATCTCTTCGTCCCGCAATACCAGGAGCGGCCCGCCGTTCGGCCCGCCTGCTTCACCGCGATAGGGCGGGAAGACGCGGGTTCCCAGCGTATCGCTGATGCCGTCGGTGATGATTGCCAGCGCGGCATAGGCGGCTGTATCGCGCACGCCTGCCTGTTCATTGCGCACCACCGCGCCGCCGAACAGGAAGACGAAATCGCCGGGACGACTGCCCGTCACCCCCGCGCCGTGCTGCTGGTTGAACGGGTCATCCGTGTCCCAATAGGTGTCCAGTCCGCTCGCCAGCCCGCCATCCACGAACTGCCGCGCGGTCACGCCGGGCAGCACCGCGCTGATATAGGCATAAGCATCGTTGAGCAGGCCGTCCGGCTGCAGCGCCGGGCCGTAACGATCATCGGGCGCAGAGAACTGCGCGACGGGGAGCTGTTCATCAACGACGCGCTGCTGCACGTTGAGCGCCGGGGGCAGGTTCGCCAGCAGCCAATCTGCGTAACTACCGCTGACATCCTGCGCCTGGATGATCGGCCTGATCTGTCCGTTCAAGCCATCCGGCAGCCAGGCCACATCGCCGCTGTGGTAGGGGAAGTTCAGGCGTGGCAGGACGCCCGGCGCATATTGTTCCGCGCTGAACCAGGCCGGGCCACTCTCCGGCAGGGAATCCAGGCCGCGTGCACCGTGGGCCAGCAGTGTGCCATCTGTCCGCGCGATCACGCCCGCGCTGCGCAGGCTGCCCGCCCACAAACGCCCATCGGCATCGGTGTAGCGCGCCTCGTAGTCGATGACGTACTCGCCCGCCGTCTCGAAGCGGAGACCCTGGTCATCGGCATGGAAATGACCCGCGTTGTTGGCCTGCCCTTCGATGACCTGCTCGATCACCGCGCCGCCATCCAGCGGGTAGATGCGCACACGAATCGTGACCTCCGCGGGCGCCCCGGGGGCGATATGCAGACCGGGATAGAAGGCGTCGCCGACCTCAAAGGGCGTCCCTGGCAGCACACCGGGCAGCAGATCCAGCGTCTCGGCGATCAGCACGCGATATGTGCCGCCGCCTTCGTAGCGGTTGCCCCAGATATCCTCCAGGCCGCCCGTCATGCTGATTTCGTACTGGCCATACTGGGTGAACACATAGCTGCCGAAGATCGGGTTGAGGGTCGTCAGACGGTAGATGTCCACCGGAGACTGCGCGCCGAAGACACTGCGCTCGTCCAGAGTGGGCGTGGAAAGCTGCGCCTGCACCAGCGCTGTTCCACCCAGCGTATCGACCTGCCCGTCGGGGCGGGTAATGCGGACATCCATGCGTCCACCGGGGAACAGGAAGGGAACGAGTGGTGCGGTGCTGCGGTCATAAGTATTCGGCATCTGATTGAGCAGGTATGGCTCAATCGGGTAGGCAATGCCGTCGCCACCAGGACCCTCCGTCGGCGGCAGTATGTAGGTGGGGCTGTCGAAACGCACACGATTTGCCAGGGCATAACTCTGCTGGTCTTCGAGTGCCAGCACCCCGCGCGAACCGTTGCTGGGGACGTCGTTGAACAGCGTCCAGAGCAGCCGTCCGCCCGTCACGCCGCCGATGTTGAGCACAACCGGCAGGCGAGTGGCCGAAAGGCTGGGCGCGACTTCGCCGCTGCCAAGCGGGCCGTTTGCATCCCAACGCAGAATTTCGCCATCGCCTACCTGCAGGAAACCGCGAAAGAAGGGAACGTACATCCCGGCAGGTAAATCGTCAGGCAGTGTCAGGTTGAAGTCGAGCGGGAAGACGATTTGTTCGCCCTGGCGGATCACCTGGTTGGCGGGCACGACTGCTTCGCCTAACACAAAGTCGCCGCGCAGACCACTGATCGCCAGTCCGGACGGGGTGAGCACATCTGACCAGCCGTTGTTGCTGTCCAGGCCGCCCGCCGTTTGCGCGCCATCCGTACCCACGACGGGTTGGAGGCCGATTTGCCCGATCATGCGCAGTCCGACCAGTCCATCCGGTAGTTCTGGCGTGTTGAGCGCGGCATCGAGTTCCATGACCAGCGTTTCGCCCGGCTCGAAGGCCAGTTGGTTGATGCGGCCAGATGCCGACCATACGCTGCTGCCGCCCGCCAGCGCGCCAGAAATCGTGAAGCGTGTCAGGTCGCTGCCGATCTGGCTGTTCAGGCGCACGATGCCATCCCGTTCAGCGACGAGCGGAACGCTCTGCTGGACGCTCAGCGCCAATACCGGATTGCCATCCGCGCCGACGAACACCAGGTTTTCCAGCGTGGCACTTTCGAGCGACGGATTAGTCGGTTCGATCGGCGCGGTGGGGATACGCAGTTCAATGGCTTGCCCCTGTGATGCGGCGACGGGCAGCGTGGCGATGTTTTCGCGTGGGTTGGGCTGCACGCGGGAGAGTGCCGCCAACTGCTGCTGACGCGGGTCGAGTGAGAGCGTGTAGAGCGCGCCATCGAGCGTGAAGGTCAGTGTAAGTTGGGAGTAATCGGTCGGCAGCGCGTCACCCGTCAGTCCGACGTAGATCGAATTCTGGTTGACGAGGCTGTAAACTGCCACGCCATCGCTCTGGCTGAAGGCGCTGTTGGGATACGCGCTCCAATCCGCCGCGTCGCCGTCAACGATCAACTGCGTCGTGGCTGCCGCTGCCGGGTCAGCCGCCGTTTGCGCGAATGTCCCGTACTTGATTGTGCCAGGGCCGCCGGGCAGTGAGCCAGGACGGTCGCGCAGGCTGTTGGGAATGCTGGTTGATGGGCTGATCCAAAAGGGCGTGTTACCGGGGCCGTAAATCGTTGCGGTGAAGGTGCCCGTCACCCCCGCCTGGACATAGACCGTTTGCCCGGTGTAGAGATTCCGCACGGCCACCTGCGCCGCCGGGAACACCGAGTCGGCAGCGCCGGAGATGGTCACAATACCATCTTCATCGGGGGGGGAAATCGAAATACGCCCCTCAACGGGAGGGTCGCCCTGTTTAAGCTGCGCGTTGCTCTGTGCGGATACGCCCGAGAGCGCCGTGACCAGCACCGTCAACAGAATGAGCGGTTTCAGCAGACGAGACACAGCCGGGTTCTCCTGTGATGGATTGTGCGCTTCGAGAGTATAGAAAATGGTAAACCGATTGTCAATTTTCCACAAACGGTGAACAGACCAGGACGGTTCAGCGCAGTCCTACTCTGCCGGGTCCTGCATGGTTAGCCCTCAAAATCCTGGGATGGGGTAGTATCATAGGAGCGACGGAGTAGAGAATAGTGATGATGATCGAATAACCTGCCAGCGCGTAAGGCATCCCTGATGTGTCCAGCGATGATCTGCTGACAGGCGAAAGCATCATCGTGCGCGGCGTGAGTTACGAGGATTACCTGCGCGGCAGCTACGGTCAACCTGTCGAACCACGCGCGATTGTACAGATGGTCAAGGTTATGCTGACCACAGAACCGAGGTAAGATGGACGAGCGAGGTTATGGTTGTTCCAGCCGTATTGTGCTGGGCTTCTTCGTGATCATTTTTGCGATCGTAAGCTGCATTGGCACACTGAC
>JAEUQX010000029.1 GCA_016788625.1 Anaerolineae bacterium
AGCTTAGAGGTCTTGTCGCCGTCCATCATGCCTCGCTTTATGGTCGCAGCCGCCCGGCCACCCACTCGACCGAGGGGAAGCCGACCGCGCGATAATCCGCAATCACCGCTTCAACGTCGAAGGGCACGCGGCGCAGGTCAAACTGCACGCTGCTGCCCTCGAACGTGAACAGCGCCCAACTGGCCTGACCTTTCACATCGAACGGCATTCCCACGCTGCCAACGTTGACGACGCGCCAATTGCCCAGGTCGCGGTCGAACTGGCGGTGAATGTGCCCGCCAATCGCCAAAAATCCCTCGCGGTCGAGCAGCAGGTCGCGCGCTTCTTCGTCGCTGGTTTCCGGCGTCAGGAAGGCTTCGTCATCCCCCGGTACAGCGTGGTAGCCGATCACATGGCCGTAGCCCTCGACTTCGCGCGACAGCTCGTGGCCGTTGATCTTTCGCAGAAAGTCGTAGTCGTCATAGCTGAGCTGCTCCATGCCCCAGAGCAGCGCGCCGTGCAGCGTGCGCAGCTCCTGCACCACCTTCGGCAGCGCCTCGGCATCCTTGATCGGCGGATTGACGGCCATTCGCTCGCCCGTCACCAGATAGCGGTCGGTGTTGCCCCCGATCACCTTGCAGCGCTTGCCCTCGTCGGCCTCCGCCAGCGCCTTGATGCGGCGGATACACTCGGCGGGGCGCGGGCCGAACGCCGCCAGATCGCCCAGGCACCACGTCAGATCAGCGCCGCCCAGGGACTCCAGGTCAGCCAGCACAGCCTCCAGCGCGGTCAGATTGCCGTGAATATCGGAAAGTACGGCGAGGCGCATCGTTTATTTCTCGCAGATAAATGCCACTTGCGGCAATACTAACACAATCGCCCGACCTTGCCAGCGTACCAGGCTTAGGGCTGTATGAAAAGCGTTCGCTCTGGCATTCAGGCTGTGGTATCGTAAGCGGTTGCAAGGATAATATGCCAATGAGAAGGAGTGATCACGATGGCTTTACGGAAAGCGGATGCACTGTGGCAGGGGACTCTGAAGGAAGGCGCGGGCAGCGTTAAGGGCGGCAGCGGCATGTTCGATCTGCCCTACACCTGGAAGGCGCGCTTTGAAGAAGAAGCGGCGAAGACCAACCCGGAAGAACTGCTCGGCGCGGCGCACGCAGGCTGCTACGCCATGTTCCTCTCCGCGCTGCTGACCAACAACGGCTTCACCCCGACGAGCATTAATGCGACGGCCAGCGTTGACCTGGGCCGCGATGACAAGGGGCCGGTCGTACAGTCCATCACGCTCGATGTCGAGGCGGTTGTGCCTGGCGTGAGCGCGGAACAGTTCGCGGAACTGGCGGAGAAGTCAAAGGCGGGCTGCCCGATCTCCCGCGCGCTGGCGAGCACGCCGATCACGCTGAACGCCCGGCTGGTCAGCTAACCCATATTCATGCGATGGGGCGCAGTGACATGCGCTGCGCCCCTTTGGAAGATACTTCTACTGCTCTAAACTACCCTGCCGCTAATCGTGAAAGCAGGGCAATTGCTGAACAAATCCCGGATTACTCCAGGCGTGGAATCAGCACCCCGTAGCCGCCCGCCGAACGTTTGTAGACCACGTTGACGCTGCCTGTGATGTCATTGAAGAAGACGAAGAACGTGTGACCGAGCAGTTCCATCTGTTCGATGGCTTCGGCCTCGTTCATCGCTGCTACGCCGATTTCCTTTCGGCGGATGATGTCGCTTTGTGGTACGCCGTCCGCGGCAGGCACTTCCTCAACATACTCCTCGATATCGGGAATCTGCTCGGCGATATTGAGTTCCTCGATGCTGATGCTGAAGCGTTCGCGGCCTTTGCGCGTGCGCTTGCCCTTGAAGCGCTGAATTTGGGTATACATCTTGTCCACCGCCGATGTGATGGCGGCATTGATGTCACCGGGCATTTTCTCCTGCGCGCGCAGGATTGCCCCGCGCGTGTGACGGATCGTAATCTGGGCAATCATCATGTCTTCGCCTCGCCGGGTGCGCTCGTGCGAAAGATCGACCTGCAGTTCTCTGATGTTGGGTAGGTAGCGGTCAAGCTTGTCGAGTTTCCTCCGAGTGAAGGTTTCGAGAGCATCGTTGACTCGAAGATTGTGTCCCTGAATGATCACGTCCACGATATATCTCCTTTTGCTGTTACGGGAACTCTAAAGACGTGCGGCGGTCACCGTGAGGCCATAGACGGCCCCCGCGCCAGCCGCGAGCAAGGCTTCCGCACAGGCGCTGAGGGTAGCGCCCGTAGTAAACACATCATCAATCAGTAGAACGGTGCGATTGTTGACCAGATCAGGAACGGCAGAGAAGGCGTTCTTGACGTTTATGAGGCGTTCGGCAGCGCTGACGGTGACCTGCGAGTGGGTGCTGCGGTCACGGTGAAGCGCGGATGGCACATGAGGAAGAGCCATGTCTCTCGCTACCTGTTCGCCCAGTAGTTGACTCTGATTATACCCGCGTTCTGCCAAACGAACAGTATGCAAAGGCACTGGAACAATCATGTCAATCGTCCAATGTTGCGCGGCCAGATGCTGCGCCATGCGCGCGCCCAGCGGCACAGCGACTCGGCGCGCATTGTTGTACTTCAGCGCCTGCACGGATTCGCGGATGACGCCGCGATGCGGAGCCGTAGCCGCAATTGCCATGAGTGGTGGGTGCGCGATGAGGTGTTGTGGGTAGGGGGTGGCTTGCAGGTCGCGCTGACAGGCTGGGCACCACTCGCTGTCCACACGGCCACAGCCAGCGCAGCGCGGCGGGAACAGCAGGTCAATCAGCCACGATGACGCCTGGCGCAAGGGCGCAAAAAGCCCAGGGGCAGCCTGGGCTTGAGTTGCGGAGGGAACAGAGTCTAACATCAGACGATCAGAATTTGCCCATCACGCCGCTTTCCAGCAGGAAGACGACCGCCGGGCCGAGCAGCACAATCCACAGTGACGGGAAGATCAGCAGAACCATCGGGATCATCATTTTGACGGGCGCCTGATGCGCTTTTTCCTGGGCGCGCTGCCGACGTTTGACGCGCATCTGGTCGGACTGCACGCGCAGAATTTTCGTCATGCTCACGCCGAGCTGGTCGGCCTGGATGACCGCCGCCACGAACGCCGTCACGTCGGGTACACCCATACGATCGGACATATCGCGCATCGCTTCGCGCCGGGATTTACCGAGCTGGATTTCGCGCAGCACACGGCCAAAACCGATGGCGAGGTCGTTATCCCATTTCTCGTAAACCTTACCCATCGCCTGATCGAAGCCCAGGCCAGCTTCCACGCAGATGGTCAGCAGGTCGAGCGCGTCCGGTAAGTTCTTGACGATGCCGTCCTGGCGGCGGCTGATCTTGCCCTTCAACCACAACACCGGGAAGAAGTAACCGAGCGCTGCGCCGCCAACCGTGTAGAGCAGTGCGTTGGGGTCACGCTTGGGCGAGAGGACGAAGAAGACCATGAAGGCCAGCAGGCCGAGGCCGATAGTGGCGCCGATACGCATGGCAAAGAATGTCGTGGGCTCCATGCTGCCGGCCAAACCCGCCAGTTCGATTTGCTTGCGGGTTTCTTCAAGCTGTTTTTCGGGTGTGAAGCGCGTCAAAATGCCCGCGAGTCGTCGCAGGACGGGCAGCAGCACACGATCCTTGAACGGCAGTGAGAGTTCGATTTCTTCCAGCGAGTCGGGGAGTTCGCGCTCGCCGAACTGCGCCAGACGTTCCTGGAGTGGATCGCGGTTGGGGTTATCCCGCATCCCAACGTAGACCAGACCAGCGACAACCAGCAGGACGATGATAATCAGTACACCAACCATGGCGCTGTGCCTCGCTTAAATCTCGATATTGACGATTTTTTGAATGGCCGCCATACCCATGCCAATCAACGCCAGACCAATGCCGAGCATCGGCCAGCCACACAGGCGGTTCTCGAACATCGGATTCATGAAACCGGGCTGGACGGCGGAGAGGAACAGGGCTACCACAATAGGCAGACCGCTGATCAGGTAACCCGTGATACGTCCCTGCGCGGTCAGCACGCGAATCTCACCCTTGAGCTTGATACGCTCGCGAATGGTGTGACCGATGGTCTCCAGAATTTCGGCCAGATTACCACCGACCTCGCGCTGGATGTTGACGGCAGTGATGACCAGATCGAGGTCTTCGCTTTCCACGCGGGCGAGCAGATGTGCCAGGGCGTCATCGACATCGATGCCGAGCTGCACTTCCTGAACGACGCGCTTGAACTCGGTTGAGGTGGGTTCCGGCGCATCGCGGGAGATCGCTTCCATCGCTTGCAGGACGCTGAAACCCGAACGCAGCGCGTTCACCCAGAGCGCGAGCGTGTCTGGCAATTGGTTCTCAAAACGAATGAGGCGCTGGCTGGTCTGACGTGAGACATAAATGCGCGGGAAGAAGAAGCCAACGAAGCCCGCCACAATCGACATGATCAGATCGCCGCGAAACAGGAGGAAGTAGCCCAGGCCGAAGAAGATGACCGGGGAGATGACATGCAGCGCCGCAAACTCCGCGACGGTCAGCTTGAGATCAGCACGCGCCAACTGTGTGCGCCACTTTTGCGCGAAGGGGCGCTTGGCAATCGCGCGGTCAAGGGCATCCAGCGCTTTGCGCGAATCCTCCTTGGCCTCAGTTTCAGACTGTTCGATTTCGAGGAAGGACTGGTAGCCCTGTTCATAACGGCCCAGGCGCTCTTCGACCAGATCGCTTTCGGAGCGAACACTGACCACGCCTATGATGATGACCGCGAGGGCCACGATGCCCGCTACCCCAATCAGGATGGGTGTAAGTTCTGGCGGCACAGCTTAATCCTCCAATAAACCTCAACGCATTTTCATTGTATGGATAGTACGGGAAACGCGTCAAGCAGACGCGCCTCCCATTCTAGCCTTAGTTTGAATGTTCTTACCCGCAGACGCCTAGTATTGGCGGCCAACACCGAAGACCGATGGTGGCAGGTGAATACCGGCGGCCTCCACGCGGTCGATGAACTTGGGACGCAGGCCGGTTGGGCGGATGCGCCCGATGATCTTGCCGCCTTCGATACCCGTCTGCTCAAACTCGAAGATGTCGGACATGGTGATGATTTCGCCTTCCATGCCCTGCACTTCGGTGATCTTGTCAATCTTACGTGTACCATCGCGGAAACGGTTTTGTTGGCAGATCAGATCGACCGCGCTGGCGATCTGTTCACGGATGGCACGCACAGGCAAATCCATACCCGCCATCAGACACATCACTTCCAGACGCGAGATGCTGTCGCGTGGGGTATTCGCGTGCAGCGTGGTCAGCGAACCGTCGTGGCCGGTGTTCATGGCCTGCAACATATCCAGCGCTTCGCCAGAGCGACATTCCCCGACGACGATGCGGTCGGGACGCATACGCAAGCTGTTGACCACCAGATCCTGAATAGTGATCGCGCCTTTGCCTTCCAGGTTGGCAGGCCGTGATTCGAGCGTGACGACATGTTCCTGCCGAAGCTGGAGTTCCGCCGCGTTCTCGATGGTCACGATACGCTCATTGTTGGGGATGAAGCTGGATAACACGTTGAGCAGGGTGGTCTTGCCAGACCCCGTACCGCCCGCGACGACGGTGTTCAGTCGCGAAATGATGCAGGCACGCAGGAATTCGGCGATCTCCTTGGTCATCGAGCCGAAGCGAATCAGGTCTTCGATGGTCAGCGGTTTCTTGGAGAACTTACGAATGGTGATCGTCGGGCCGACCAGTGCAATCGGGCGGATGACGGCGTTCACGCGCGAGCCATCCGGCAGACGCGCGTCGACCAGCGGCGAGCTTTCGTCCACACGGCGGCCTAGCGGCGCGACGATGCGGTCGAGGATGCGCATGACATGCTCGTCATTCTCGAACGTGACGTTGGCTCGCGAAATCATGCCTTTCTGCTCGATGAAGATATTCTTCGGGCCGTTGACCATGATCTCGGTGATGGTCTCATCGGCCAGCAGGGTTTCCAGCGGGCCAAAGCCGAGGATTTCCGCGACGATGGACTCAAACAGGTTATGACGTTCACCGCGCGAAAGCACCATGCTCTCGTCTGCCAGGATGGCGTTGAACAGTTCTTCGATGTGCGAACGCACTTCGTTTTTACGTGTCACATCCATCGACTGATGATCGAGTTCGGAGATCAGCTTCTTCTGCACACGTTCTTTCAGGTCGATGTAGCTGTTCTCTTTACGACCACCAGGGCGCTGTTGATCAGCGATGCTGGCGCGGCGCTGGCGCATAGCGGCAAGTTTGGACTCGTCGTTTTCACCGCCCGTTGGGTCGGGTCCTAGCGGGCCGCTGCCCCCTGTCGAGCCACCCTGCCCGCTGCTGCCACTGCCACCTGAACCACCTTTTTCAATGCGACGTAGTAACGACATCAGCTACCTCCACCATCTGGCTATGACAGCCATTATCTCATCGATTTGTTACGGGCGTGGATGAGAAATTGAGATTAGTTCTTGCGACTCAACAGGCCAAAGCCAGTTTTGCGCTGCTGACCTTTCTTGTCGGCCTCATCTTCCTCAACATGATCTTTGTTGCCCATCAAGCGTGTGTGCAGCAGTTCAGCCAGTTGGATCAGTTCCTTGACCGGGGAACGCGAACGGTCACGCTGCGCGACGATCAGCACGCCCTTGCTCATGGCTGTCAGCGCGGTGATCTCGTCTTCCGGGATTTCCACCTCAATCGAACGCTTGAGGAATTTCTCGATGCGGTCGGTTGAAATCAGCAGCTTTTGCCTGTTTCGGTCGGTGGGCACGCGGTTCAAGATCATCATGGTCTTGTCCGGTGGGTAGGTGAGCTGGTCGAACAGATCCAGAACGAAGCGCAGGTTCTTGACGGATGCCAGCGTGGGCATACCGATCAACACGATCTTGGTGGCAGCGTCAAACAGCGCCAGCAGGGTTTCGTCCAGATGGCGGCTGGTATCGACGATGATGAAATCGTAGTTCCCGGCGATCTTCTCCAGGATTTGGGCGACGGCGTTGGGATTCGACTGAATCACCTCGGCATATTCCGGGCGTGCCGGACCCATCAGCACCTTAAGGCCGCTGTCGTGCGTGACGACGATGTTATCGAACAATTCGGTATCGAGGTCTTCGACATTGCCGACCAGATCAACCATCGTGGACTGCGACTGAAGGTTGAGGAAGACGCTGACATCGCCGAACTGCAAATCCGCGTCCACCAGCAGCACGCGAATGCCTTCTTTCATCAGGCCGGAAGCGAGATTGGTGGCGACGGTTGTGCAGCCCGCGCCGCCTTGTGGGCTGTAGACGACAATGATATGTCCTGCCCGGTTGCCCACACCTTCCGCTGACGGCTTTCGCTGCGTCTCCAGCGGCACGGCGGACTGCATGGCGGTGTACTGCGCGGCGATGGGTTTGTTGCGGATGTGAACCGTGCGGATGGTGTTGTACAGTTCATCGGGCAGAATAGGCTTGGTGAGGAAGTTGCGCGCCCCGGCCAACATCGCGCGGCGCAGATAGTCCGGGTCGTTCTGCACAGACATCATGATCACCGCTGCCGTTGGGACAGCCTCGGTGATCAGCGTTGTCGCCTGAATGCCGTCCATGTCCGGCATATTGATGTCCATGATGATGATGTTGGGGCGCAGCTCCTTTGCCATCGCCACGCCCTCGCGACCGGTGCCAACAGAGCCGATGACTTTGAAATCAGGCTCGAAAGCGAGTAGTTTCTTGATGTTCTCGCGGGTTTCCGGGATATCATCCACCAACAAGATGGAGATGATTTCCCCCTCACCGCTCTGGTTCGCGCCTGCTCTGTTCATAGCCTCACTTCGCCCTATTTTTACGTGTGATCGCGATTATCCTGCTGAGGAGGGGGGCGGACTAACCGCCGCCGCCACCCTGATCCAGGCTGATACTGCCACCTTCCAACAGGCTGCGAATGCTGCGGATGGCTGGTTCGACGCTGTAATCGCGGCGGCCTGGCACCGAAATGTTGTATTCCGACAGGAAGTAGTCCAGCGTGACTGCCTGCGTGTTGACCGTCGAGACATCCGTCGCGGAGCGCAGCAGGAAAGTCAGCGGCAGCTTGGCTTCAATCGCCCAGGTCAGCACAACGGCTTCCTGTGGAGAGACGCCGATGGTGATGATGTCGGGACGTGGCAGTGGCGTGGGCGGTGGCACTGGGGTGCCGCGACCACCTTCTGTCTGTTCCTGCGGGACGGGGGTCGGGGTGGGCTTCACGCCGACGAAACGGCCATCCTGTGGGAACTCTCCGACGTGTACCACGAAAGCGCCCTGAATGAAGCGCTGCGTCACCAGCCGTGGACGCTGCCGTTCGATTGGGCCGATGATGGCGGAACCGAACGCGGTCTGGTCTGGACGGCCTTGCAGGGTATCCTGGAAGGAGATCTGACCATCAGCGATGGTGAACAGGGTGATGTTGTTGGGCGTGATCGACTGGAAGACTTCATCGACATCGACGAAGAGCATCGAGACGACAAGATCCACGCGGTCGCCATCCTGAATGGCGTAGGATACACCTGTGATGCGATCCATCGGGATCGAGATGGCTACACGGTCGCTCGGCAGCACTGCCGCAGCGTCTGAACCCGCTGCCGCAATCTGCTGAAGGTTATCGACCAGCAGGTTGGAGAGGATCGGCTGTTCGCGGAACATGTCCACGCGGGCGATCTTGCCCAGCACGAACTCGATACCGCCCTGGTCTTCACGCAGCGCGTTGAAGGGCACGGCGGGTTCCGGCCACAGCGTATAGTCCACGATGTTCGCCAGACCCTCGATGGTATCCGGGAAACGGAAACCGCGCGGCAGGTTTTGCAGCGCGATCACGATGCGGACATAAGGCACCGGGGTGGGCGTGGGCGCAGCCGTCACCTGGGCGACCGTTGTTCCAGCGCCCGGGGTTGTGGCGGGCGTAGCGGCCCTGGGCGTGAGAATGCCCGAACTAATGACGACGACGGCGATGACGCCGAGCAGCAGAATTAGGCCGATCAAAATGAGCAGGCGACCACGCATGAGTTCCTCCCTCAAGCATTGGTGCAGACCATCCGGGCGGTGCGGGACACCAGCGCCAGATGGGGCAGCATTATGCACATGGTAAATACAAACATGATCTTAGTTTAGTCGAACGTCAACGGCTGTCAAATAGCCGAATCGTTCGATTGTCCCCATAGCTTAATAATCCTCTTCGTCACCCGAAGGCAGTTCGATATGGATGTGCGAGCCGTCGGTTTCGTTGCTGGAAACCGCCAGCGAACCGCCGACCAGTTCGAACTTTTCTTTCAGGGTGATGATCCCCTGGGAGCGACCGTCGAGGTGCGAATAATCGCCACTGAAGATGGCTTCGGCATCGAAACCGCGGCCATTGTCTTCCACGTCAACGCGGATGGTTTCGCTGGACATGTCCAGCCGCACGACCAGCTCGCTGGCGCTGGCATAGTCGCGCGCGTGTCCCATCAAATCCTGAATGCCTCGGAAGAGCATGACCTCGCGGTGGCTCTCCAGGCGGCGTTCCTCGCCCAGCAGTTCCAGCTTGGTATCGATGTCGTTCTTCTCGCGGAACGAGTCGACGTAGCGGCGCACGGTGGGCACGACGCCCAGGTCGTCCAGCATCATCGGGCGCAGGTCAAAGATGAAGTCACGCACTTTCTGGAACGTGACGCTGGCATTAGTCTTGAGGTTGTTCAATTCTTCGGCGGCGCGCGCGGGGTCGCGGTCAAAGAGGCGCTGGCAGATCTCGGTCTGCAGGATGAAGTTGGTTAGCGACTGCGCCGGGCCATCGTGCATCAGCCGGGCGAGGCGCAGCTTTTCTTCTTCCTGTGCCTGCACGATACGGACGATATTGATGCTGGCCTTTTGCGGCGCGGTTGTCGGCGTCTCTTTGCCGGACGTAATCGTACTCACGCCCTGAACACTGCTGAGGATCTGCGAGAACAACTGTTGGTTGCGCTCAAGCTGTTCGCGGTTAGCCTGGAATTTCTCCAATTGACCGCGCATGGTGGTCAGACGGAAGCGCGCGTCGATGGCTTCGTCGTACTTGGCGCGGATGTCCTGGCGGGGAATAGTATCAATGTTGTCCTGGATCGTGCGCAGTTCGGTGGCGATGTCGGCGTTGCGCTGCTGTTCGCGGTCAACAACCAACTGCGTCTGATCAACCTGCGCCTTAATTTCGACCAGTTTATCCTTGATCCGCTTCATTTCCTGCGTGATCAAGTCAACAAGTTCAGTTTTCGGATCGGCAATATCACGGTCCATAGCGGTTCACACTCTTAGGAATTGTGTTTGTCCTGTAGGCGCACCCAGCCACGACGCAGCGCGTTCACCGCCGCCTGGGTTCGATCTTCGACGTTCAGCTTCTTAAGGATAGAGGTCATGTGGTTCTTGACGGTCTGCTGGCTGATCTTGAGTTTAGCGGCAATCTCTTTGTTGCTCATGCCGTTGGTGACAAACTGCAAGATTTCCATTTCGCGCGGGCTGAGCGGGATGAAATGCTCTTCGGCGTCAATCAGGTACGGGCCGCCCATCGACTCGATGCTGGATTGTATCCAGGCATCCAGCGCGCGCGCGTCCATACGCTCACCCTCGACGATGTATTGCCCGTGCGCCACATCGCGGATGATCTCAATCAAATCCGTTGGGGTGATGTCTTTGTTGCAGTAGGCTGCTGCGCCTGCGCGCATGGCGTGAACCACCTGCTGCGCGTCGTGATAGGCCGTGAGCATGATCACCGCCGAGTTCACACGGTCGGCTTTCAGGTGGCGCGCGACCTGCAAGCCGTTGATCAGCGGCAGGTTGATATCCAGCACGACCACATCGGGCTGCAAACGGCGCACCTCGCGCAGGGCGTCTTCGCCATTATCACTCTGCCCGATAACCTTGATGTCATCCTCTAGCGAGAGCGCCTGGACGAGGCCATCACGGAACATCGGGTGGTCATCAACCACCACGACAGAGATTGTGCCAGGTTTACGGTAATCGTCGCGGTCATTCATCGAGAATCCTCTCATCATGTGTCCGTCACGGATTGACGAACGTGGGAGGGCAGCGGCTGCGACTCGTCGCTGCCAGGAAACAACAAGTTCTGTGAACAAGTAAATCATCAGGCAGTATACAACGAAATCGTTTTGAGCCGCAAGAAAGGCTGCGCGCGGCGCGTGCATTTCGGGTGTTTGGATTACACGCCAGGAAGATGGACGGCGCAAGTGCCTGCTAGTCCCTACGAAAACACACCTTGTGCAGAGTGCACCGTGTCGCACCTTTCAACCAGGGAGTTAATTCTCCCGATGACCTGAAGTACGCCCTCGCTGCCTGTGGCATAGCTGGGTGTTTTTCATGATAACGCTGGGTGGTGATTTTTGAGCCTAAAGACAGTACACTGAAACCTACTTCAAACTAGGAGAGCAGGCGGCGAGCGTGCAGCAGGTTACAAAAGGTGAACTCGTTTATTACGCCTTCAAAATGTGGCCGGAATTACGACACGGCATTTTCACGCGCAAGGGTGGGCAAAGCGCTGCGCCCTGGGCGTCGCTGAATATGGGCGGCAACGTGGGCGATGACCCGGCGGCGGTGCGGCGCAATCATGAGCTGATGTACGCGGCGCTGAACCTGAACGAAGCCCGTGCCTGCACTGTCTGGCAGGTACACAGCGCGGATACCATCATTGCTGATGGCCCGGTGGAAGGGCGGCGCTGGTTGGGGCTGGCCGACGGGCTGGTGACTGACCGCGCGGATACACCGCTGACGATGCGTTTCGCGGACTGTACGCCGCTGCTGTTCTACGATGCGGTGCAGGGGGTCATCGGCATCGCGCACGCGGGCTGGCGCGGCACGGTGCTGGGTGTAGGCGCGAACACAGCGCTGACGATGATCGAGTCGTATGGCTGCCAGGCGTCCAATATCCAGGTGGGCATCGGCCCCAGCATTGGCCCGCAGCGCTACCAGGTGGGCGAAGAGGTGGTGGCGGCGGTGCAGCAGCGCTTCGGCACGACCGATGGGCTGATCTACCGGGACGCGGCTGATGGCACAGCCTACCTTGACCTGTGGGCGGCCAACCGCCTTGACCTGGAACGTGTGGGGGTGGAACAAATCGAGGTGGCGGGCATGTGTACGGCGACGCTGACAGATGAGTTTTTCTCGCACCGGGCGGAAAAAGGCCGCACCGGGCGTTTCGGCGCGGTGTTGAGTCTATGACAACAATCGCTGCTAATCTCGATGGGGTTCAGGCGCAGATCGCGGCGGCCTGCGCGCGTGCGGGGCGCAGCACGTCGGCGGTGACGCTGATCGCTGTGAGCAAGACGCATCCGGTTGAGCGTGTGCTGGAAGCGGCCGCGGCGGGTTTGCAACATTTCGGTGAAAACCGCGTAGAAGAGGCAGAAAGCAAGATCGCTGCCGCGCGGGCACAGACCCGTTTGCCGCTGACCTGGCATATGATCGGCCACATCCAGAGCCGTAAGGCCAAAACAGTCGCGCCGCTCTTCGATGTGGCGCAGTCGGTGGACAGCCTGAAACTGGCGAATAAGCTGGCTGCCGCTGCGGGCGAATCGGGCAAAACGCTCGATGTGCTGCTGGAGATGAACGTATCCGGTGAGGAAGCCAAGGACGGCTTTCCGGCGGCGCGCTGGCAGCAGGATGCGGCGCTGCGCGCGCAGCTTTGGGCGGAGGTGCAGCAGATCGCGGCGCTGCCCGGCCTGCGGCTGCGCGGGTTGATGACGATGGCGCCGATTGTCGAGGATGCGGAGCAGGTGCGCCCGGTATTCGCATCACTGGCGGCGCTGCGGACGGCGCTGGCCGAATCGCTCAGGCTCGATATGCCGGAACTGAGCATGGGCATGAGCGACGATTTTGCAGTAGCGATTGAAGAAGGCGCGACGATGGTGCGGATAGGCCGCGCGATCTTTGGTGAACGAGAGAAATGAGGTTTGCAAAGTGGGATTCGTAATTCAGATTATCTTCCTCATCCTGTGGGTGTTTGAGCTGGCACTGCTGGCGCGTGTCATCCTGAGCTGGTTCCCCAATGTGGATCGCAGCAATCCAATCATTCAGCTCCTCTTCGATGTCACCGAGCCAGTACTGCGTCCGATTCGCGAGATGATGCCGCAGACGGGCATGGTCGACTTCAGCCCATTGATTGTTTTCCTGATCATTCAGGTGATTATGCGGCTGCTGCCGGCGATTGGCTAAAGCCTCAATAGCGCGTGCAGACTTTTCGCAGTACATTAGTAGCATACGATCAGAAGTCACAGACGCACAGTGGGTCTGTCCGCTCGTCACGACCCGGCGGCGCTGTAGAGATGAAGCGAAAGGTCGAAGTATGTCGCAGAACCGGAAATTCGAAATCACCGACGCACGTGGCGGCGCGGCGTTCGCGGTGCGGGTGGTGACACGCGCAGCGGCCAGCGAGATCGTCGGCACGCTGGAAGATGGCCCGCTGAAGGTGCTGAAGATTCGTCTGATGGCTTCCCCCGCGGGTGACCCGGCAGCGAATGACGAACTGCTGACGCTGCTGGCCGAGAAACTGCAAGTTGACAAGTCACGCATCGAAATTGTGGCGGGCGCTGGCAGTCGCGAGAAGATGATCAGCGTGGAGGGTATCACCACCGCGCAGGTCGAGAAGCTGTTGGGCGGCCTGCAAGCTGCTGAAGAGTAGAGGGTACGCCCGGTGTTCTGGCTGCGCGGCGCAGGTGGGCGGGCACGGCACTGCCGTGTCCCTACTCGTGCCTCCATCATGAATCGCGACGGACTTCTGTTTGGTACGCCCTTGTTGTATGTGGTAGCGGCGCTGCTGCTGTTCGCGGGCTGTACCCCTGGCGCGCAGCCTGTCATCGAGCCGACCCAAACCCTGATCCCGCCGACCACTACGCTGACCCCTTCACCTATTCCCCCTACCGACGCAGCGACCCCGCTGCCACGCCCCGGCGATCTGGTCGCGGGTACGCCCACGCCCGCTGCAGAAGGGGATACCACGTTGGATTCGCTGGCGGAGAGCGACCCGGTCGCAGCCGAGTTAGCCGCGCTGGCGCAGCGCCGCATCGCGCAGGAACTCAACCTGCC
>JAEUQX010000053.1 GCA_016788625.1 Anaerolineae bacterium
GACGAAGGCTGAAGTGCTGCACAACATGGACGACGGTTGGCAGTCTTTCGAAGCCTATCTCAGAACCCTGAGCGACGAACAGATGACTGTACCCAAGGATGCAGTCGGATGGACGGTCAAAGACCATCTGACGCACCTCACCGTCTGGGCACAGGGCGTCACGGCCCTGCTGCGGCGCAGCGGCAGCCGCCGGGAAACAATGGGGCTGGATGAGGAAACATGGAACTCGCGCGACTTCGACCGGATGAACGCGGTCATTCAGCAGCAGCACGCCGCTCAGCCGCTGGCGGAGGTGCTGGCGCAGTTGGCACAGGCGCATCACCGGCTGCGCGCGGGGGTCGCGGAACTTTCGGACGACGATCTTTACAAGCCGTACAGCTATTTCCATGCAGACCCCAACCGAACAGGCGATACGCCAATCATCCAGTGGATTCTCGGCGACAGTTACGCGCATTACACTGAGCACCGCCCCTGGATCGAGGCCATCGTCGCGCAGGCAGGGTGATTGTGTACCCCTAGCGATTAGGGGCTGGCGGCGCGGCGAAACGGGTCATAATGGAGCACAATCGTCAACCGAACTAATCTTTGGGCAGAACGCGCGAAAACGAGTATCATTGCCAGAATCAGTGGGATACGCAGCATGAGGGGATGAGTCATGAGCGACATGGCGACGGATCTGCGCGAACAAGTCGAAGATTTGGGTGGTATCACCATCATCCGGGGCGGCGGCAAGCAGCGCCAATGGAACAACATTCAGTATAAACAGGGGCTTTCTGGCAAGAACACCAACGCCAAAGCGCTCTCGATGAATGTCGCCATGATTCCGCCCAGCGGTGTCGCCAAAGCGCACATCCACGTCGGTTTCGAAGTTATGCTCTACATCCTGCAAGGCCGCGTGCGTCACGAATACGGCCCCGGCCTGCGCAACGTCGTCGAAAACGAGGCGGGCGACTTCATCTTCATCGAGCCAGGTGTCCCGCACGAAGTCTTCAATTGCAGCGATACCGAACCGGTCATCGCCATCGTCTCACGGTCGAGCGCGGAAGAGTGGGACAACATCGTCTCCTACGACCGCAACAGCGAATAACCCATTAGTCCACTACACCCTTTTCGCCATTTCGTTTATAGTGACATGTAGTATTGCAGTACGGAAAGATAAGCGTCTGTGGCTTCTGAGAGCTTCACCTTCGAGCATTTCTACTACGGTCAGTTAGCGGACAGTGAAGACTTCCGCACCCTGGCGACGTCGCCCGGCGTGACCGACGAACAGGTCGAGGAAATCGCCCGCGCGGCGCTCATCCCCGCCCTGGCCGACGCGCCGACGGCATCCTGGGCACTGGTGCGCGGCAAGAAAGCGGTGCAGTTCGTGCTGGCGCAGGCGCAGACGAGCGATGCCCGGCAAACGCTGCACTACATCATCATGCCAACCGACGCGCTGCGCGGCATTGGTGGCAATCTCAAGGCGCTGCTGGCGCTGGTCGAGAATCCGCTGCCAACCTTCACGCAGGCAGGCGGCAAGCTGCCCACACTGACCTTCGCGCAGCCGGAAGCACTGAACAGCGAAACCCAGATCGACGACATCCTGGCGCTGATGGATTACGTCAAAAACCGCCTCGACTTGGTCGAAACGCTGCTGGCCGCCATTGTGCAGGGTGTGCCGATTGTAATTCAGGGCGCACCGCCGGAGCTGGAGACGCGCGTGCGTTTCGTCAGCGGGCTGCTGGCGCTGCTGCCCCCCTCGGCGCGCTTCGGCGTTACGTTCGCCACGCACACGGTCGAGGGCACATCGGTCGATACACAAATCCGTTTCTACGCGGGCGAAAAGCTCTCGCGTGAAACACTGGTGTATAGCTGGACGCGCGGCAAGCTGGGCGGCAAGACCGTCGAAGACGATTACAGCCGTTTCATCATCAGCCAACTGCGCCTGGATGCCGAACTGGTCATCCAGCAAACGCGGCGGCTGACGGCAGTGGCGCGCTGGCGCATCAATCGCGGCGACTCGCTGGCACAAGCGCTGGCCTACGCCTCGTATCGCCTGAAGCTGGACGACGCGCTCAACACCAACCAGCCCGTCGAAGCGGCGGAAGTCTCGCGCGTACTGGCGGAAGACCCCACGCTGACCGACGACCTGAAAATCGCCTACACGCGCCACCTGCTGGCCTTCGCGCTGGCATTGGGCGATATGTCGCACGCCGATCCCATTGCGCTCATGCTGCGCCAGCAGCCTGACCTGGAATTGGCGCTGCAAAAGCAGTTCAACGACGCCATCAGCGAAGGCAAAGCCGGGCTGGTCTATGACACCTGTGCGCGCTGGCTGGCGAACCCGCTGGGTCCGGTCGGCATGAAGTGGGTCGAGCTGACGCACCGCGCCGCGCTGGCGCATACCGAGGCGCTGGTGAAAAGCCGTGACATAAAGGCGCTCAACAGCTTCATGGAAGGTGTGCAGCGCGCCGAGCCGGGCGTGCAGATCAACCGCGTCGTTCCCAAGCTGATTGAGACGGCCTTGCCGCTGACCGTGCTGGACGGCGATCTGAATACCACCGTCTTCCTGCTGGCCGTGAACTACCTGGAAGGCGACCTGCTGCGCCGCATCCTCAGCTCGCAGCGCTTCGCCATGCAGCTCCCAGCCAGCTTCGCGCGGCTCGTCCCATACCTGACAGGCGAAGACCCCGGCCTTTCGCCCAACGGCATCCTGATGGGCGCGTCAACGGCTTTTGGCGACACCTGGCGTGATCTGATGCTGATCCGCATGGCCGAACTGGCTGTGCGCGGCAATCGCCC
>JAEUQX010000094.1 GCA_016788625.1 Anaerolineae bacterium
GCGCGAGCAAGCAGAACCTGATCGACATTGATGTAGCCGATCGAGAAGTCAACGACTTCCTTGCGTTCCTCGGTGATGGTGATGCCGTCGCCAGCCATGTCGAATTCACCCGTGCCAACGGCAACCAACATGCCATCCCACGAGGTTTCGATGAATTCTGGCACGCAGTTCAGGCGCGCGCAGATTTCTGCCAGCGCATCATAATTCCAACCCTCGGGCTGCCCTGTTTCGCTGTTGATGTAACCAAACGGGACATAAGCGTTTTCAGTCGCAACAACAATAGTCCGCCCACCCAGATCAGGTAGAGCGTCCTGAGCCAGCGTGGCAATACCGGGCAACATCAACGCCAGTATCACCAGTAACAGCAGTAGCATTTTACGTTGAAACATCGTCTGACTTACCTCCACTTTAAGTGTAATCTGATGAACCAGTGGTCGTACCCGCGCCAATATGACGCAGGACATCCATTTTGCGCAGGGATTGTACCATGTGTGCAACCCTCGGCAATATACTTGCGACACGTTGCTGAGAAGAAGATCAGAATCTGACGAAAACACGAGTTCATTTACAGTCAAAAGGTGACGAAGGGTGCTTGCAGGTAGGGCTGCTGCTGCGTGATGTACCGCAGTTTTTCAGCGCGAGTTAGCCCTTTGAAAGCTCGCTCCGCTTTCAGGGCAGCGCTGCGATCCGCGAATTGCCACGCTGCTAACGGTCGAACCGGACGGCGTGATGCTGTGTAGGCCGCGCCACGTCCTGTGTTGTGTTTTGTCAAGCGCTGTTGCAAATCCGGCGTGATGCCCGTATAGAGTGTGCCGTCATTACATTCCAATACGTACAAATACCAGCGTGCGGATTGGCTAAGCACATAACAGGGCCGCCCATCAAGCTCGACGAAATCACTGGCAATGTAGCCGTTATTGAAAGCGGTTTGCAGCGCTTCGCGCAGAGCAAGTCGCCATGAGAGTGCTGCGTGTGAGTTAGCACGCTTGAGTTCTCCCAGGTTACGAGGGATTTCCACGAGATAGGCGGGTGATTCCCATTGCGGCGGTAGGTGCAGTGCAGGCATCAGGTCATCCTGCGAAATCAGAATGCAATTCTCCACTGTATATTCGTGTGGAGTGCGTTTCTGTGCAGATGGCTTCTTTACAGCCCACTGAACTTCAAGGCGATCTGACGGCAGCCCTGCATTAATGCCATCGGTCATCTCGCCGTAAAAATTGACATGATAAGTCTGAGCAGTGGCCCCTAAGTGATGCATATTGAAATTCGCGTTGCCGCGCTGCAAGGGGTCAAATGTCCAGGCCAGCATCCTGTACCCTTGTTCAGCCGCCCATTTTCGCTGAAATTCCTTCAGCCCAAACCCAATGCCCTGACCCTGATAGTCTGGAAGCACGGCAGCCATGTGCGACCAGAGTATCCAGTGATTGCCTCGCCGCACAGGGAAACCAAAAGCCATACCAACCAGACTGTCCTCAATGAACGCGCCGACTAGTAGATAGCCGTTGCTCACCATCGCGTGAAGGATGTTACTTGGAACCGCATCACGCGGATCGAGGGACCAGACAGCAATCTCCAGGTCAACGACAGCTTCGATTTCCGCCAAGTCTTCAATCTGTCGATAGATGATCGTGGACAACAGTGAGGTCACTTTCCAAGAGGATCGGATAGCAGCAGGCCAATCAGCGCGGTCAGCACGCCGATATTCAGCGTCACAACAGCGAGCAGGTGAAGCGTCTGTGATTCAGAATAGACATCGAATAACTGCAACACAAAACTGATGATGACGATTCCAATTCCAATGACGGCGGGCAGACCGCGCCGACGCGACATGAACTCGCTCAGGTTGGCGATGAAGCGTGATAACAACTGAGACTCGCGGATCCATTTCAACATTGGGGTTACCTGTCTACCACAAATTCCTGGAAGCGCTCATACAGCGACAACGGAAGTTGTACTGTCATCAGTACACCTGCCTCCTGATGTTCCTGATGTTCGACATTCGCGCTCTCAAACAAGAGCGATACCACATCGCCGCGCTGATACGGAATCAACAGCTTCACTTTGCGCAAATGTGAGGCCAGCGTTGTTTCCAGCGCATCAAGCAGCGCATTCATACCATAGCCGGTCTGTGCTGAAACGGTCACTTCTCTGTCGTAATTTTCAGTGGGAGGACGTTGTGGGAGCGGCTGATCACCCCATTTGTCGATCTTGTTCCAGACCAACACTTTGGGGATGGGTGGGGTATCAATCTCAGCCAATGTGTCTTCGACGGCTTCAATCTGCTGAATCACGTTAGGGTGTGCCGTATCGACAACATGCAGAAGCAAGTCAGCCTCTTTCACTTCTTCCAGCGTCGCCCGAAATGCAGCGATCAGTGTTGTTGGCAATTTCTGGATGAAGCCAACTGTATCCGTAATGATGACATGGCGACCGGAAGCCAGATCTATTCGGCGGGTGAGGGGGTCAAGTGTCGCAAACAACTGATCAGCGACATAGATATCGTCACCCGTCAGTGCACGCAGCAGCGTGGACTTGCCCGCGTTGGTATATCCCACCAGCACGATAACAGGGATGCCGGCGCGACTGCGCTGTTGACGGTGCTGGCGGCGGTGCAGACGGACACGCTCAAGTTCTTCCTTTAGCCGGGTGATTTTTCGGCCAATCTCGCGGCGGTCAACCTCAAGCTGTGTTTCGCCAGGGCCACGGAGACCAACACCACCCGTGCCGCCGCGCCCAGCCCCACCACCGGCTTGCCGCTCAAGATGCGTCCATTGGCGAGTCAGGCGAGGCAGCAGATACTCATACTGTGCCAGTTCAACCTGCAATGCACCCTCACGAGTGTGGGCGTGCTGAGCGAAAATATCGAGGATCAGTGCGGAACGATCCAGCACCTTGATGCCTTCACCGAAGACTTTTTCAAGCTGACGCTGATGCCGCGGTGATAGTTCATCGTCGAAGATGATGACTTCCGCATTTGCTTCAATGGCAGCCTCGCGGACTTCCTCGGCCTTGCCCGACCCAATGTACGTGTTTGGGTCAATCTGCTGTAAGTGCTGAGTAGCCTGCCCAACGACTTCAAGTCCAGCAGTATCGGCTAGCAGCCCCAGTTCACTCAAGGAGTCAGCTAAGCTGAGCAGCGGCCGTGCACTGCGGACTTCCGCACCTACCAGGAAGGTACGTTCTTTTTCGGAATTGTTGATTTGAAAATCCGGCATACGATTCGTTTCATTACACCGATCATGAGGATCGGGATGCGTACCATGATTGTAAACGTTCTAACGCAACATCCAGACGATCATCCGGGACACCTAGACTAATGCGGACATAGAGATCACCGCCTGGTCCGTATGCTGCCCCTGGTGCCAGCGCAACTAACGCCTGCGTCAGCGCCTTTTCGGCATATTCGGTGCCGTCACCATGCAGCGTGCGCGCCCAAATGTAAAGCGACCCCTTCGGCTTACGGGCTTCCAGGCCAATTCTGGGAAGCACCTCCATGATTCGGTCACGGCGGCGCTGGTAAACCAGGTTGCGCTGGTCTATCCATTCCTGGGATGTTTGGTCCAGTGCCATGATACCCGCTTCATAGATGGCTTTGAAGTGGCCGCTGTCAACATTGCTCTTCACCTGCAGCAGAATTCGGAGTGCTTCGGCA
>JAEUQX010000101.1 GCA_016788625.1 Anaerolineae bacterium
CAGCGCGAAGACCATGCCCCAATGCCCAATGTTATTCAGCAGCACGAAGCCCATCGCGATGATTTCACGTTCGATCAGGCGGTCGCCAATCGCGCCGACCAACCCCAGCGCCAGGATGCCGAGCGTCAGCACTTGCAGCAGTTGTGTGCCCGTTGGCGAGACGGGCGTGCCGCCGAATGCCTGTATCAGCGCGATGATGGCAGCAGCCAGCCCGGCCAGCTTAAGCAGCGTTTCGATCAGCGCCAGCCCCGACCAGTTGCCAACGTACCAGGATTTAGCAGTCTTGTTCGTCATGATGTGTCTTCCTATGGCAATTATCCGTTTTTGGTTCAGACAGAGTAAAATAGGTCTAGTTTATCCGAGGATTGGGAAGATGATTTCACAACACCTCATTGAAGAACTGCGGCAATTGAACCGCCTGGAAAAACTACAGGTGATCCAGATGCTCGTGAACGCGATCACTGAAGAAGAAGCTATTCTGACGGGCACGGAGTATGAGGTTTGGTCACCTTATGACGCTCCTGGTGCTGCTGCGATTCTGATGGATATGCTCGAAGAAAACAGGCAGCAACATGAATAATACCGCGCAGTTTCCGTATGTTGCTGTAAAGAATGCCCGTGGTGAAACAGCACTACGTCCGCTGATACCTGTAAGACTCGTTTATGGTAGCACAACAGTTGAGGCAACGGGGCTGATCGACAGTGGTGCAGATGTAAATGTATTGCCCTATAATCTGGGTGTCGCGCTCGGTGGAAACTGGGAGCTGGCAAGGCGTGGGCTGCGCCTTTCTGGCAATCTGGCTCGATACGAGGCACGAGGTATACTTGTTTCATGTACTGTTGGCGTTCTCGCTTCAGTACAGCTTGCTTTCGCCTGGACTCAGGCAGAAGATGTGCCGCTGCTTTTTGGTCAGGTCAATTTCCTCGCAGAATTCGATGTGTGCTTTTTCCGAGCCCGTGGCATCTTTGAAGTCCGCCCAAAATCCTTGAGTTGAATTGCACTTCACACCATCAGAAGTATGCTCAGAGATGGATAACCGACATTCAGCGCGTTACTCACGTTTCTCTTCTACGTATAAGGCCCACTGAAACTCAGCAACGCCTTGGGCAGCGGCACGCCGAGTTCGCGGCGCAGCCCGGCAGCGTGATCGAGGTAATGTTCCAACGCTGACCAGGCGCAGTGGTAGGCCGTCGGATACGGACTGTCTGCCTCTGTGTAACGATAACTCAGGGCGGCGTCCGGCGCGCGTTCCAGCCGTTCGATCAGGCGTTCGCGCTGGATGACCGCATCGCGCGAGGTCTGCGCGAAACTCTGCCCGCGCCGCGCTTCGGCCCAGCGGGCATTCTGCGCGTCGAAGTCGTCTTCCCAGGGCACATCCTGCACGCGGTCGCCGAGCATCAGGCCGAGCTTGACCAGGTAGTAAACATCGCAATCCGCCAGATGCCCGTACAGGTCGCTGAGTGTCCAGACACCGCAGACAGGGCGCGACTCGCGTTCAGCCTGCGCCACCAGCCATGACGTGAAGGTGAATTCCTGGCGTGCCGCCCGCAGCGCCGCGAGCAGGATGCTCTTTGGCCCAGCGTTGAAAGCGTCGCCCAGGGTACGTCGCCAGCGCCGCAGATCGCGGGTATGCGCCGCATCGTGCAGCGCCCGTTCGCGCGCCCAACCGCGCAGCGTGCCACGCGCCGCGCTCGTGCTGCTGCCCAGTCGCGCCTGATACGAATGCGGCTGTGTCCAGGCCTCGCCGCGCGCGCCCATCAAGGCAGTCATCAGCAGGGTGCGGCTTTTGTCCAGCGCCGCGACAGTTTTGTCGAGCGTCATCTCTGCCGCCCGCCCCGGTACTCCGGCGTTATGCGCGGGCGTGTAGTCGATACCGGTCGTTGCCAGCCGCCCGGCCAGCGCGTCGCTCACCGCGCGCGCGAAAAGCTGGTCGTAGTCCGCCAGATGTGTGAGCAGCTCAGTTAGTGACCACTCGCCAGCGGGGCGGGCAGCCGCCAACGTCGGCGCGTCGATGCCGACCAGGGCGCGCAGCAGGCGGGCATGTTCGGCCCACAGGCGCACGATCAGCAGGTCTTTGTCGTTCCATATTGGTGTTGTCATGACGCAGAGTGTAGCGGTTGATGCGCGTTCAGCCAAACCGCGTATAATTCACATCCATGATGATTACAAGCCTGCAAAACGAGAAGGTCAAACTGGCGCACGCGCTGCAAACGGCGGCCAAAGCGCGCCGCAAAGAGCGCAAGATCGTGCTGGAGGGCGCGCGGCTGGTGCTGGACGCCTGTCGCGGCGGGCACAGGCCGGATTTCGTGCTGGTGGGCGAGGGGGCGGACGCGGAGGCGTTGGCACGGCTGCGGGCGCTGAGCATCGAAGCGCTGGCCGTCAGCGATGAAGTGCTGCGCCATATCAGCGATACGCAGCAGCCACAGGGCATCGTCGCCGTGTTCCCCATGCCGGATGGGGTGCTGCCCGCTGACCCGGCGCATGTGCTGATCCTCGACGCCATCCGCGACCCCGGCAACCTGGGCACGATCCTGCGGACCGCGGCTGCGGCGGGCGTGGACGCAGTGCTGCTGTCGCCCACCTGCGCCGACCCGTATAACCCGAAGGCGCTGCGCGGCGGGATGGGCGCGCATTTCCGCGTGCCGCTCTCCGGGCGAACCTGGGCGCAGATTGGTGAGTATTGTCAGCATCTGACCGTCTATATTGCGGATGGTGATGGCGAACTGCTGTATAACGCGGCAGAGTGGGCCGGGCGCTGGGGACTGATCATCGGCAGCGAGGCGCACGGCGCGGGTGATGAGGCGCGCAGGCTGGCGACGGCGCGTGTCCGCATCCCGATGGCCGCAGACAGCGAGTCGTTAAACGCGGCGGTGGCCGCTGGTGTAATCCTGTTTGAGGCGAGGCGCGAACGATGAGAAAGTTCCTGCTGCTCCCCGGTTTGTTGACTGCACCGATGATCGCCCTGATGCTGGTGGCGATGGCGGTTGGGCAGGCCTTGGGGCAGTCACCGTCCGGCTTCAACCCCGTCGAAGACTGCCACTTGCCGTGTTGGAACGGTATTCGCCCCGGTGAGACAACCCTGCTGGAAGCGGACACGCTGCTCACGGAACGTGGTTATCGCCTGGCAACCGTCGAGCGCGACGGCACCTTCGCTATTCCCAACAACATCAACTATGTACCGGAAGATCCCAACGCGGTGTGTCACGTCGGCCTGGGGCGGGTACGCCTGATGAGTACTACGGTTTCTGAAATGACCCTGCAAGTGTGCGAGGGCGCATCACTGGGGCACATCGTCAGCATGATCGGCGAGCCGGAGGGCATCCTGCCGTTCGTGTCACTGGTGAGTTACAAGAAAAACACCGTTACAGTCGTGCTGCGTTCGGAGATGTGCCGCACGCCGCTGACGCCGCACAGCGATATTCTGTTCATCGTCATCACGCAGCCTGTGGGCAGCCGGGTACTGACCGCCGAGCAAATCCTCGAATCGCAGGAGGACTCGACGATTTTACCCTGGCGCGGCTTCCTGCCCGTCTGGCGCTACGACCGTCTGTTCCCCGGTCGCGTGGTGTGTTATTGAGGTGGGGAGTCTACAACAGGCTGCTGCGTTCGTCCTGGATGATGTTGAACACGCTGTTGTGGCTGGCGAAGTCACGCACATCCTGAAGCGCCTGATCGAATAGTTCCAGCAGTTCCGCGTCTTCCCCTTTGAAGCGCCGCAGGGTTTGCTGCGCGCAGGGGGCACAGCCGCGCATCGCCCGGTAGCTGTCCGTCTCGCAGGCCATGCAGCCGTTCAGCCGAATCATCATCATCATGAAGGCCAGCGTCTCTTCGTGCGTTTCCGGCAGCGACAGCACGCGCTCGACCAGCGCATTCCAGCGTTCGCCGCGCAGCTTACGCAGCGACGAAATGGCACTGTGGGGAAACAGGATTTCGTTATTGGTGTACATGATCACCTGCCCTGTGACACAACTGACGACACCCAGCCTAGCGTTGATCTCAGCTTAGCACAAGCCGCCCTGTGGTACTAGTCCTTGTGACAGGTCGTGTCACGGCGTCTCCAGCCCGTGCTGCTCCATCAGCGCCGCGTCGTAGAGCAGGTCGCGCGTCGGGCCGTCTGCGACCACTCGCCCGCCGCTGAGGACGATGGTGCGCGGGCAGACCTCGGCGGCCAGGCGCATGTCGTGCGTGCTGAGCAGCATGGTCTGGTCGTGCAGGTCATGCAGCAGGTTGATCAGGTTGCGGCGCGCGCGCGGGTCCAACCCGGCGGAAGGTTCATCCATCACCAGGATTTGCGGATCCATGCTCAGCACGGTGGCGACGGCGATGCGCTTCTTCTCGCCGATGCTCAGGTGGAAGCTCACGCGGTCGGCATAGTCGCTCATGCGGACGGCGGCCAGCGCTTTCTCGACTCGCGCGTTAACCTCCGCATCCGGCAGCCCCATGTGCAGCGGGCCAAAGGCGACATCCTGGCGCACGCGCGGCGAGAACAACTGGTCATCTGGGTTCTGGAAGACCAGCCCGACCCAGGCGCGAATCTGGCCGAGGTTGGCGTCGTTGAGCGGCAGTCCGCCGACCTTGATGCTGCCGCTGGTGCTGCGCAGGACGCCGTTGAGGTGCAGCAGCAGCGTCGATTTACCGCTGCCATTCTGACCGACCAGTGCGACTTTCTCGCCCATGTGGATGTGAAAGGTGACATCGTGCAGGGCGGCGTGACCGTCCGGGTAGCAGAACGAGAGGTTATCGACTTCGATAGTGTGGTGACTCAATGGACTATCTCCACCAGATGAGGGCGACGAGTTCGATCAGCAGCAGGATGGCGACAGGCACAGCGCCGAGCAGAACCGCGCGCCTGCTGAGGGGCGGAGCGTTCAACGTCCGCAGTTGGCCTTTGTAACCGCGCGCCAGCATGGCCGCATAGACGCGCTCGCTGCGTTCGTAGCTGCGCAGGAACAGGTTACCGACCATGCCCCCGGCCACGCGCGCCCGCCAGGCCAGCGAGCCGCCCGCGCGCCCCGTCGGGCTGGCCGCCATGCGCGAGGCACGCGCCCGCAGCAGCCGTTCAGTCTCCTCGCGCAGCGTGAACAGGTAGCGGTACATGAACGAGATGATGGCGATCAGGGTGGCGGGCAGGCGCAGGCTGTTGAGCGCCCACAGCAGGTCGGTGAAGTGCGTCGTCATTGCCAGCAGCAGGGCGGCCTGCACCGCCAGCCAGCTTTTCAGCACAATCGCCAGGAAGCGCCCCAACCCGGCATCCGTGATCGTCAGGCCGAGCACCTGCACGAGCGGGCTGCCGGGCGTGGTGAACAGCAGCGTGATGGCGGCCAGCGTGAAAGGCAGCGCCAGCGTCGCCGTGCGCGCCAGCCGCCCGATGCCGATGCCGCCGATAATGCTCAGCCCGGCCAGCAGCGCCCAGATCAGCGGGTAAGCCGGCCAGGCGAATTGCGGCGTCAGCACGATGCCGAGGATCAGCAGCAGGGTGGCGACCACCTTGACGCGCGCATCCAGCAGATGCAGCGGACTGTCGCCCGCCTGATAGCGTTCCTGAAAGGCAAAACCCATTTGACTACGTACTTTCGCTCGCCCGGCGATTCACGCGCGCGACGGCGAAGCTGATGCCCGCGACGATCAGCACGCCGATCACGCCCGCCGCGATGGTGGTGAGCGCTTGGTCGCTGATGAAGGGTACGGTGTAATCCGGCAGGATTTCGTAGGGTGCGGACTGTGCGGTCTCGATGAAGCCCTGGTCTTCGGCCACGCGCTCCAGGCCGTCCGGGTTCGGGTCGGCCAGCGGCGAGATCAGCGTGACAGCCAGCGCGATCACCAACCCGGCGGCAACCAGCGCCGTGCCGCGCGTCGCAGATCGGGCGGGTTCACCCAGCAGGTCAGGGCGCGTCTGGCGGATGAAGAGCAGCGCGCCGACGGTGATCAGCGCCTCGCCAACCCCGATCAGCGCATGGACGCCGACCATCGCGGGCAGGGCGATATTCAGCGGCGACGTGCCGGAAATTGCCAACTGCAAGGCTGTCGCCAACGCGGCGAGCTGCACGCCCAACCACGCGCCGACCGCCGCGCCGACGATCAGGCTGATGCGCGAACTGCCGAGCACGCGCTGCGCCGCGCTGTAGACGGCATAGCCGATGAAGGCGTTCAGGATGCCCATGTTGAAGATGTTGAAGCCCAGTACGAGCAGACCGCCATCCTGGAAGAGCAGCGCCTGCACCGCCACGACGCTGGTCATCACCAGCACGGCAGCCCACGGGCCGAGCAGGATGCTGGCGAGGACGCCGCCGAGCAGGTGGCCGGATGTGCCGCCCGCGACCGGGAAGTTGATCATCTGCGCGGCGAAGATGAAGGCCGCCAGCACGCCCATCAGCGGAATCTGGCGTTCGCCAAGCTGGTCGCGCGTCTGCCGCAGCGCCAGGAAGATGATGCCGATGGTCAGCGCCCAGCCGATGAGCGAGACTGGGACGCTGAGGAAGCCATCGGGAATATGCAAAGCAAGTATTGGTGAGAACATAACACCCCCATACGTTTCAGGTGGCCGATGGACGGCTCAAAGCAGCTTAGTGAATCTATCAAGGCAATATGGGGCGTTCCGCAGGGGCGCGATGCACTGCGCCCCCAACATGACCGCCGTTAAACAATCTGCCTGCACCCTCACGCCATGCGCGCGGCAGGCCCGGTATTGCGGCGCGTGAACCAGAACACGCCAATCGCCGCCAGGATGACGAGCGGTACAATCAGCGCAATCGTATCGACCAGCCCGGCGTTCAGCCCCGCGACCGGGGCGAAGACAGGCGTATCGAACGGGCGCGCGTAGATGCCAAAGACCGCCCAGACGACTACCAGCGCGTAGGCGATGTCGCGGCGAGTGAAGAGCATGATCAGTGCCAGCGCGGTAGCCACCAGCATCATGACCACCGCCCAAATGTCCGCGCTGATGCCCAGGAAACTGGTCACGCTGCCGCCCACGTAGAGCATGGCGGCGATGTTGGCGACAGTGGCGACCGTGATCCAGCCCAGGTAGATGCTGAACGGGATGTGGACGAACCAGCGTTCGCGGCTGCTGACGGGCGTGCGACCGATGCCCAGGCGCAGATAGATCATGATCAGCGAGACCAGGATGACGAGCATCGCGATGGTGCTGACGGCCACGAGGTCGTAGAGGAACAGCGCCAGCCAGGTGACGTTGCCGATGCTGCTGATCAGGAACCAGTAGCCGATCTTGTCGATCATCGGGTTATCGCGCTGCGCCGCGCGACCGAGATAGATCACGTATGCGCCCAGCCCCAGGTAGATGATGCCCCAGATCGAGAAGACATACCCGGCGGGCAGGAAGAACAGCGCGCGGCTTTCGCCCAGCTCCGCGACGGTGTTGGGAAATGGCCTGATGCCCAGGACGGACGAACTCTGGGACAGAAAGTTGACTGCCAATGTCGCGACATAGGCAATAATATTGATGATTGGGAGAAATCTTCTCATGGAGAATGATCCTGTTAATGTCACACTTGCGGTAGGGTGGTTGACGAGTCCAGAATTAGACGCGCTGAATATGTCTAATTCTTAGGGCATTGATCGGCAGGGTCAAATAATAGTTTGCTGAAAAGGGCGAAGACCACATGCTCAGAGCGAATTTTCATAGGCGGCACTCATCTGGTGTTCTTGTTCAACCAGAGTCTCCGATGGGTGGCGGGATGTTACGCGCGGATGGCCGCCAGATCGGGCTTGTTGGTCTGCTGCTCTGCGCGCTGCTGCTGGGCGCGTGCAGCGGGGGCGCAGTGGTCTTCGCGCCGACTGCTGCCCCGCCGGATGTTTCACCGCTGACCTACACGCACCCTGGCGGCGCGTTCAGCGTCACCGTGCCGCGCAACTGGTCGGTCTATGCACAGAATACGACGACATTGGCCTCTGCGGTTTTCGCGGCTCCCGGCGCGGATGAACCTGCGCTGCGCTTTGCCGTGATCAACACCGGGGCGCGCATCGCTTCCAGCGACCTGGCCGACATCCTCAACCGCTACCAGACGCAAATTCGCCCGGACGTGCGGCGCTATAACGAGGTCAGCCGCCAGGCGATGGGCGATGGCAGTTGGCGTTTGACCGGGGTGCGGCGCACGGCTGCCGGGCTGACGCAGCAGGTCAACACCTTCATTCAGCCTATCGGTTCGCTGCTGACTGTGGCCGAGGTAATCATTCCGGATGATGGCGTCGGCCTGGAAGAACTTCAGCGCAGCGTGAACACCTTCCGCGCTGCTGAAGATACCGCGCTGGAGGCGACCGACGCGGTGACGCTGGCCTTCGCAGTGGGCGGCAGCCTGGACTTGCTGAATGTGCGTACCTGGACGACGCCCGCCGGGGTGTTCTTCGTCACGGGCGAGGTGGCGAACAATGGCGCGGCGGCGGTGCGCGATTTGCCCGTGCGCGCCGTGCTGCGTTCGGCGGACGGGCTGCCGATTGCCGAGGCGGTCGATGTGGTGATGGGCTACGAAATCCCGGCGGGGGGCTTCGCGCCCTTCAGCCTGCGCTTCGGTCAGGGGCAGCCTTCGCTGACGGCCAGCTATGAACTGGTGCTGGGCGGCGCGGACTGGCAGCCTGTGACCGAGGGCACGATCTATGGCTCGGAGCGGCTGACCTGGACGGACACATCACAGGTGGGCGCGGATGGCGTGCTGGAGATCATCGCCAGCGTGACAAACACGAGCAGCGAGACGGTGCATGAGCCGCGCATCGTGGCGACGGTCTTTGATGCGAATGGCGCGGTGATCGCAGCCGCATATAATGACTTCGCGCTGCTGCTCAACCCTGGCGACACAGCCAGCGCGCGGCTGCTGATCGCGGAGATGGGTGGGACACCTGCGAACTACATTCTCACGGTACAGGGGAAACCATGACGATCACCCATATTCTTTTCGATATTTATGGCACGCTGGTCGATGGTACACGCCTGCGGCCGTGCTACGCCGTCGAGTTGGGCAGCATCATGGCGGAACGCTATGGCGGCAGCCCGACGGCCTGGGCGCAGGCCAATCTGCGCATCGTGGCCGATTGGGACAGCTACTTCGCTGATCTCGATTTCGGCGGGGATGATGGCGTTGAGCAGATGTGGGAGGGCGAGCTGCGGCTGACGCGCGCGCTGTTCCGCCTGACCGGGACGCCCGAACCCGCGCTGGCGGAAGTGACGACGCTCTCCCGCGAACTGGCCTATGAAGTCAGAACGCGCTGCGATGCCTTCTTCGATGATGCCCGCCCGGTGATCAAGAAACTGCACGCGGCAGGGTACGTGCTGGGCGTGGCGACGCACAGCCTGACACCGCAGGCGCGCGGGGCGCTGGCTGGCGGCGGCGTACTGGACTACTTCACGGGGCCGCTGCTCTGCCCGGATACGGTCGGTCAGTATCACAAAGACGCGGCATTCTATCAGGTGGATGGGCTGCCCCCGCAAAGCTGCCTGGTCGTCGATGACCAGCTTCAGGGCATCCTGGGTGCGCAGGCCGCCGGGATGCAGACCGTACATCTCATGCGGGGCGGGGCGGGTGAGTCCCCGGCGCAACATGTGCTGCACGGCGATCTGGGCGGCCTGCTGGCGGTGGTGGGGCTATAGACCGATATCTTGCAGCAGCGAGATCAAGCGCTGGATGTCCGGCGGGATGAAGCCATCCTGCGCCTTGACCGTCAGGCTCGCGCCGTTGCGTTCCACCGTGATGTTGTAGGTGTAAATATCGGCGCTGGTGCCGGGCGCGGTGAAGACGCCCTGAATGCCGAAGTAGTTCATCAGGTCTAGCTGCCCGTCGATCAGGGTGACCAGATCAGCGCCAATCGTCCTGGGCTGGCCGTCGCGTGTGACGCTGCCATTGCTGAGAATCTCGATGGTCAGCGGGACGCCCGCAATGCCGCCTGTGCGCTCGAACAGGATGCGGTCGAAGACCAACCCGGCGTCGGGGTCAGGTGTCGCTGCGGCAACCAGCGTGCCGGGTACGGGCAGCGGGTCGCTCACTTCGTCGGTCGAGTATTCACGCGGGCTGAGCGTGATGGGCGGTGGCAGCGTGGAGCGTTCCGGAACGGGCGTGGCATTGGGGTCGACAACATTGGGGTCGGCAGTGGGCGGCGCGGGCGTCTCTCCGCCGCCACAGGCGACCAGGGCGAACGCGCAGATGAGCAGCAAAAGCGCTGTGTATCGCATAAGGTTCCTCGTGGTATAGTCGCAACACTATCTGTAGTGTGGCGGAAGCTGCGCGCGCTGGCAAGTGGACTTTGGGCGCAGCTTTCGTACATCATGATGATACGACGAGAACACAACGATGGGGTAAACAAATGGACACATTAGAGATCCGTATTGCCGCCGGGCTGGAACTGGAGCGGGCGGGCGATGAGCAGGGCGCGATTGAGCACTTTCGCCAGGTGGTAGCAGATTATCCCAACGATTCGCGGGCATGGTTCGAGTATGCCGGGGCGTTTGACTTTGCCGGGCAGGAGGCTGAGGCCATCCCGCATTACCGCCGCGCGCTGGCGATGGGGCTGGACGGCGATTACCTGCCGCGCCTGTATGTGCAGTTGGGCAGTTCGCTGCGGAATGTGGGCGCATTTGACGAGGCCGTAGCGCTGCTGGACGAGGGTATCGCGCGTTTTCCGGATATGCCTGCGCTGCGCGTCTTCCGCGCCTATGCGCTGGAGAGTGCCGGGCGCAGCAAAGCGGCGATCACCGAACTGTTGGAACTGGCGATTCGCTATGTGCAAACGCCGGATATGCAGGGTTACGCCCGCGCGATTCGCTACTACACTGACGAACGCGCCCAGTGAACCAACCGCATGATGCCGAGCGTACTCAGCAGGGCGATGGGTGGGATGAGCGCCAGGTAGTAGCGCTGCCAGGGCAGCGGATTGGCGAGCAGTACGACGGCGGTGAGCGCCAGCCAGATGGCGACTAGCCCAACAGGATAGCGGCTACTCGTAGGGACATGGCACTGGCGTGTCCGCCACAGCAGCCCAATGCCAGCGCAAACGGTCAGCAGCAGACCGATGATACTGGACTGCACGCCGCTCCATGGGGACTGCTGGTAGCGGATGATTTCGCTTTGCACCAGTGCGCTGCCGCCCCAGAACGCGGCTTCGTAGAACTGCGGCGGGGTGAGATAGGGCTGCGTGACCAGGGCGAGCAGGCGTTGATCGAACGTGAGCGCGGCATCCCCGGCGACGCGCACCTGCGAGTCGAGCAGCGCTCCGCGTTCCGCCAGCAGGTCGGCCAGGCGCGCGGGCGGGTTTGACCACAGCGCGGGGCTGAGCGCGACGAACAGCGCGACGACGGCGAGGGAAGAGAGGAGGAGTGATGAGTAATGAGTGATGAGTGATGAGGGGGAAAGGTGTGTTTGTAAAGGCGATCTATCAATTTGATTGCCTCTCAATAGCCTCACCCCCCAGCCCCCTCTCCGGCGCGACGCTGACGGACTCGCAGTATGCATGAGCCGCTCGTTCGCGTCGCTGGAGAGGGGTAGCAAGTCGTGCTTTGGAAGTCCCCTCTCCCCCCGGAGAGGGGATTTAGGGGTGAGGTTTAGGTGTTCTGCCCCTCGCCCGTTGAACCATTCCCATGATTGCGCAGTGAAAATCCACGCCAGCGCCGCCGCGACGAAGACCACGCCGCTGTGTTTGCTCGCCAGCGTGAGCGCGCCGCAGATGATGAGCATCAGCCAGCCGCGCCAGTCATGCCGGTGCTGGACAATATATGCCGCAGCGAGCAGCGTGAGCAGGCCGAAGCACAGCAGCGAGCCTTCCATCATCGCGCGGCGGCCATTGAGCAGGATGACCGGGTGCAGGGCGTAGATGGTGCTCGCCAGATAAGCCGCTGGACGCCCGCCAAGCTGCCGCCCCAGGGCGAACAACGCCGCGACGCTGGCGACCAGGAACAGCGCCGAGGGCAGACGGCTGATGAACAATACGGCATCGCCGGGCTGCGAGCCGCGCGCGAGGTTGTCTTCGACGCTGAGCGGCCACTGCCAGAGCGCGGGCAGCGCCTCGACGCCATAACCCGCGAGGTGCAGCGCCAGACCGATGCTGTAACGATTGACCGAGCCGTTGATCAGCCGCAGCCAGTCTTCGCTGTCAACCGTATAGGGCGGCGCGACGGGCAGCAGTTCCGGCTGGCGCTCGACGAACGCGGTGAAGTAATCGCGGCTCATGGTGATCTGCATCGCTTCGTCGCCATGAAAGGGAGTTAGCCGCACGCCTGCCAGGATGTAGGCGGCCAGCAGCGTCAGCCACAGCGCGTCGAGCAGCGTCTGCCGTTTCATCGTCGCAGGTGCAGCACAGCCAGAATGCCCAGCCCGGCGAACAGGGCGGCGGGCGGGATGAGCGCCAGGTAGTAGCGCTGCCAGGGGAGCGGGTTGATCAACAGGTTGGCGACGACGACCAACAGCCAGACCAGCAGCACGAGCGACAGCGCTCCCGGCTGATACGGACGCAGGCGCGGCCAGCACGCGGCCAGGATGCCGAACGCCGCCAGCAGCGTGAGCGGCGTGCCGAGCAGCAGCCCGTACTGCACGCCGCTTAATGGTGAGGCCATGTAGCGCTGGATTTCGTCAGCGATGGCGCGGGCATTGGCCCAGGCCGCCTGCTCGAAGAACTGTGGCGCGGCGATGAACGGCTGCGTGATGATGCCTTCGATGCGCTGCGCGAGGGTGGTGGGTGCGTCCGGCAAAATCGAGACGACGATATCGACCTGCTCCTGAAGCATGGCGGTCAGATCGCGGGCGCGGGCGAGTGGGTCGTTCCACAGAGCGGGCGAAATGGCGACGAGCAGCACGATTGCTAATGCGCCACTGACGATCAATCGACCCGCAGCACTCAACAGGGTTACAAGATGCTGATTCTTGCTTTGTTTCTCTGCGTCCTCTGTGCCTCTGTGGTGAATTCTTAGCATTTCCAGATAGCGAAGGGCCGCCGCCAGCCCGATGCCGCCGTAGGCCGCCGCGACGAAGATCGTGCCGCTGTATTTGCTGGCGAGCGTCAGCGCCGCCGTGACCGTGAGCGCCGCCCACCAGGCCCACAAGCCGCGCCGTCCTTCTGCGTGACGGCGGACGATCTGCAGGGCGATCAGCATGAGCAGCAGCCCGAAGCACAACAGCGCGCTCTCCACCAGTGACCGGCGACCATTGAGCAGGATGACCGGGTGCAGGGCATAGAGCGCACTGGCGAGATAGGCCAGCGGACGCCCGGCGATAACACGCCCGATGCCGAACAGCGCGGCGATGCTGCCCGCCAGATACACCAGCGCGGCGATGCGCCCGGAAGCCAGCAGGGGTTCGCTCGGTCGGCGTCCGTTGGCGATGTTCTGGTCATAGTCGATGCCCCAATCCCAACCGGGGCGCTGCGGCAGATCAGCCGGTGTCAGGCCGCGCAGATGCCAGCTCAGGCCGATGCTGTAGCGCATGACCGAGCCGTTGAGCAGGCGCAGGCGTGGATCGCTGTCGATGTCGTAGGGCGGCGCGACGGGGAGCTGCCCCGGCTGGCCGTTCAGGTAGGCGGTGGCGTAGTCGGTGCTGGTGTAGATGTGCATGGCTTCGTCGCCATGAAACGGCGCGAGCATCAGCCCAGCGGCGGCGAACAGAATCAGCGCCAGCAGCCAGAGGGTATCTAACATCCAAAAGCGTGACATGCGAATAACGGGAACTCCTTGTCAGTCGATAGCTGTTGGTCGTTAGCTGATTGTTCAGAACCCATTTGCCGCTGACTATCGACTAACAGCTAACGACTATCGACATCCACCCTAGATGCTCTCTGACAGGTGCAACGTGTGATTGATGTTGAGCGTCATGGGCTGGATGCGGACGGCAGTCTGGTGGATGTGACGCACGAATTCCAACCGCGCCACTTCTTGCAGCACGTTTTCAGAGAGCGGCTCATCGAGCGAGAGGATCGTCAGCGTGTTGCCGCCGCGTTCGGCGCGCCCGGTGTGCCAACTGGCGATGTTGACGTGGTTCTTCGCCAGCAGTGTGCCGACCGTGCCGATCACGCCCGGTTGGTCGCGGCTGCCCATGATCAGCAGGTAGCCCTCTGGCACGAAGTTCATCTTGTAACGGTTGATCTGGACGATGTGCGGCTCCTGGCGGTCGAGCAGCGTGCCAGCGATGATGATCTCTTCGCCATCCTCCAGCGTGACCTGGCAGGAGACCTGGTTGGTGTAGTCGCCGCTCTTCAGCCCCTTGGCCTGCGTGACCTGAATGCCGCGTTCGCCCGCCAGCACCGGCGCGTTGATGTAGTTCACCTTGTCGCCCAGCACGGGTTGCAGCAGCCCCTTGAGCACGCCGACCGCCAGCGGCTTGACCAACCCGCTGACCTCATCGCCCCGGTACTCGACCGCGACGCGCCGCACGGGATGACGCGCCAGGGTTTGCACAATCGTGCCCATGCACTCGGCCAGGCGCATGTAGGGGCGGCTGGTCTCGTAATCGACGCCGGGCATGAATGGCAGGTTGACCACGTTGCGGTAGTCTTCGCCGCGCAGTGCGTCCAGCACCTGCTGCACGATTTGCAGTGAGAGGTCTTGCGTGGCTTCCAGGGTGTTATCGCCGATGTGCGGCGTGTGAATCACTTTGTCGAGGCCGATCAGCGGGCTGTTGTAGGGCGGTTCTTCGTTGTAGACATCCACCGCGACGCCCGCCAGTTTGCCTTCCTTCAGCGCGTCGGCGACGGCGTGTTCGTCCAGTACGCTGCCGTGCGAGGTGTTGATCAGCCGCGCGCCCGGTTTGAGCAGCTTGAGCGTTTCGGCGTTGATCATGCCCGCCGTCTCGCGCGTGGCGGCGACATGAATGCTGATGAAATCGGCGCGGCTGAGCAGTTCGCGCAGGCCGACGAGCAGGATGCGCTCATCGCTGATCTGTTCTTCGCTCAGGTAAGGGTCATAGGCCAGCACGGTCATGCCAAAGGCCTGCGCGCGCGCCGCGACGATGCGCCCGACGCGACCGAGGCCGATGATGCCCAGCGTCTTGCCGGAAAGCTGCGTGCCCGCTTGACGTTTGCGGTCGAGCAGCCACCAGCCGTCTTTCAGGCTGTTGTGCGCCACG
>JAEUQX010000147.1 GCA_016788625.1 Anaerolineae bacterium
TGCGCCATCATGGCGGCCATCAGCGCGGTGGTGCCGTTGCTGGTGGCGATGCCGTGTTTCGCGCCCTGATATTCGGCGAAGGCTTTCTCAAATTCGGCTACCTTCGGCCCTTGCGAAAGCTGGCCGCTGCTCAACACCTGAACGACAGCCTGCTTTTCTTCTTCCCCGATGAAGGGTTTTGCGATTGGAATTTGCATGGAGGAGTCCTCAATAACTAATGCGTAGATGTGTGTCGTCCGCGAAATCAGTCAGCAGGGTTATGCGGACGTTGCGACAGGTTTCGGTCATCACTGTAGAGACGGGAGCTACCCTGTCCCTACGAAGTGGGTACGCGCGGTGACGGTATAGCGATCATCGTACCAGATCAGCCAGGATTACCCCAGACGTTCGGCCTCTTCCGGGCTGGCGCAGCGTTTACCAGACGGTGAGACATAACCGATCAGTCGTGCCGGGTTGCCGACCACCAGCCCGTAATCTGGCACATCCTTCGTGACCACACTGCCCGCGCCGATCATCGCCCAGCGCCCAATCGTGCTGCCGCAGACAATCGTCGAGTTCGCGCCGATGGCCGCACCGAACTTGACCAGCGTGTGCGCCAGCACCCAATCATCCGCAGCCTTTAACGAGCCGTCCGCGTTGATGGCGCGCGGGAACAGGTCGTTGGTGAAGCAGACGTGCGGGCCGACGAATACGCCGTCCTCGATGGTCACACCATGAAACACCGAGACGTAGTTCTGAATCTTCACGCGGCTGCCGATCTGCACATCGGCATCGACGAACACGCCGCGCCCCAATACACACTCCGAGCCGACGCGCGCACCGCGCCGGATGTGGCACAGATGCCAGATTTTGCTGTCTGTGCCAATGGTCGCGCCGTCTTCGACCAGCGCGCTAGGGTGAACAAACATCGTATCCACAGTTCCTTTCGTTTTGATCTGTTGTGGTTTAGGGAGTTGGCCGCCAAACCAATGCAGATACATAACAAACATACCTATTTTATTCGCACAATAACCTTGCAGTGGATTAAAAGTTATGTGCGGTGAAATGGTTTGGGCCGGAATACAGGCTGTAAAGACGATTTAGGCACGCGCAAGGACGTAAATCTAGAGTGAGAGTTATACACAATACAAACTTTTCACCCCAATTCCACAATCTGTATGACTGCAAATGCAGGACAAGTTCATGCGGGGAGCTAAATCATGAAAGTTTCACTGGTCATTCCAGCTTACAATGAATCGGAAGGTGTGCATGTCACCGCGCAGGCCGTGCGCAATGTCGTCGCCTACCTGCGCAAGACACACGATGTCGAGGTGGTCTTCGTCAATGATGGCAGCAAGGATAACACCCTGGAACTGCTGACCACCGAATTTAAGGATGAGCCGGGCTACCGCGTCGTCTCGCATGAGCGCAACAAGGGGCTGGGCGCGGCCATCCGCACCGGGTTTGCCCACGCGACGGGCGAAGTGATCGTCACCACTGATTTTGATGGCACGTATCCGCTCAGCACCATCCCGCAGATGCTCAGCCGGCTGGTGGTTGATGATGTCGACATTGTGACGGCATCGCCTTATCATCCCAATGGGCGCGTACAGGGCGTGCCGCGCTACCGCCTGACCTTCAGCTTCGGCGCGTCGCTGCTCTACCGCCTGCTGGTCAAGTGGGACATTCATACCTGGACAGCGCTTTACCGTGCTTATCGCCGCAAGGTGGTGGATACCATCACGTTTGAAAGCAACGATTTCCTGGCGGGTACAGAACTGCTGGTCAAGGCGCTTCAGGCGGGCTACACCGTCTCGGAGTTCCCCACGACGCTGCATGTGCGGACGTTCGGCCAGTCCAGCATCCGCATCGCCCGCGTGACCATGTCGCACCTCAAGTTTCAACGTCGCATCCTGCGCGAGGCCATCTTCGGCAAGCCCTCGCCGCAGTTCGTGAAGGGAAATTCGTAGATGTCACCTTTTGTCTTCATCGCCTTCAGCACCGTCTTAGGCATCACCGGACAGCTCTTCCTTAAACAGGGCATGGGCGGTATCGGGCGCAGGGGCGCTGCTGGCGGCAGTATGCTGATGGGCATCATTAAATCGCCCTGGGTCATCGGCGGATTGGGCGTCTACGGCCTGGGCGTGCTGTTCTGGTTGCTGGCACTCTCGCACTTTGAGTTGAGCTACGTCTATCCCTTCGCCAGCCTGAGTTACATCGGCATCATCGTGGGATCATACCTGATCTTCAAGGAGCGCATCACGGCGCTGCGGTTGGTCGGCATCGCGGTGATCATCCTCGGCGTGCTGATCACCAGCCAGTCGGTCTGATCACGTTCCTACATGTGCAGTCGGGACGAGCGATACCGACCCTATCCTTCAAAACAATGGCCCTTTAAAAAGCCCACGTTGAACGGGGCTTTTTATTTGCGGAGCAGGCAGCGGATGAAGTTTTCGTTTCACTTTCCATATGACGGTTTCACGGAATCTTGAGGACGCTGTATGGATAAGTGAGTATCATATCTTCAAGCGTATTCGAAACTAACATGGATTTTAGGGGGAGTTGATGGCGGTACAGGCAGCAGTGGTGGGCGGTGGAGTCATGGGTGTCACGCTGGCATACAAACTGGCACAGCAGGGCATCAACATCACCGTATACGAACGCGGTGATAACCTGGGCGGGTTAGCGAGTTATATGCTTTACGATGGCGTGCGGATCGATCGCTTCTATCACACCATTCTGAGCAGCGATACATCCATGCAAGGGCTGATGGAAGAAAGCGGCGTGGCCGATAAGCGTCATTTTACCGTCACCAAACAGGGTTTCTACGACAAGGGCAAGCAGTACAACTTCACCACGCCCGTCGATTTTATGCTGTTCCCGCCGCTGAATCCGTTCCAACGCTTCCGTCTGGCGCTGCAGGTGATCTGGGCACAGTTTGAAAAGGACTGGCACAAGATGGACACCGTGCCCGTCGAGGATTGGCTGGTACGGGTGAGCGGACGCGGCGTGTATGAAAAGGTGTGGAAACCGCTGCTGCGCGCCAAGTTCGACAGCACGGCGCAGAACGTCCCGGCCACCTACATCTGGTCGCGTTTACAGCGCATGATGGGCACGCGCAAGGGCGTCACCTCCAAGGAGATGATGTGCTACCTGGAGAACGGCTACTGCTCGATGATCGAAGCGCTGGCGAAAAAGTGCGAGGGGCTGGGCGTCAGCTTTCACCTCAATACCGCGATTGAAGAGATCGTGATTGAGAATGGCCGCGCGACGGGCGTCAAGATCGGCGGCGAAACGCGGCGCTATGATGTCGTCATCAGCACGCTGGCCTCGCCCATCCTGGCGCAGATCATCCCCGGCGCGCCGAGCGACTTCTCGGCGAAGCTCGCCAAGCAGGAATACCTGGGGGTGCTGTGCCCGCTGCTGATCCTCAAGAAGCATCTGATGCCCTACTACGTGCTGAACATCACCGACGAGCGCATCCCGTTCACCGCCGTCGTCGAGACCACCAATCTGATTGATCCCAAGTATCTGAAGGACTATTACCTCGTCTATCTGCCCAAATACATCGCGCCGGATAACCCGATGGCGACATGGCCGGACGAGCAGGTCAAGGCGGAGTGGATGAAGCACTTCCGCGCGATGTTCCCGGATTTTGACGAATCGAACATCGTTGACTTCATCGTACAGCGCGCCAAGTATGTCGAGCCAATCCGCCCGATGAACACGCTGGACGACATACCGAGCATTAAGACGCCTGTCGAGCACCTGTATATGGGCAACACGGTCATGATCTACCCGGAACTGGGCAACGGCGAGGCCGTCTCGCGCTTCGCGTCCAAGGTGGCCGATCAGGTGCTGGCAGATGTGAAATCCGGGGCTATTGGCAGGTAGCCCCTGCCTGACCATCCCATCAGGACATGACAACAGCGGCATCTATCGACGGACACACCGTGTCTCCGGCGTGGCTTAGCGTGACACATCACAAACCAGTATACTTGTCGCAGTTGTAACAATTATGTGTCAAATGTATGCTGTTAGATTTATGGGAGTTACGTGCATGTCAGCTTTTCTGACGAAGGGAATCCCAACAGCAGTATCGCTGTTCCTGGCCGTTGTGCTGGCAGCGCAAATCGTCAGCGCCGAAGCAGTTGAGCCGGTTGTCGTCAACCCATTTGTCTTCCAAGGCGTTGATGAGGCAGCGTGCAATAACCCCGCCAACGCCGTCGTTGCTGAAAACTGCCTGCCCGGCACAGAAGACTGGTACGTGACCGACCTGGGTGCTATCGAAGGGTATGCCTCCGCCAGCAGCGTGCAGGGTGGCGACGAACTGACCTTCTTCGTCAACACGACCGCCGCGCGTTTCGACATCTTCATCTACCGCAGCGGCTATTACGGCGGTCTGGGCGGGCGTTTGATCACGACGATCAACGACGTGACCGGACAGGTGCAACCGGACTGCAATTATGAGTTTCAAACGGGTCTGACAACGTGTAGCAACTGGACAGCCAGCCATACGTTGACCACGCCCGACGACTGGCTGTCCGGCATCTACATCGCCAAATTGGTGCGCCAGGATGACGGGGGTGAGAATTTCGTCGTGTTTGTCGTAAGACAAGACGAACGCTCCTCCGATGTGCTCTATCAGCAGAGCACCACGACGTATCAGGCCTATAACTATTACGGCGGCAAGTCGATCTACAACAACGCCGACGTGTGGAACGCTTGCCCAACCGTCACGACCGAAACCCGTGCCGCAAAGATTTCGCTTAACCGTCCCTACCTGGCGCCGATGACGGAATTCAACATGTATTTCTACGTTGAATATCCAATGGTTCACTGGCTGGAACAGCAAGGTTATGACGTAACCTACTCAACCAACATGGATACGCACCGCTCTGGCAAAGCGGGAGCAAAAAACGAACTGCTCGATCATCGCATCTTTCTCTCGGTTGGCCATGATGAGTACTGGTCGCAGGAGATGCGCGATGCCGTTACTCAGGCCCGCGATGCTGGTGTACATATCGGCGTGTTTTCGTCCAATACGGCTTATTGGCGCATTCGTTTTGAACCGGACCCGGTGACAGGTGAAGCCGACAAGGTCTTGGTTTCGTACAAGAGCACCCAGAGCGGTCCGGCTGACCCGGTTACGCCAACAGGGACCTGGCGCGATCCACTGGGAATCAACATGCCAGAGAACGCATTGTTGGGCAGCATGTATTTGGGCGATAATGTCACATTCTCCTTCCCGATTCGCGTGAGCGCCGAGCAAGCCCAGGACAGTGTTTTTCGCAGCACAGGCCTCCAGGGTATACCTGCCGGAACCGTGGTTGATATCGGAAAGCAGTTGGTCGGCTGGGAATGGGATGTGGTCGTCGAGAATGGCCTGACGCCGGAGTCTCTGACTCTGCTGGCGAACTCGCCTGTCGTCGGCAAGTACTTGCTGGATTCCGGGCGGGAATACTCCAACTATCAGGTGGGCGAAGCGCACGTCACCCGTTACCAGGCGGAGAGCGGTGCGCTGGTATTCAATGCAGGCACCAATCAGTGGTCACATGGTCTGGCGCTCTACGAGCCAAATCCGATTCTGCAACAAATCACCTATAACCTGTTCGCCGACATGGGGGTGCAGCCCGCCTCGCCAACCGCTGGGCTGGTTCTGGATGGGGAAGCACAGGAAGTCCCAACGGTCACAACCTATTTTGACCCGTCCGCTGCGCCTGCACCGACACTTTCCAACATCCAGGTGAGCGCGGGCGAGCTGGAAGCGACCTTCACCTGGGAAACGGATGTCCCCACGCGAGGGCAGGTGTTCATTGGCTCATCCCCCGATTCGATCAATCAATTCGGCAGCCCGACCGGCCTTGAGCCTGCGACCCAACACAGCGTCACGAATAATTTCTTGCGGCGGGGTCGCACTTACACATACCAGATCATGGCAATTGATCAGCAGGGAAACGTCACCTTCAGTGATGTAGGCAGCTTCAGCACACAATGGGGTGGCTTTAGCGCCCGCCTCGCCGAGACTGTGCGCCCTATTGCCGGCTCTGTGGTGTGTACGTTCCAGTCGAACCCGCCTGTGTGGATTGGCGCGGGGCTGGGGGTTGGGGTGGGACTCGTGCTGCTGTTCAGTCGCCTACTGCGCCGGCGACGCCGATCGTAAAGAACAAGGTTGCAGCTCATCCAATACGACTGCTCTGTATCGGGAGAGTGACCACGGCGACCCCCATGGTTGCCAGCAAACCCAATTAGTTTTCTGTCACCATTTAAATGGCGAGTAGCAAGACATATGTTAAAACACATCCTGGAGCATCCAAATACAAAGTACATACTGATGCTGGGGGGCATCCTACTGGTAGCATTCGGGCTGCGCGCGCGCGGCATCGACTACGGATTGCCGCAAATTGCCCACATGGAAGAACCTTTCTACACAGATGCCGCGCATGACCTGGCTTGTGACAGGGACTTGGATTCCTCGCTGCTGCAACTGCACACCTATGTTTACGCAGTCGCCACCAAGATCAGCGATGAATTGCATCTCTTCTCGTGCAAAGCGCCCCATACCAACAACGTCGAAATGCTGGATACCCCGCCAGAGTTGGTCATGATTGGTCGGTGGGTCAGTATAACGCTGGCAGTAGTCGGTATTTTTCTGCTGTATCATGTCGGGCGGCGGCTGTACAGCGTGGAGATTGGGCTGCTGGCGGCGCTATTCACGGCGGTCAACTTTTTGCATGTGCGCGAGTCGCAGCACGGCACGCCGGATATCAGTGCCACCACGCTGGTACTGGGAGCCTTGCTCAGTTACATCGTCATTGCACAGAAGCGCGCAGGACGCGGTCATTACATTGTGGCGGGGCTGGTCACGGCGCTGGCGATCAACACGCGCATCACGTTGGTTCTGCTGATGTTCCCCCTGACCTTCGCGCATCTCACAGCAGTCGGTTTACTGGAAGAACGCAATTGGCTCAGACTGCGCCGCTGGTTCGCTGCCGTCCTTGATGTGCGCGTATGGTGGGCCGCGCTGGTGTTCATGGCTACCTTGCTGCTGGCAAACGCGCAAATCTGGGTCAATCCGGTCGGCTATCTGCGCTACTGGCGGGACTTCCTCTCCCTCAGCCGTCAAGGCGGTTTTGGCAACCTGCGCGTAGATCCGCTGCCAGCACCGCTCTTCTATCTGAGGGCGATTGAATGGGGCAGTGGGCTGGTACTGGCGCTGCTCATGGCACTCGCGCTGCTCTGGCTGCTGCGCAGACGAACGCTGGGCGACAAGCTGCTGATCAGCTTCGTACTTCCCTATTTCATAGTGGCATCAATCACCAGTGTTTATTTTGCCCGCTACATCATCCCAATCCTACCGCTTCTCGGCCTCTTCGCAGCGCGCCTGATCTGGGAGGTGCTGCCACAAAAACGGCGTGCAGTCTGGTTGACGGCGGTGCTGGTGCTGTTACTTGCCATTCCGATGCAGCGCGTCCTCCGGTATGGGTATCTTCAGAGTCAAACGGATACCCGTACATTCGCTCGCGACTGGGTCTACAACAATGTGCCAGAAGGCAGCAAAATCGCTATGGAGTGGCACAGTCCTGAGATTGACTCCGAGCGGTACGACGTGACCTTTGTCGATTTCTACGGCCTCAGTGTGGATAACCTGGATACCTATCGGCAAAACGGCATCGAGTATCTGATCGTCACAAGCTTCACGCGTGACGCGGAAATGCTCCAACCGGCGGCACAATTACACAAAAGCACATTTTATGAAAACCTGGCGCTGCAAGAAGAGCTGATATACGAGATCAAACCGTATTCCGGAGACCAGCCCCCTTACCAGATTGATCAGGTTCTAGGCCCGATCACATACCTGGACTGGTTCGACCGGCCTGGCCCAACCGTTCAAATCTACCGGATTGCTGCCAACACAGACCCAGCTTCGCCGGGCTGAAGCACAATCAGGGTATATTAGATGGCACCGTACATCACGACTGTTGACGGTAACTTGTCTGAAAACATCTGTAAGCTGTATCGCCAAAGAAGGATGATATGGTAGTGACCTGGTTCATGCGCTGGCTTATTCCGATTGTAGTAACTGGAATGTTGCACGGATTTGTGTGGGCAGATTCCGGCAGGGACTCGGCGAGTCATACCTTCCAGGGCATAGACGAAGCCGCCTGTGCCGCGCCAGCCAACCCGGTCGTAGCGGAGAACTGTCTGCCTGGCACAAACGAATGGATCTCGGATAACTATAGCGACAGCATAGAAGTTTTTACCTCCCTTGACTCGGTGAACACCGGCGAGCAGGTTGACCTGTTCGTGAATACGAGCGCGTCGCAGTACGACCTGTATGTCTATCGCACCGGCTACTATGGTGGCCTGGGCGGGCGCTTGGTGTTCAGCCGCAGCGGCCTGCGTGGTAACCAGCAGCCACCTTGTGCTCGCGCGGAAGATACCGGGCTGCGGACGTGCAGCAATTGGTCGTCCTCATTCACGCTGCCCATCCCCACAGAATGGGTATCCGGCATTTACATTGTGCGTGTACAGCGGCCGGACACGGGCGGCGAGAATGACACGGCGTTCGTTGTCCGCAATGATGACCGCCCGGCAGAAATCCTCTACCAACACAGCGTCAGCACTTTACAGGCGTATAACAACTATGGCGGCAAATCGGCCTATAACTGGAACAGCGGTTTCTGCAGCACCGTGGCGCAGGCTCCTCGCGCGGTGCGCATCTCACTCAACCGTCCATACTCTCAGTTCAAGATGGGCCCGGATTACTTCTATCGCGCAGAATACCCGATGGTGCGCTGGCTGGAACAGCAGGGTTACGATGTCACCTACTCGACCACGCAGGACACGCACCGGGCGGGCAAGCCGGGCGCTGTGAACACCTTGCTCGACCACAAGGTTTTTCTCTCGGCGGGTCATGACGAGTACTGGTCGCAGGAAATGCGTGATGCCATCACGGCGGCGCGCGACGCGGGCGTGCATCTGGGCTTCTTCACGGCCAATACCGCTTACTGGCGTGTGCGTTTTGAACCCGACCCGCTGACCAACGAGCCGGACAGCGTGATGGTAACCTACAAGACGACCGAGAGCGGCCCGGTGGATTCCAGTGGTTTCCACACCGGCACCTGGCGCGATCCAGCGGGCGCGAATGATCCGGAGAACGGTCTGCTCGGCGCGCTGTACATCGGGGATAATGACCGCTTCTATTTCCCAATGCGCGTCTCCGCTCAGGAAGCCCAGGACAGCATCTACCGCCATACGGGCTTGCAGTCCATGCCATCGGATACCTATGTCGAATTTGGGGATCATGTCGTCGGTTGGAAGTGGGATGCCCGCGCTGACAATGGTCGTGAACCGGAAGGCTTGACTGTCCTGGCGACCTCGCCTGTATTCGGAATGCTGCTGCAGGATGCAGGCAATTCCGCCAACGGCAATCTGGCTCTGGCGGCTGCGCATATGGTGCGCTATACGGCAGAGAGCGGCGCGATAGTCTTCTCCTCAGGCACGATTCAGTGGTCGTGGGGGCTGGGCGCGCGCGGCCTGGAGATTGTCGAACCCGACCGCTTTATCCCCCAGATGACCTATAACATCCTGGCTGACATGGGGCTGCAGCCAGCCACGCCGAGCGACAATCTCATTCTGGATGGTTCCGGCGTCGAACCCGCGCCGCTCCCGGACAGCCTCTTCAAGCGTGCGGCTGATGTCATCCCGCCGACAGTCAGCAACCTTCAGACTGCCGTCAACGGCACATCCGTGACTGTCACCTGGGAAACCGACCAACCGGCGGCTGGGCAGTTATGGTACGGCACACGCGCCGGGCACATCATCTTTACAGGCGGGGTGGATGAGACCTATAAGACCAGCCATTCCTTTACGCTTGATGGGCTGAAACCCAACACCCCGTATTTCTTCAAAGCAGCCTCCGTGAACGACATGTGGGGAGTGACAATTTCTGATGAAACCCAGGTGACAGCGGGCGGACTCAGCTCGTTTGGCGATCAGATCAGTTACACGCTGGATCCGGTCATCCGGGGCGGCGGCTGCTTTGTACGCGCCAACATGACCGGGCTGATCGTGATCGCCATTAGTGTGCTCATCGGGCTGGCCTTCCTGGCCTGGAACATGAGTAGTCGAGCGCGACTGCGGCGCGCGGCGCAGAACTGAGTGGATACGGCGGTATGATTCAGGCGAAGCGCTTCCCGTGGAGGCTCCTGGCGGTTGTGCTGCTCATCGCCCTGATTGGGCGCGGGCTGCTGCTGCTCAGCAACGCGGTCTCATTTCACTCGGATGAGGCCGTCGTCGCCCTGATGGCGCGCCACATTCTGCAAGGGGAACGCCCGATCTTCTTCTACGGACAGGCCTATATGGGCAGTCTGGATGCCTGGCTGGTCGCCATAGGGTTCAGCATCATGGGGCAGTCGGTGCTGAGCATCCGCATCGTGCAGAGCGTGCTGTATCTGCTGGTGGTGGCGGTGGGCTTCGGCGCAGCCTGGCGCTTGTCCGGTCGCGGGGGCGTGGCGCTGGCTGCTGGGCTGCTGTTGGCCGTGCCCAGCGTCAACTTCGCGCTTTACACCACCGCGACGCTGGGCGGCTACAACGAAACACTGCTCTTCGGCGGGCTGCTGATCTGGTTGGGGTATGACGTCACGCATGAACAGGTCGCGTCCTGGTGGCGCTGGGCGCTGCTTGGCTTATGTGCCGGAGCAGGCTGGTGGACGAACGGGCTGATCATCGCCTATGCGCTGCCCGTCGCACTGCTGGTGCTATACCGCTTCGCGCGTCCTGCGGGCGCAGCCACGCGACGGCAACTGCTGCCGCGTATGGGGCTGGCGCTGGCGACCTTCGTCGTAGGCAGCGCGCCCTGGTGGATTTTTGATTTCAGCAACGATCACGCCGCCCTGGCAACCTTTCTGACCAACAGCCAGACCGGGCAGTTCGCTGGCATTGGCATCCCCTATGTGCCACCACTTCAGCGCGCGATGGGCTGGCTGTTCCTGGGAATGCCCACCGCTCTGGGGCTGCGTTTTCCCTGGAGTCCGGAGTATTTTCTCCTGCCCCTTGGGGTATTGGTGCTGCTGATCTACGTGCTGGTGCTGCTGCGGCTGCTGCGCCACAATCCGCTGCGCCCGGACGCCCGCGCGCTGCTGTTGGGGATGCCACTGCTGTTCGCGATCATCTTCGTCGCCTCCAGCTTCGGCGCAGACCCGACGGGGCGCTACTTCATCGTGCTGGCGCTGCCGTTCGCGATCATGCTGGGGACGCTGACGACCCTGGAGTTGAGCGGCTGGCGGCGCTTCCTTCCGCTGGCGGCGCTGGTGCTGGTGATCGGCTATCAGGGCGCAGGGCAGTTCAGCGCTGCGACACACTTTCCGGGCTTCACCACGCAGTTTGACCCGGCATCCCATATCCTCAACGATCACGACGCCGATTTGATCCAGTTTCTGGAGGCTAACGATCTCGACACGGGGTATGCCAGCTATTGGGTCAGTTTCCGGCTGGCTTTCCTCAGCCAGGAACGAATTCAGTTCAGCGCTGCCCTGCCGTATAAGGCGAACCTGAGCTATAATTCCGCAGACAACCGTTACCGACCTTATGCCCTGACCGCACAACAGGCCGAGCGCGTTGCCTTTGTTACGACACGATTACCCGCCCTGGATGAGTGGCTTGTGCGATTGTTCGCGGAGCAGCAGCTCAGTTATCAGCAGCAGGACATCGGCCCGTTTCGCATCTACTTTGATTTTGGTCCAAGTCGACCCATTTTTGAAGCGTTTTTGTCCACCCTGTGAGCCAGATTTTGCACTACAATAAGTCTGACAAGCGAATCTGGCTGTAAAGGTTCCGTGAATGTCACCGCACGTAGACAGCTTGCAAGGGCGTATACGGTCGATATGGCGTTGGATGCGCCAATCCAGCGATATGCTGCTGGATGACGAAGATCAGCGTCGCCTGCTGCGTACCCTGCTCATGCTGTTCTTTGGCATCCTGCTGGTGACAATCCCGATCTTTTACGGCGCGATGCTCAGCGGTCTGCTGCTGCCCGTGATCATCTTCGTGGGAATCCTGAGCAGCTACGCACTCAGCCAGGCTCGGAGTATCACGCTGGCCGTGCTGCCGCTGATCATCGCCTTTGGTGTCGGCCCATTCATCCAATCTGTCGTGCTGCCTGATGGGCCGGACATGCTGCCGTTCACGGCGGTCAGCATTCTGCTGAGCAGCCTGTTCCTGCGCGACCGTTTCACGGTGTTCATCGCGCTGGCGATCGTGCTCGGCACCGCGCTGCTGCTCATCCTGATGCCATCGTTTGATCTGCAAACAGGTCTCGCGATGCTGGTGTTCGTCGCCATAATCGCAACGCTCTCGCTGATCACAAACTCGATTCGCCGCATCAACCGCCAGCGCCTGGCCGAACACACCCGTCAGTTGGCCGAAAAAGAGTTGAACTATCGCCTGCTTGCGGAAAACTCGACTGACGTGATCACCCGCCACACCTTTGCGGGCGAATACCTGTATGTTTCACCCGCCAGCCAGCGCCTGCTGGGCTACAAACCGGATGAGATGATCGGGCGCTCACTCTACGATTTCCTGCACCCGGATGATGTCACCCCTACCCGCGAGTCGTACAACAACATGGCGATGACATCAGGTGTGCTGACGCAGAGTTACCGCGTGCGGCGCAAGGACGATAGTTACGTCTGGTTCGAGAGCACCAGCCGCATTGTAGTGACCAGCACGCGCAGCCCGGCGCACGAGATCACCAGCGTCTCACGCGATATTACCGGGCGCAAGCTGATCGAAAACGCCCTGCGCGACAGTGAAGCGCTGTTCCGCGCGGCGGCGGAAGGCAGTCTGGACGCCTTCTATCTGCTGCGCTCGCAGCGTGACGCCGAAGGGAAGATCGTTGATTTCATCATCACCGATGTCATCTCGGCTGGCAAGCGCCTGCTGGGCAACCTTCCCAATCGTTACATCATGGGCGGGCGGCTGACCTAACTGGCCTCCTGGATGCACTGCCCCTAATTTCTGGAGCGGTATGTGCGCGTGGTGGAAACGGGGGAAACGCTGGAAGAAGACAGGGCGATCACGGAGCAAGGCAGCGATAGGCCGCAGTGGCTGCACCATCAGGTAGTGCGCGTGGGCGACGGGCTGGCCGTGACGA
>JAEUQX010000151.1 GCA_016788625.1 Anaerolineae bacterium
ATTTTCCCCGTGCTGGTACGCGGTGATCGCAGCAACGCAGTGCCGTTCGGTTATACCCTGGCGCAGTGGGTCGATGTTGTCAAAAACGACTTTGACAGCGAAATTCAGAAGCTCGCCAAGGCCATCCGCAAACACCTCAAGCTCACTTGAGCGGCCTACGGCTCGAACGATACCATCTCGGTGATCTCGGCCAGCAGCGCCGGGCCGATGCCTTCTACAGCATCCAGGTCGTCCAGGCTGGCGAACGGGCCGTTCAATTCACGGTACTGGATGATGCGTTCGGCCAGTTCCGGCCCCACCCCCGGCAGCGTGTCCAGTTCCTCTACCGTCGCGCTGTTGACATAGACGATGCCTACGTTGTTCGGCGTGGCGATGCCCCCGGCTTGCCCTGCCAGCGGCACATGCACCTGGTCACCGTCGCGCAGAATTCCGGCCAGATTGACTCGCTGCAAATCGGCTTCACCGACGATGCCACCAGCGGCGTCAATCGCGTCCTGTACCCGGCTGCCACGTGGCAGCACGTAAATCTGCTCTGGGTTGGCAACCGCCCCGGTCACATAGACGCTGATCGGCGCGGGCGTTGCGCTCGGCTCCGGCGTGGCGGTGGGCAGCGGTGGGTTGATCGTGATCTGCACGGGCTGTGGGCGAGTGGCGATCAGCAGGACGACGGCGGCGATGATGGCGATGGTAACGACGATGAACGCCAGGATGGTCAGCCGTGGTGACGGTTCAGGGATGGTGTCCATGATAGTGCCCGATCAATAAGCAGAAAAGAACGACTTTATACGTCGTTCTATATCATACCCTCTTATCGGGCAAACTGCGCGACCGCTGGCAGCAAAACGTGGGCTAAGATGCTGTGATTCTTGCCTTACGCCGTGAAGAAGCCCGACCCGGCCACGATCTCCCGCGCGGGCAGGAACGTCGCCTCCTCAATGCTCAGGCCGCTGCGCCGCAGGAAGGCCTGCACGACATGATAACCGACCGCGTAGCCGCCGTAGGTCGGCACGCCCTGCGGCTGGAACCCCCACTGCGCCGCCAGTGCATCTCCGAATATGTAACCGCGAATCACGTTGAATCCGGTGCGCTCCAGACCCGCGCCGATCACCTGACGTGCCGTCTCGAACTGCTCAGTATCGAAGTCCGTGATGTAGTAGCCGACCTTATCCGCACCAAACGCCGCCGCCGCGAACGACTCTGCCGTGCCTTCCAGCACAATGTAATCCGCCACGCTCATGTTGACCGGATCCCAGGGGAACAGCCGCAGCCGGATGAGATGGTGCATCTCATGCGCCAGCAGCGCGCCCAACCGAGGCAGGGTGTAATCGTTTGCTTCCCAGAACTGTCCGACCAATCGGGGCTGCATCCAGTCGGTCGCGCCCGTGTAGCCGCGCTCGAATGCCTGTGCGCGCGCCGCGTCGCCCAGCACCAGCCAACCCGTCACTGCCTCTAGCGGCATCCGGTCAGCATAAGGCGCAAAGCGTACCGCGGCCTGTTCCAGCGCCTGCCGCCCGTTCGTCCAGGCGTCCGCGTCCTGCATCGTTCGCAGCAGCCGGGCGATCTCGTCAGGCTGTTCCGGCAGCAGCCATGCCCAGGCGCGCGCTCCGGCTAGCGGGTCGTCGTCTGCGCCGCCGCGCATTCCGGCGAACATGTCCATCATGGCTTTCCAGGGCTGCACGAAAAGTTCCAGGTAGAGCTGCTGGCGCGCCTCCGCATCCGGCGCGGCCAGAATGCGCTGGTAATACTCGTCGGTGGGAATCCAGTTGATCTGCATGGTTAATGACCTCCAAATCTGTGAACTGTCAGCGGCGGTTGCGCTGACGATCAACAGTCTAAGGCCTCACGTTACGTCAGGCTCAAGAGGCAGTTTTGCGCCCGGCAGAATCAAAACGGAGCGGGCACACACATCCCGCTCCGTCATTGCTGTAGAGACGGGATATACCCCGTCCCTACGCCCTTTACGCTAATGTTGCTTAGCCGGGGCCGCCCTGATCCCAGTAGTCGCTGAAGGTCGAGTCCAGGTGGCCGTAGCCCCAATATGTATCCTTGTAGCCATACGGCGGTTTCTGGTCAGCGGTGTAGCGCAGAGCCGCTTCCACGACTGCCGGGTTGGCGCTGCCGCCAAAGTAGCCGACGATCTGCGCGGCGACACCCGCGACGTGCGGTGCAGCCATGCTCGTGCCCGCTGCCCATGACCAACCGCCGGGGATCACGCTGAAGACCATATCCAGCACCCAGCACGGACGGGTCAGGCCAGCGACGGTGCACAGGTCCTCGCCCGGCAGGTCGAAGTCGCCACCCGGAGCGGCGAAGTCGATGCGGTTCGCGCCGTAGTTGGTGTACGAGGTGGGGATACGCAGGTAAGCGTTGTTCGGGTCAACCGCCCAGCCTTCCGGCGCGGTGGCCGAGACCGAGATGATGCCCACTGCATCTGACGGCAGGTGGATGTAATCTGCGTTCGTGCCGAAGTCGAAGGCGTCGTTGCCCGCCGAAGCGATCACGGTCGTGCCCTTCGAGTTGGCATACAGCGCTGCCAGCGAGTACAGCAGGAAGTAATCCTGCACTTCCGGATCGCTCAGCGGGATCGGGCCAGAGCCGAGGCTCATGTTGATCACGTCCGCGCCGTGATCGGCAGCGTGAATGATGCCCGCGATGATCCACGAGTCTAGACCGTAGCCCAGTTCTTCAGAGAGAACCTTGACAGCCATAATCTGCGCATCCGGCGCGACACCGATCATGCCGTAGGCGTTGTCCGCACCAGCAACGGTGCCGGCAACATGCGTACCATGATTGAAGTAGAAGCCGGGCACGGGGTCCCAGTCTTCGCCGGGGACGAACGAGGCCGAGAGGTCATCGCGCACCTGCGAGGCCAGATCGGGATGGTCGTCATCGACACCTTCATCCAACACGGCGACAATCGCGCCCGCGCCGGTGCGGCCCATAGCCCAGGCACGCACGGCGTCGATTGAGGTGTGACCCCATTCCAGATCGAAGAAGAAGTCATCATCATTGGTATTCGGCGGGCTGACGATATGGCTGAAGTCGGGGCCGAGTTCCATCTTCGGATTGGCCGTCGGAATGCGGCGGTTTTCCACGACCGCGCGGGCGGCCAGAAGACCGTTTTCAAAGCGCGGGTTGTTGGAAGTGGCGACGACGACACCCATACGTGAGAGATTCTCGGTGATGATGCCGCCCGACTGGCGAATCTGGTTCAACAGAACCGAGGGAACACCGAAGCGGCTTTGGGAGACGATGATGTACTCCTTGGCCGCACCCTGTGCGCCCACCACCGAGGCCGAGAAGGCCAGCAGCAGCACTGTCATGAGGACAAATAGCAGAACGAGACGTTTCATGTGCTTTAATCCCTTATTCACTTGTACTTTTTAGCGGTTTCTTAACCCGCCTAGCACGATAGTATAGCGCATCCCTAAAAATGAGCTAACGGTTGGAATAGCGTGAAAAACGTACAACGCCTATACAAAACGTAAATTTCTTTACGTTTGTTAGGGGTAGGTGCAATTCAAACACTACGACTTGTGCTTGGCCTCGTTCCACAGCGCGTCCATCTCCGCCAGCGTGGATTCCTGCAATGTTTTGCCGCGCGCCGCCAGGGTTTCCTCTATATGACGGAAGCGGCGGTAGAACTTGGCATTCGTCTCGCGCAGGGCGGTCTCCGGCTCGATCTTCAGCCAGCGCGCCCAATTGACCAGCGCGAAGAACAGATCGCCGATCTCTTCCGCGCGGGCGGCCTCGGTCGGCGCGCTCAGCACCTCGTCCAGTTCCTCGCGCACCTTCGCGGCGACCTCGTCGATGCTCGGCCAGTCAAAGCCGGGCTTGGCGGCCTTTTCCTGATACTGCAAGGCCTGATGCAGCGCGGGCAGGTGCTTGGGCACGCCGTCCAGCAGTGACTCGCGGCGGATGCCCTGCGCGGCGTGTTCGGCCTGCTTGAGCTGATCCCAGTTCTTCAGCACCTCATCCGCGCCGCTCACCTGCGTATCGCCCCAGACGTGCGGGTGACGGTGAATCAGCTTGCGGTTGACGTGGCTGAGCACATCGGTCATTTTGAACTCGCCGTCGTCGATGGCGATCTGCGTGTGCAGCACCACTTGCAGCAGCAGGTCGCCCAGCTCTTTGGCGAGCGCGTCGGGGTCTTCGTTGTCCAGCGCTTCCAGCACTTCGTAGGTTTCTTCCAGCAGATACTGGCGCAGTGAAAGGTGCGTCTGCTTGCGATCCCAGGGGCAGCCTTCCGGCGCGCGCAGGTGGGCGATGATCTCCTGGAACTGCTCGAAGCTGCTCATGCCGCCCAGCGCGGGCAGATACAGCGCCGTCATGTGCTGGATGTGCGGGCTGTGGTCGATCTCGTAGAGCGGCAGGCTCTCGACCAGGGCGTTCTCCGTGCCCGCGCCGTGAATCAGCTTGACGGTGAAGTCGTCGGGGTACTGGTTCATCAGCGTCAGCTTGATGTTGGAAGCGACGGCCTGGCTGTAGACCTGACCGAGCAGCGCCGGGTAATCCGGATTGAGCGGCGGGTGATGCATCAGTCCGACGGCGATGCCATCCAGGATTTGCAGCCCGTCCAGCGCGTCTGCGCCCACCAGCGCCAGCGTCGGCTCGACAAAGCTGATGCCGCTGACGATCTCGACCGCGATGCCCTCGGCCTGAGCGCCCGCCCGCAGTGCCGCCACCGTGCTCTCTCCGACCAGCGGGTCACCCGGCACGGCATAGACGACATCGCCCGTCCGCGCCGCCGCCAGTACCTGCGCGACGATGGCCTGATACACATCCTCGAAGCGTTCGTGCTGTTCGTAGAGGTGGTCGAGTGCGTGGTAGGTCACGCTGTCCTGCGGCAGACAGGGCACGCAGTTGTGCCGCGCGGTGCGCAGGTAGACGGTCTGCGCCTGCTTGAGCGTCCGCCACGCCCGGCGTGAGAGATCGTCGATCTCGCCCGGCCCCAATCCAACAATCGTCAGTGTCATGCGTGTTTCCAGTTGATAGTTGTTAGTCGTTAGTCGTTAGTTGATAGAGTGTGGTTTTGCGTATTGTGATGCGACTACCGAACCTCACGCCTATTTCCCCTCTCCCTGTGGCGAGGGGCTGGGGGGTGAGGTTTCTGTGGCGCAATCGTGTTGAAATATCGGCTTTACAAACACGCTCGTAAATCATCCGCCCGCCCATCCAGCGTTACAACACAGTGTTTAGCGCGTCCTCGAAGGTCGTCAGCGCGGTGTCGATCTGCTCGGCGTTGACCACCAGCGGCGGTATCCAGCGAATCACGTTCTCGTAGCTGCCGCAGGTCAGCAGCAGCAGTCCCCGCTCGATGCAGGCTTTCTGCACCGCTTTGGTCGTGTCCTTATCCGGCTTGCCCGCGCGCGTGAATTCCGTGCCGATCATCAGCCCGCGCCCGCGTACATCGCCAATCACCGGGTAGCGGCCTTGCAGTTCCACCAGCCCATCCGTGAGCCGTTCGCCCATCTGCGCCGCGTTCTCCGCCAGCCGCTCGTCGCGAATGGTCTCCACGCTGGCGACGGCAGCCGCAGCGGCCAGCGCCCCGCCGCCATATGTCCCGCCGTGCGAACCGGGCGTCCACTGGCTCATCAGCGCTTTGGACGATGCCACGCACGAGACAGGCATCCCGCTGCCCAGCCCCTTCGCCATGACGATGATGTCCGGCGTGATGTCTGCATGTTGGAAGCCCCAGAATTTGCCCGTGCGCCCGAAGCCCGTCTGCACCTCATCGGCGATGAACAGGATGCCGTAGCGCGCACAGATTTCGCGCAGCGCCTCCAGGAAGCGAACAGGCGCGGGTAGATAGCCGCCCTCGCCCAGCTCCGGCTCGATGATGATCGCGGCGGTTTCCTCCGGCGCTGACTGGCTCTTGAACAGCAGATCGAGTTCGCGCAGGCAGAAATCCACCGCTTCGTCCTCACTCCAGCCGTAGTGATAGGCGTAAGGGAAGGGCGCGACGAACACGCCCGCCGGGAGCGGCTGGTAGCTGGAACGGTAGACCGTCTTCGAGTTGGTCATCGCCATCGTCTGCGCGGTGCGCCCGTGAAAGCTGCCCTGAAAGGTGATGATGTTGGTGCGTTTCGTCGCCATACGCGCCAGCTTGACCGCGCCTTCGGTGGCTTCCGCGCCGCTGTTGGAGAAGAAGAAGCAGTCAATCGCATCCGGCGTGACCGTGTTGAGCGTCTCGGCCAGCTTGATCGTTGACGGCGCGATAACGACGTTGATCTGGCCGTGAATCAGTTTGGCGGCCTGTTCCTGAATGGCCTGCACCACGCGAGGGTGGCAGTGACCCGTGTTGGTCACGCCGATGCCGCTGGTGAAATCGGTATAGCGCGTCCCGGCGGCATCGTAGAGGTAAATGCCTTCGCCGCGTTCGGGCTGAATCTGCGTGAGGTGCGACCACACCGGAGAGAGGAGATCGACGCCTGTTGCCATAATTAAATCCTCGCAATTTTTCGTTTGCTCTAATGCGGTTAGTGTACCTGAGCAGTTAAAAAAACCGTACAGTCAGTGTCACCATAGTTATGATATACCGGCACTCTTGCAGAGGAGCCACCCCTAAGTTTCCGCCCCGATCTGACCCATTTTTCGACCAGTATGGCGGTCATGCAGAACATCAAGTCCGCCATCATCCGCTTCTATCGCGAACACCCTGGGCTGCTCGACCACAACGTCCATAAAGTCTATGAGGCTCTGGAACGGCAGTACAACGCCGAAATGAACGGGCGCAATCCGCCCCCACTGCGCCTCACGCCGCTGTAACAAGTGCTTTATGACAAGGTTAGCGCGGTATGTCAGCGGTGGATGGGGCGCAGCGAGAGCAATGACCGGCGCTGGCGAAGCTGGAGATCACGCCCGTTGAAGTCAGCGTGATCATCCAGTGTTTTAAGCGGCTGCTGAAGTCCATCAAGCTGTGGACGAACGAACAAGGGATACGCGGTTACCTGGATTACGTGAAACACTTCATCCGTTAATCGCCCTGAAACAATCGGGCGCGGGAAGTTCCCACGCCCTGATAGTTCGGCTGGCTGGCCTGGCACTATCCCCGGTAATTGATCACCAGACGGGCAGCGCGGTTCACGCCGTCGCCGTAATAGTTGATGGCCTCGTTAGCCGCAAAATACCGGAAAGCGTTCGCCTGCCCTGTGCCGCGCAGGATCAACGAGAGGCTGCTGCCGCTGGCCCAGGTGGACTGCTGCACAATCTCCTGCACAATGCTGCTCACGTCCGACACGGTGTACCAGGTGTTGGCCGACCAGGCGGCACTGGTGTTGTAGTTGACGCGCGCGTTGGTCAGGCTGCGCTGCGAAGGACGGCTTGTGGCGCTGAAGACCGGACTGTTGGCCGCGCGCTCCCCGGCGATTTGCAGGCTGATGCTGGCCGTCGATGCCATGGGCGAATACACCTGTAACTGCGCCGAAACGATGGTCGCGCCGCGTGGGATGTTCACGCCCGTGAAACGCAGCCCGGTGTAGCTGGTCGTGGTCGAAGCGCCCGTGCCCAACCAGACGACATAATTGCTCGGTTGCAGCGCGCCATTGACCTCATTGACATCATTGCCAGTCGATGAAACCTGGAGCGTCACGCTGGTGCTGCCGATAGGCGTCGCCGTCGGGGTCGGGCTGGTCGGCAGCGGCGTTGGCGTATTGGTTGGGCGCGGCGTCGCGGTCGGCGGGGGTGAGCCGGAACCCGTACCGCCGACCCGCACGATCCGCGCGACCGAGGGCACATCATTGTTGTTCAGGATGAACATCATATAGTGGCCGGGCGTCATGAGGTTGGCGTTGGCGGGCACGCTGACCGTCAGCGAGTTCGTGCCTCTGGTGAAGGTCGCGGGCAGGAAGGACTGTCCCATATTCAGCGCGTGCGTTAGCGACGGTTGGCGGATGAACACCACCGACTTGATGTTGGCCGCGTCCGGCGTGCCGACCGTGATCGTCGCCCCGGTGTTGGTGGCGGTTGGCGCACTGCTGATGGTCGGACGCGCGCCACGGAACAGATACGGCGGCGAGTAGATTTCTGCCGAGAAGTAATCCGCAGGCGAGTCCGTGCTGTGCCCGCCGCCCGCCGAAAGGACGCGGCCATCCGGCAGCAGAATGCCAATCGAGTGATACATGCGCGGGTGCTGCATCGGCGTCAACTGCCGCCAGGTCTGCGTGGTCGGGTTCCACATCTCCGGCATCATGATGGCCGTTGCCGGGTTGTTCGTGCCGTCCGCAGAACCGCCCATGACCAGCACATTGCCATCCGGCAGCACAATCGGGTTGGGGTTGTAACGCGGGTATGCCATCGGGGCGACATTGGTCCAGCTCGGCGTCGCCATGTTCAGATCCGTCGTCGCTGCGCCTGTGCCCTTGCCGATGAACAGCACCCGGCCCGGCGCGTAACTGATCGAGGTGAAGTAGTTCGGCGTCTTGCTCAGGCGCGTCCAACTGCCCGTGTTGATGTCAAAGATGTAGCTGCCCCAGTCCACCGCGCGCACCACGTAGATGCGGCCGTCCGGCATGATGTGAATCTTGGGATACAGACCGACATCGTTGGGCGAGTTGGTGAATGCTGTCCAGGTGTTGGTCGTCGGGTCGTAGATTTCGGGGATGACGGCGTTCTGTGTCGGCGTGATCGAACCGCCAAAGGTAATGATTCTGCCATTCGCCAGCACCAGCGAGGTGGGATACCAGCGCGCATAGGCCATATCCGCCATGCGCGTCCAGGTGTTGTTCGTCGGGTCAAAGAGATGTGTGAAGCGCGTGCCATACTTGTTTTGCATGAAGTGTCCGCCGTTGAGGAAGACACGGCCATCTGGCAGCACGAGATGTGCGGAGCAGAACAGGCTGGTGGGGTACAGCGGCACGGGTGTGAAGACATTGGTGGCGGGGTCCCAGACCTGCGCGGTTGTGGTGGAGTTCTTCTCCACATCCCACATCAGGATTTTGCCGTTGGGCAGCAGGGTGCCATGTACGGCCACAATCGGCCAATTGTAGAGCGGTGACCACTGTCCAACATCGGAAGCGGGCGCAAGCAGGTAACTCTTGAAGCGCGATCCCTTCTCGACATTCTCGACTGGCCGCGCGCCGTACTCAGCTATCCCGCTCCATTCATGGGTGTGGTCGGTGTGGTACGGCTCGCTGGCGACCGAGCGCTGCAAAGCGAACGTGGCAGCGATAAGAACGGGTGACAATGCAAAAATAACCTGCAAGGAACGCTTTAGCCCCAACCGCATGGTGTCATTCCCCTCGTTAACTGATCGAACTAGTTGCTGTAATGATTGAAGTATCAAAAACGTAAATATGAGTATAGCACAATAAAGTGGATGAAACGCAATACAGTTCGCAACCTGCGCAACTGTATTGCCCAGGGCTGCGTATTACACAACAGAACGTATAACAAGTGGGGTTAAGGAGCATATCTCATGCAACGCACTGAAAACGGACGCGGCCTGCTGGCAGTAGGATTGATCGTCCTGGGGCTGCTGTTCCTGGGTGAACAGTTCTTCGACTTCAATGTCTTCGGTTTCCTCTGGCCGTTCCTGGTCATGCTGCCGGGTATCGCCTTCCTGTATGCCGCGCTGAACGGCGATCGGAATGCGGCGGGCATGGCCGTGCCGGGCGCGATCATCACGGGCACAGGCCTGATCCTGTTCATGCAGAATGTCACCGGGCGCTGGGAAAGCTGGGCCTATGTCTGGACGCTGTACCCGGTCTTCCTGGGGCTGGCGCTGCAATTCATCGGTCGCCGTACCGAGAGCGCCAAGACGCTCGCGGATGGGCGCGGCTTCGTCAAGTGGGGCGGCATCGCCTTCGTCGGCGCGATGGTCTTCTTCGAACTGATGATCTTCAACGACGGCGGGCTGCTGGGCGATATGGCCTTCCCGCTGGTGCTGATCGCGATTGGCGCGTTCATGCTCTTCAGCCGCCCGCGCGCTCACGTGGACTACGGCGAGAAGCGCAAGGTTGTGCGGACGCCTGCCTATGCGGGCAACGGCAATCACGATGGGCAGACGCTGCGCCAGAAGATTGACGCGGCGCTGGCCGAAGACGACGAACAGCCGACTGCCTAACCTGAACGACACTTCCCCTATTCAACGGGCCGCCCGGAAACGCGCGGCTCGTTTTCATTTGAGGAAATCACCGCATCAGGCCTTCGCGGAGGAAACAAGTGTGACTTCGAGCTGTACCACTGGGGGAAACTGCTGGAACGATTTGGAGCGTTGCACCAGCGCTATTATCCCCATAAGCTATTTCGCTGCTATCTGGCGACCATGCGGTGGCTAAGGTCAGCCCCGTCCCTTTCTGAATTGTATTGATGATAGCACCAGTCGAGACATTCCAGATTTTAATGGTACCATCAATGCTTGAACTCGCTAATTGGGTGCTGTCGGGACTCCAAGACAAGGAATTTACTGAATTCGTGTGGACTTGGAAGAGAGCAAGTTGTTGATTAGTATTAGTATTCCATAGGTAAATGCTTCCATTATAAAATCCTATAGCAATTACTACCCCGTCAGGCCGCCAC
>JAEUQX010000158.1 GCA_016788625.1 Anaerolineae bacterium
GATGCTGCGGTTGCGAATACACTCAACAAAATAGGCCATCTGGCGGTCATACATGCTTTGTGGGCAGTGCGGGTCGCGCACAGGCGGGAAACCCGATTCGATAGTCTCGACCTCACGTGTCTGCACATTGGGGATACTGAGGCGCGTCGGAAAGAGATTGGCAAATCCCTTCACGCCGTAGAGCTGCGTCGAAGCTTCCGGGCCGTCGGCGTGCGGCTGCCACCACCCCGATTCGAAATACGACACTGCGCCGTTGTCCCAATTGACGATGACCATCCCTGTGTCATCCACATCATAGCCGCCGTAGTACGTACCAATCCGCGCATAGACGCTGACGGGCTGCGGGTCGCCCAGCAGGAACCGGGCGGTATCCAATGCATGAATGCCCATATCGGCCATCGCACCCCCGCCCGCGAACTGCGCCTGCGTGAACCAGCCACCTGGCCCCCAGTGGACGTGCGCACCATAGCCCTTGGTACGGATAATCCTGCCAAGCCGCTCTCCCGCAATCGACTGCTTCAGCCAAAGCACCTCTTCATCAAAGCGCCAGCAGTGCGCCACCATCAGCAGCGCGCCGGACTCGCGACTGGCATCGAGCATGGCTTGCGCTTCGACGGCATTCATCGCCATCGGCTTCTCAACCATAACATGAACGCCCGCCCTGAGCGCCGCAATGGCCTGCGGAGCGTGCAGGTGATTCGGAGTGCTGATCACGAGTGCATCAACGCCGCCATCATGCAGGAGTGCATTAATATCGGCATACTGGCGCGGGATGTGCAGATCGGCTGCATAGACCTGCATCGACTCCGGGCGGTGGTTGACGATAGCGACCGTCTCGACATCTGGCAGGCTCTGCGCGGCACGCGCATGAATCTTGGAGATATACCCCGTTCCGGTAAAACCCATTCGCAGTGTCATGAGGTTGTCTCCGTTTAAGTTGCGCCGCACGAACGGCGAATGATTAGCTCGGTAGGCAGCAAGGTCAGACGGTCGGCCTCACCCGTGCGTATCAGACGCACAAGCTGGTGAACGGCCTCGCGCGCGGCGGTCTCGATAGGTGCGCGCACGGTGGTCAGCGGCGGGGTTAAATAGCGCGCCAGCGGAATATCGTCAAAGCCCACAACGGCGATGTCTTCTGGTACGCGCAGACCCTCCTCTTTCAGCGCGTCAATCACCCCAATCGACGTATCATCATCACCGGCAAAGATCGCATCAATCTGCACGCTGCGGCTGAGCAGTTGATGCACGGCGATGCGCCCCTGATGCTGATCGAAGCCACCCAACGTGACCAAACGCGGGTCAAAAGGGATGCCATGTGCGGCCAATGACTCGCGGTAGCCCATCTCGCGCCAATACGAGTCCTCTGCCCCATCCGGCCCTGAGAGAAACGCAATACGCCGACAGCCGCGCTGCTCAATCAGATAATCAATCAGGCGGCGCGCGCCAGACTTGTTCTCGCAGGTCACACAGGGGATGTGCAAACCAGGCGGCGCGGAACGATGCAGCAGCACCAACGGGAACTGCGCGTAGTAGAGGCGGATGATCTCCGCTTCGTCCAGGCTGTCAGTGAAGACCAGCAGGCCATCAGAGTTGTGTTCGCTCAAGGGATAATTCGCGGGACTCTGCACTTCAGGCGAACGATGTGTGCAATGAATGAGTAGATCGTAGCCCAGTTCGCGCGTGCCAGCCTCAATGCCACGCAGCATCGGCTGAAAGAATTCACCAGTAATCTCGCGCAAGATCAGGCCAATGGTGTTCGTCCGGCGGCTGGCAAGACCGCGCGCCGCAGCCTGGGGCGCGTAGTTCAATTCGGAGATGACCGATTCTACGCGCGCGGCGGTCGCAGCCGAGACCTGTCCCGTCTTGTTGATTACACGGCTCACGGTAGCGATGGAAACACCGGCGCGTTCAGCAACATCTGCGATTGTAGCACGGGCATAATCCGACATGATAACATCAGAATTCCTGAAAGCGTTTACACTGAGAGTACCCGATAACCTGTCCAGCGTCAAGCAATAAGATCATGCCTAGCCGAAATTCTGCCCACGAATAAATTATGGCTACCCCATAAATAGGCAGATTTCGTTTTTTCCTTCATTTGACACTCATCTTGAAACTCGTTACACTGTAAGCGTTTACACCACAAACGTCCGTTCTTTTGGTCAGGAGGACAGCGCAGTGAAACGCAATAGTTGGTTGTTGATAACATGTCTGGTTATTGTGAGTCTGTTAGTAGTTGCCCCGGCTCTGGCACAAGATAAAGTCAAGGTGACAATTTTCGTCGGTCTAGGTACGGGTACAGACCCCGACCAGATCACCAAGCAGGAAGAATTGCAGGCACGATTCAACGCGTCGCACGATTCAATCGAGATCGAATTCCTGATTGTGCCGCACGACGAGGCAGGTACGCGCCTGCTGGCGATGCTGGCGGGCGACAATGCACCTCAGCTCGTCGGCCCGAACGGTATTTCCACCATCGCGGAGTATTTCGACAGTTGGGCAGACATCACCCCGTTCATTGAAGCAGAAGGTTTCGACACCAGCGATTTCTATCAGGAGTCGTTGGAACTTAACGCTTACCCCAATCTCAACACCGGGCTGCCGCTGGGACTCTTCCCGTCGTTCGTGCTGTATAACATCGACATGTTCGACGCGGCAGGTATCGATTATCCGCCGACTGACTACAATGACACCTCGTGGAACTATGATAAGCTGCGCGAAATCGCCATGCTGCTGACGCTGGACTCGAACGCCAACGACGCGACGATGGAAGAATTCGACGCCGAAGACATCGTGCAGTGGGGCTTCTCCGACGCATGGACGGATACACGTGGGATGCTGGCCCGCTGGGGTGCGCCGGATGTAGGCCGCCCGACCAGCGCGGACTACAAGACTGCAAGTGCCAATTCGGCGGAATGGGTGTATGGCTTGCAGTGGTTCAGCGACGGCATGTGGGTTGATCATTTCATCCCGACAGGCGAGCAGCAGTCCGGCATCGAAGCGACCGGCGCGGCACCGCTGGACAGCGGCGTAATCGCCATGTTCTACACTCACACCTGGTATCTGGGCGAAGCGCTGTTCGACCTGCCCTTCGAAGTTGGCATCGCTCCTGCCCCATTCAACCAGAACGGCCAGCGCATCGCGCGCATCCACGCCGACAACTTCACCATTCCCAAGAACGCCACCAACCAGCAGGAAGCCTGGGAAGTGATGAAGTGGCTGACCTCAGAAGAAAATCTGGTGGATGTCTGCCTGATCTACGGCTGCATCCCGGCACGCATGTCGCTGGCAGATGACTTCGCCGCTGCGCTGAATGAACGCTTCCCCGATCTGGACACAAATGTGATTTTCGAGGCGATTGATTACCTGGACGCGCCCAATCACGAATCGTGGGTACCCAACTGGGGCCGCATCAACGATGCGCTAAACTTCGCGGCCAGCCTGATCAACACGGGCGAAAACACGGACGCGCAGTCGGTACTCGACCAGGCAAATGTCGAACTCCAGAAGATTCTGGACGAATACTGGGCGTCGCAATCAAGCTAATGAAAATCCAGGCCAGGACGGGTTCACTGGCAGACCCGCTGCAACCGAGCCTCAATGATGCCTGGACTTTGACCTAGCGATTTCAAGAAGGGCATGGCAAACCACCATGCCCTTTTCCACACACGCTAACAACCTGTGGAGGCCGCCTATGCTGAACATCCGATCTTGGTCACTGTCACGGCGTGAAGCAGCGGCAGGATACCTGTTCATCTCTCCCTGGATCATCGGCTTCATTCTGCTGACGCTGGGGCCGATGCTTGCCTCGCTGTATTTCTCGTTCAACCAATACAACATCGTTGACATGCCGCGCTGGATTGGCCTGGGCAATTACACACGGCTGTTCAATGACCCGCTGTTCTGGCAGTCGCTGAAGGTCACGCTTTACTTCGCGGTGCTGGCGCTCCCATCGGGACTCATCCTGAGCTTCCTGCTGGCAATCCTGCTCAACCAGAATATCCCCGGCGTGCGTTTATGGCGAACACTCTACTTTCTGCCGTCCGTGCTGACAGGCGTCGCTGTGACGCTGCTGTGGGTGCTGTTGTTCAACCCACAAATGGGCGCGGTTAACCAGGTTCTTGAACTCATCGGTATCAAAGGCCCCGGTTGGCTGAACGACCCCGACTGGTCAATCCCCGCGTTGGTAATCATGGCGCTGTGGGGAGTGGGACAGAACATGATCATCTACCTGGCCGGACTGCAAAGCGTTCCAGCAGAACTCTATGACGCAGCAAAGGTGGATGGCGCGGGACGAGTCATGCAGTTCCGGCATGTCACACTGCCAATGATGACGCCCGTGCTGTTCTACAACCTCGTGCTGGGCTTGATCGGCACCTTCAGCTACTTCACGCAAGCGTATGTCGCATCCGGCGCGGTGGGCGAAGTCGGTGGGCCGCTGCGTTCAACACTGTTCTACAACCTGTATCTTTACCAGAATGCCTTTGATTACCGTGAAATGGGCTACGCTTCGGCCATGGCATGGGTATTGTTCGCCATTGTGCTGCTGCTGACTCTGGTGGTGTTCAGGTCATCATCACTGTGGGTCTATTATGAAGGTGAACTGCGAGGGAAAGGCTAAGCGATGGAGACCACAAATACGCTGACTGCCCCCATACAGGCAGGCAAACGCACAGAGCGCTGGAAACTGGGTATTCGCGGCGCGCGCTGGATGACGAAGGGCATCACAACCCTGCTGCTGGCGGCGGGGGCAATTCTGATTTTGACTCCCCTGGCCTACATGGTCTCGATTTCGCTGCGCGACCGTTCGCAGGTACGGCAAGCATCTCTGGAACTTATTCCCATGCGGCACATCGAAGTCGCGGTCAATGGCAAGGATGAACCGCTCTATCACGTGACGATTGACGGCGAAACGCGCGAAATGGCGCTGTTGAAAAAAGCCCCTGGCGGCAAAGGCATCTTCGCAGACCCGGCCAATCCGGATGTGACCTATGAACTGGTCCTGAAAGACCAGACCCCGGTGCGGGTCATTTCCATCCACCCTGAAAACTATCCGGAGGCGATGACGGCCGTACCGTTTGGGCGCTACTTCATCAACACCATGATTGTGACATTCGCGGGTATGGCGGGGATGCTGTTCTCCTGCTCATTGGTAGCCTATGGCTTCTCGCGCTTCCGGGGGCGCTGGATCAACATCCTGTTCCTGCTGCTGCTTTCAACGATCATGCTGCCCTCGCAGGTGCGCCTGATTCCGCTGTACGTGCTGTTTCAGAAAATCGGCTGGGTGGATACCCTTTTGCCGCTGATTGTGCCGCAGTTCTTTGCGAATGCTTATGACGTGTTTCTCCTGCGGCAGTTCTTCATGACGATCCCACTGGAACTGGACGACGCGGCCAAGCTGGATGGCGCATCGCCGCTGCAAATCCTGCTGCACGTCATCATACCGATGTCGCGACCTGCCCTGGTGACAGTAGCAATCTTCCACTTCCTGTATGCCTGGAACGATTTTTATGAGCCACTGATCTTCCTGCACAGCCGCGACAACTGGACGATGGCGGTCGGGCTGCAAACGTTCAACGCGCTGTATTCGATCAACACACATCTGATCATGGCCGCCTCGGTAATCATGATCGTGCCGCCGATTTTGCTATTCTTCTTCAGCCAACGCATTTTCATGCAGGGCGTGGTCATCACCCGTATGGCGGAGAAATAAATACAGAGGCATGATGTAGGGGTCGGCAGGAACGGGCATGGCGAGCGCAAATCGGCACACCGCCCTGCCCCAGACCCGGCACATGAACGGCGATGAACCAATGAATTTGTAGTCAGGACAAGCACATGGCAAAGAAAGTGGTGTTGAGCATTGCGGCACACGGCGACGATGCGGAATTCTTCGCGGGCGGCACGCTTGCCAAAATGGCTGATGACGGACACGACGTCTACCTGGTGATTGCCACACACAATGATCGTGGCTCGTTCCGGCTCTCCCCTGGCGAACTGCGGGCGTGCGCCCAACCCGAAGCCGAAGCATCAGCGGCAGCGTTGGGCGCACAGGGCGTATTCATGCTCGGCTATGTGGACGGTGATCTTGGCGACGAGAAACAGAGTGTGCTGCGCGGCAAAATCATGCGCCTCATCCGCGAACTGCGCGCGGACATCATCTTCTGTTGGGATCCGTTCGCGCCGTTTGAAGATCACCCCGATCACCGGGCGGTGGCGTGGGCAGCGTCCGACGCGGCAACATTCGCGCATTTTCCGCTGTATCACCCCGAACACCTGACCGACGGACTGAAACCCTACCGCGTCACCGAGCGCTACTGGTACTCCAAAGCGGGCTGGCAGACCAACCGCCTCGTCGATATTTCTGACTACATGGATAAGAAGCTGGCAGCCCTCTATGGCTATCACTGCCAAATGGTACTGACGGTTGATGATTTCGTTCAGGCGGCACGCGCGACAGGGGTGGACGAAAGCAAACTTGCGACTATCGACGCGCTGAAGTTCAAGCCGTACATCCAGACAGCGATGCACGCGCGCAACGGGGCGCTCGGCGCGCAGATGGGCACGGTCTACGCGGAAGCGTTCCGCTACGAACGCGAAGAAGCGCCGAACTTCTTGCACGGTACAGCAGAATGAGTCCAGATTGAGTACAGTCCGCGCCGATGCGTTATAATCTGCTGTGATCGCACACCCGCAAAGAGAGCAGGTTTATGCAGTACACAGCATCCAATCTCCTTGTCCGTTCAAATGACACTGGCAGGACTGGCATGTTCGCACAGGTGAGCGCTGAGGCAGCGGGCTGGCAGCACCTGAACATGGCCGCACGACGGTTGAACCGGGGCGAGGTCTGGGCAGCCAATACCGAGGGTTACGAATATGGGCATGTCATCCTCGGCGGGAAATGCCACATTCACAGCACTGCGGGAGACTTCGTCAACATCGGTGATCGTAAAGATGTGTTCAGCGGCAAGCCCTACGCCGTGTACCTCCCCCGCAATACCGCTTTCGAGATCGAAGCGCTGACCGACGGCTTTGAAGTCGCGAGCTGCTGGGTGGCGACCGACGAAGATCACCCGGCGCAGCTCGTCACCCCGGCGAGCTGCGCGGTTGAACTGCGCGGTGGCGGCAATGCTTCGCGCCAGATCAACAGCATCTTCCCGCCAGGGTTCAACTGCCACCGTCTCGTGTGTGTCGAGGTGTATACGCCAAGCGGCAACTGGTCGAGCTATCCCCCACATAAGCATGACATCCATCGTGTCGATGCTGCTGGCAACCTGATCGAGGCTGATCTTGAAGAGATTTACTTCTACAAGCTCGATAAGCCAGGCGGTTATGCCTACCAGCGTGTGTATACCGACGACCGCCGCATTGACGCGCTGATGATGGCGCAGCAGCACGATATGGTGCTGGTGCCGGAGGGCTACCATCCCGTCGTGAGCGCGCACGGTTACACCACCTACTATCTGAACTTCCTGGCCGGGTCAGCACAATCGCTGGCGAACAGCGACGACCCGGAATTTGCGTGGATCAAGGCGGAGTGGCCGCCGCTCGATCCGCGTTTACCGATTGTGAAGTAAAGGCGCGATCAAGGGGGCAAAGACGATGAAGCTAAAATGGTATGGACACGCGAGTTTCCTGGTGACAGCCTCGAACGGCACAACCATCATCACGGATCCTTACACGCCGGAAACCTCAGGCTACGAGCCAATCCCGGATACGCCGAATGTGGTGATCATATCGTCAGACAATGACAGCTATCACTGCCGCGCAGACCTGATCAAAGGCAACCCGACGATTATCAATGCGTTGGAGCTGGCGCAGGCTGGCGGTGTACGCGCGGTCAACGGCGTGACTTTCCAGGCCATTCAGGCGATGGAAGCGCTCGACCATCACGAGCACGACCCTGACCAAAACGGCATGTACCGTTTTACGGTGGACGACATCAGCGTCGGGCATCTGGGCGATGTCGGCAACCCACTGAGCGACGAACAGATGCGCTTCTTTGCGGGTGTTGATGTGCTGCTGGCGCTGGCGGGCGGGCATCCAACCATCGCGCTGGACGATCTGGAGGCGCTTATTAAACGCGCGCAGCCCAAACTGGTCGTCCCGATGCACTTCCGCACCCTGCGCTACAAGCCGCGCAATACATTCTGGATTCAATCATTCCTGAATTACTTCGCACCGGAAGATGTAGACTTCGCCTGCGCAACGGAAGTCACGCTGACACGGGAGATGCTGCCGGAGAAGACGCGCGTGCTGGTGCTGTCGCACGCCTGCTGAGATCGTGATGAGCGATGAGTAATGGGTGATGAGCGAGTACGGACTGACCACAAACAGTACCGTTACTTATCTTGCATGTTCTTGAAGAAGTGACTTTTTCGCGAGAAGATCGAAGGATTTTGGAATGACGACACAACGATTGACGATGGCACAGGCGCTGATCCTGTATTTGCAGCAGCAGTACGTCGAACGTGACGGCCATGAGCAGCCGTTCTTCGCGGGCTGCTGGGGCATCTTCGGGCACGGCAACGTGGCGGGAATCGGGCAGGCGCTGCAGCAGTACGCAGATACATTTCGTTTTTACCAGTGTCGCAACGAACAGGCTATGGTTCACGCGGCGGCGGCCTATGCCAAAGTGAAGAACCGCTTGCAAACGTTTGCCTGCACCTCGTCTATTGGCCCCGGCGCGACCAACATGATCACCGGCGCGGCGATGGCGACCATCAACCGCCTGCCCGTGCTGCTGCTGCCAGGGGACATCTTTGCCGAGCGCATTCAGGCGCCTGTTTTGCAGCAGCTCGAAGCAGCACACTCGCAGGACATCTCGGTGAATGACTGCTTCAAACCCGTCTCGCGCTACTGGGATCGCATTAATCGCCCGGAACAACTGATCACCGCCCTGCCCGAAGCGCTGCGCGTGCTGACCTCGCCCGCTGACACAGGCACGGTGACGCTGGCACTGCCACAGGACGTACAAGCGACGGCCTATGATTACCCGGCAGCGCTGTTCGAGAAGCGCGTGTGGCACATCCCGCGCAATCGCCCCGATGCCGTGAGTCTGGCGCAGGCAGCAGAGTGGATTCGCAGCAGCAAGCAGCCGATCATCGTGGCAGGCGGCGGGGTGATCTACAGCGCTGCCACCGAGACGCTGCGGGCATTCATTGAACAGACAGGCATCCCGGTGGGCGAGACGATGGCAGGCAAAGGATCGCTGCCCTACGATCACCGCCTGAATCTGGGCGCGATTGGCGTGACCGGTACGCCGGGTGCGAACATCATGGCACGCGAAGCCGATCTCGTGATTGGCATTGGCACGCGGTACAGCGACTTCACAACCGCGTCGAAGACGGCTTTCCAGAATCCGCACGTGCGTTTTATCAACATCAATGTTGTCGAGTTTGACGCTTACAAACACAGTGCGCTGCCGCTGGTAGGTGATGCCAAAGCCACCTTGGAAGAACTGAGCGTAGCCTTGCAGGGGTATCACACCAACACCATGTATCAGGCGCGCGCCGCCACCTACCAGCAGGAATGGGATGCCGAAGTCCACCGCATCTACAACCTGGAACATGGACCGCTGATCAGCCAGGGCGAAGTGGTCGGCGTGGTCAATACGCTCTCCCACGCGGAGGACATCATGGTCTGCGCGGCAGGCAGCCTGCCGGGCGATCTGCACAAGCTGTGGCGCACGCGCAACCCCAAGGGCTACCACCTGGAATACGGCTACTCAACAATGGGTTACGAGATTGCGGGCGGCATGGGCAGCAAGATGGCCGCGCCGGAACGTGAGGTCTATGTGCTGGTCGGCGACGGCTCTTACCTGATGATGTCGTCGGAAATCGTGACGGCGGTGCAGGAAGGCATCAAGCTGATCATCGTGCTGCTCGACAATCACGGCTATGCCAGCATCGGCGGCCTCTCGAAATCAGTCGGCAGCGATGGCTTCGGCACGAAGTATCGCTACCGTACCGAAAGCGGGCATCTGGACGGCGAGGTGCTGCCCGTCGATTACGGCGCGAACGCCGCCAGCCTGGGCGCCAAACTCATCCGCGCCAACAACCGCGATGAGTTAGCGGACGCTATCCAGCAAGCGCAGAAGATGACCGAAACGGTATGCATCGTGATCGAGACCGACCGCCGCCAGCGTGTGAGCGGCTATGAGTCGTGGTGGGATGTCGCGGTGGCGGAAGTCTCCGAAAATCCCAGCGTCCAGCAGGCGCGCGATAACTATGTGACGGCCAAAACGAAAGAGCGACACTTCTCGTGATTCGGATCGAGCGCCTTGACCACCTTGTACTGACGGTCGCAGATATTGAGACGACCTGCGCATTTTACAGCCGCGTGTTAGGGATGCAGGTGGTCACGTTCGGCGCTGGGCGCAAGGCGCTGCAATTCGGGCAGCAGAAGATTAATCTGCACGAGGTGGGCAAGGAATTCGAACCAAAAGCGGCCCGCCCTACCCCTGGTTCGGCTGACCTGTGCTTCATCAGCGCAGCACCCCTGAACGACGTGATCGCGCATCTGGAGGTATGTGATGTGCGAATCGTCGATGGCCCGGTACAGCGAACTGGCGCGATGGGAGCGATAGAGTCCGTGTACTTCCGTGACCCGGACGATAATCTGATCGAAATTTCACGGTATCTAACGGCTGAGGCGTAAGGACGCGCCAGCTACATACAGAGGACATATCATGACATTGACTTTTGGGGTGATCGGCGCAGGGCGCATCGGCAAGGTACACGCCGAGAATCTGGTCACGCGCGTTGGGGATGTAGAAGTGCTGGCAGTCGCCGATGTGGTCGAGGCCAGCGCGAAGGAACTTTCGCGGCGGCTGCGAATTCCGAAATCAACCGCTAACTACCAGGACATTCTTAACGACCCGGAGATTAACGCGGTCGCAATCTGTTCAGCCACAGATACACATGCCCAGATCATCGAAGAAGCGGCGCTGGCGGGCAAACACATTTTCTGCGAAAAACCCATTGCCTTTAGCGTCGAACGCATTGATGCGGCGCTGAAAACCGTGGAAAAGGCGGGCGTAAAACTGCAAATCGGCTTCAACCGGCGCTTTGACCCGAACTATGCGCGCGTCAAGCAGGCAATTTCCAGCGGCGAAATTGGCGATCTGCACATCCTGCATATCATCAGCCGCGACCCGTCGCCGCCGCCGATCAGTTACGTCAAAGTCTCCGGTGGGCTGTACCTGGACATGGCGATTCACGACTTCGACATGGCACGTTTCCTGACAGGCAGCGAAGCAACCGAGGTCTATTCGGTGGCCGGGGTGAAAGTTGACCCGGCGATTGGCGAAGCGGGCGACATCGACACAGCCTTCACTGTGATGAAGTTCGCCAACGGCGTGACAGTGACGATTGACAACAGTCGCAAGGCCGTCTACGGCTATGACCAACGTGTTGAGGCCTTTGGCAGCGGTGGCGCGATTGCGACCGATAACCTCTACCCCAACATGGCGACGATCAGCACGGGGCAGCACATCCGCCGCGACCTGCCGCTGAACTTCTTCATGCAGCGCTATGTCGAATCATACCTTATCGAGATGCAGGCGTTCGTGGAGAGCGTGACGCAAGGCAAGCCGCTGCCGGTGACAGGCAACGACGGGCGTGTTCCTGTGATCATGGCGCTGGCGGCACGGCAGTCGTATGAGCAGAACCGCCCAGTGCAAGTCAAGGTGTAGCAGATATTCGCTGAAAAAGTACAAGACAATCATCAATGAAAGGCCTGCTCGTTTGCGAAAAAGCAGGCCTTTCTGATTATTTCAGGTTGCATCAATTAGCCTCATAACACAAATGCCAGGATTGTCGTTATACTGTAAACAGATCACCATACTGGCAACCGATTCAAATGCAAATGAACAGCCTATTCAACAAGAAGAAATCCGACGAAGCAGCATTCATGAAGTTCGTTGAAGAACACGAACGGATGTGGGGCACAGAAGCTTACAAAGGTCGCCCCAGCCTGAAGCAACTTCTGGAAGCCAGAGTCGTTGTGTTCTGGCACCCCACATCAGAAGACATGTATCCCACAGCAACCATTCACAAAAACCTAGAAGAGATCAACGAGTACGTTACACATCTGGTCTGGCACACCACGCGCACCCGTTTACCCGTGCTGCGGCTACAAGCCATCTTCGTTGACAAAACTTCCGTGCGAATCAAGGGGGTCAAGGTCGAATACGAACGCGCGAAAAGCTGATAATTCAACACACAACATTTGTCCCCTCAAAAACCATCAAACTCACCAAACTCTCAGCGGGATTGTGCGTTTTTTCACCTGTCTGATAGTTTTTGAAAGTCCGGCGCTGTTATATTGCGCCGCATGAAAACACGCACATCTCGCATCTCGGGTTTTTATAAACGCTCATTGGCTGAACGCGCGGCGCTCGTGGCAGAGTGGGCAGGCCTCACCTCCGCAGAGCAAGCCACATTATTGGGCATGAGCGGCCTGAACGCGCAGCAGGCAGACAACATGATCGAGAACGCCATCGGCACCTATGCCCTGCCGCTCGGCGTTGCCACCAACTTCCTCGTCAACGGGCAGGATTACCTCGTGCCAATGGTGATCGAAGAACCCTCAGTTGTCGCGGCGGTGAGCAATGCTGCGCGCCTGTTCCGCGAAGGCGGCGGGTTTATTACATCAAGCGACGAACCGGTGATGATCGGGCAAATTCAGGTTCTGGACCTGCCTGACATCTATATCGCTGCAGGCGCGATCATGGCGAACAAAGCTGCGCTGATGGCCGAGGCCGATAAGGTCGGGGGAAGCATCGTCAAGCATGGTGGTGGCGCGCGCGACATTGAGGTGCGCCCCATCCTCGATACGCCTGTCGGCCCGATGCTGATCGTCCACCTGCTTTATGACACGCGCGACGCGATGGGTGCCAATGCCATTAACACCGCCGCCGAACACCTCGCCAACCATATCGAGGCGCTGACGGGCGGGCGCGTCAACCTGCGCATCCTCAGCAACCTGACCGACCGCCGCAAGGCGCGCGCTGAAGGCATGGTGCCAGCGAAGGAACTGGCGACAGACTCGATCAGCGGCGCGGATGCGGTCAAAGCCATCGTTGAAGCTGGCGTGTTTGCCGAGGTTGACCCCTACCGCGCGACCACACATAACAAGGGCATCATGAATGGTGTCGATGCAGTGGTGATCGCTACCGGCAACGACTGGCGGGCGATTGAGTCCGGCGCGCACGCCTATGCCGCACGGGACGGACAGTACCGCAGCCTATCGCACTGGTGGCAGGACAGCGACGGCAACCTGTGCGGCAGCATCGAACTTCCACTTGCCGTCGGCATCGTCGGTGGTGCGACACGGGTACACCCGGCTGCGGGGCTGGCGCTGCGCATCCTCGGCATCCAATCTGCGCGGCAGTTAGCGGAAATCTGTGCAGCGGTCGGACTGGCACAGAACTTCGCAGCCATCCGCGCGCTGGCGACCGAAGGCATCCAAAACGGCCATATGCGAATGCACGCGCGGCAGTTGGCAGTGGCAGCGGGCGCTTCTGGCGAGATGGTCGCCCGTGTTGTGCAAGCCATGATCGAAGAAGGCAATATCCGGCTGGAGCGGGCCAAAGCGCTCATGATTGAATTGACCAGCAAGTAAAGGCAAAGTTGAATGAGTCAGAACGGACTATACTCCAACCCCTCGAATTTGATGCGCCCTGACCGTGAAGTCGGCATCGTCGGCTATGGCGCGTACATCCCACGTTACCGTCTGCCCGGCGCGGAAGTGGCGCGCGTCTGGACAAACGGCCTGGGCGGCAGCCCGATCATCGAAAAAGCCGTAGCAGGACTGGATGAAGATGTCACCACCATGTCGGTCGAAGCAGCGCGCAACGCACTGGCGCGCGCAGCCATTGACGCGCAGCTTATCCGCGCTGTGTGGGTGGGCAGCGAGAGCCACCCCTACGCCGTCAAACCGACCAGCACGATTGTGGCCGAAAGCATCGGCGCGTCGCCCAACATTCAGGCAGCAGACTGGGAATTTGCCTGCAAAGCGGGAACCGAAGCCGTGCAGGCATCCATCGGCATGATCGGCAGCGGCATGGTCGCTTACACGCTCAGCATTGGCATGGACACGGCCCAAGGTCGCCCTGGCGATGCGCTGGAATACACGGCAGCTTCCGGCGGAGCGGCCTTCCTGCTCGGCCCGGCGAACGAGTCATGCGCGGTCTACCAAGGCAGCTACAGCTTCGTCACAGATACACCCGATTTCTGGCGGCGACCCGGCGAGACGTATCCCAGCCATGGTGATCGCTTCACGGGTGAACCCGCCTACTTCAACCATGTCATCTCGGCGGCGCAGGCACTACTGGACATGATGGGCACCAGACCGAGTGACTACACATATGCCGTCTTCCACCAGCCGAACGTCAAGTTCCCCAGCCGTGCAGCGGAAATGCTGGGCTTTAACGAGGCGCAGATCAAGGACGGCCTGCTGGCAGGCGTGGTCGGTAATGTCTACTCCGGTTCGTGTATGCTCGGCCTCACGGCGATCCTGGATGTTGCCAAACCCGGCGACCGCATCCTCATGGTGAGCTATGGCAGCGGCGCGGGTTCAGACGCCTTCGATATTCGCGTGACGGAGCGCATCAATGCTGTTCGTCACCGCGCTCCCTCGACGCGCGACTACATTAACCGCCGCACACAGATCGATTACGCAACCTACTGCCGCTATCGTGGCAAGCTGAAGGAGTAATCGACGTGCGTGATGTAGCAATTGTTGGAATTGGTCAGATCCCGGTGGGCGAACACTGGGACAGCAGTTTGCGCATGTTGGCGGCAGAAGCGATTGCCACAGCGTTCACTGACGCAGGCATCAAGCAAGCCGACGCACTCTATGTCGGCAATGCCTATGGCGGCACGCTAAGCAGCCAAACACAGCTTGGCGCGTTGGTCGCTGATTATGCCGGGCTGAAGAGCATCGAGGCGCTCACCATTGAAGCAGCAGAAGCATCCGGCGCTGCGGCGCTGCGTACCGGGTATCTGGCGGTGGCTTCCGGCGCGGTCGAGACTGCCCTGGTTGTTGGCGTAGAGAAATGCACCGACATGGTCGGAAGCGCCCGCGTACAGGCGCGTGGTTCCAGTTTGGACGCCGATTACGAAGCCCCGCATGGCGCGACGCTGACGGCGTTGGCGGCTATGCTAATGCGGCGCTATATGCACGAGTTCGGCGTGACGCTGGACGCCTTTGAGGGATTCAGCATCAACGCCCACGCCAACGGCGCGCGCAACGAATATGCCATGTTCCGCAACATCATCAAACCCGGACGCTTCGCCAAAGCGCCGATGGTTGCCGACCCGGTGAGCCTGTTCGATACCGCACCGGACGCCGATGGCGCGGCAGCGGTCATCCTGACGAGCGCCGAACGTGCCGCCGATCTCGTGCCGCATCCGATACGCATCGCAGCCAGCGCGGCAGCGAGCGATACGCTGACCCTGCATGACCGGAGCGACCTGCTCTATCTGAGCGCCGCCAATCGTTCGGCCTCCAAAGCCTATTCACAGGCGCGCGTCGAACCGCATGACATTCACCTGTTTGAACTACACGACGGTTTCACGGTGCTAAGCGCGTTGACGCTGGAAGCCACCGGATTTGCTGCGCGCGGAGAAGGCTGCAAGCTGGCGCAGAGCGGCGCGATCAGCGTGACGGGTTCGCTGCCCATCAGCACCTTTGGCGGCCTGAAGAGTCGCGGCAATCCGGCAGGCGCAACGGGTGTGTATCAGGCCGTTGAAGCCGTGCTGCAACTGCGTGGATTAGCAGGCGCGAACCAGGTCACCAACGCCAGGACGGCTATGCTGCAAAACCTGGGCGGGCTGGGCAGCACCGCGATCACACACATCCTGCAAGTGTAACCATTCCTGGTCAATACCTAGACAAAACAGTTGCAATTGAGAGAGTCTGAGAGCTATCAAGGGAGTACTGATAGTTTTTGATAGCCTCAGACGGCTATGATGCTGATCAATTCGTGCAGAATTGCACAAATATGAGGAGAAGATGAAATGCAGATTTCACGGCACTGGCGCATGAACTCACAACGTTATCGGCTTCAAGGTGTGCGCTATGAAAACGGCGCGGTCAGCCTCCAGCCCCGCCCCACACCTGTCAAGGCCGAGGAACCGGTGCGTGAGGAACGCCGCGATGCACAGGCTGCGCCCGTTGAACTAAAGGCTGCCAGCTAGTCATGGCCGAAGGACGCAAACAGGTCGAAGTCCAGCGCGAGCAGTTCACCTTTGCAGGTACGGGTGAAATATACAGCTTCACTACTGTGCAGGAAACGCCGGAGGGCTTCGACGATCAGGCGCCGTACATGCTGGCGCTGGTAAAACTGGATGAAGGGCCGCTGATCACCGCACAGCTTACCGATGTCGACGGCGAGGTTGCCATTGGTGACCGCGTTGAGATGGTCACACGCAAGCTGACGACCGAAGGCGGACGCGGAATGATTGTATACGGATACAAATTCCGTAAGGTACTACCGCGCGCCAACGCAGGATAGATCAGTCAGCCATAGACACGGGATTTCAAAAGGGACACAGTGCGTGTCCCTTTTTTGTTGGATTCTTCGGAAATGGGAATGACAGGCGATCTAGTCGCCTGCGCCCTTGGCGATGGTCTCGACCATCTGCTCGGTGTTGGGGTCACTGCGCTTGCTTCGCAGGATGGCCCACACGATGACCGCCAGCAAGACCAGCATGGCGATGCCGATTCCGGGGTTGATACCGCCATCGTTCTGCGCAGCAACCGTGACGACCAGCGGCGCGACCAGCAGCGCGACCAGATTGACCACCTTGATCATCGGGTTGAGCGCAGGGCCAGCGGTGTCCTTGAATGGATCGCCAACCGTATCGCCGACGACAGCGGCCTTATGCGGGTCAGAGCGCTTACCACCGAAGTGTCCATCCTCGATGTACTTCTTGGCATTATCCCACGCGCCACCTGCATTCGCCATGAAAACAGCCATGAGCTGACCCGCCAGGATGATACCCGCCAGGAAGCCGCCCAGCGCGGTAGCACCCAGAAGGAAACCGACGACGATTGGCGTCAGTACCGCAACGATGCCCAGCGGCAGCAGTTCGCGCTGCGCAGCACGTGTGGAAATATCGACGCACTCGGCGTAGTCAGGAGTCTTGGTACCTTCCATCACGCCGGGGATACGCAGTTGACGACGGACGACGCCGATCATCTGGAAGGCCGCGCGGTTGACGGAGCGGATGAGCAGGCTGCTGAACAGGAAAATCAGCGCGCCACCAACCAGGAAGCCGATGAACACCAGCGGTTCAGCAATGTTGATGCCGCGGGCGGCAACAGTCTGCTCCTGGGGAACACCCAGGCCAATCTGAATGACGCGCGTATCGGTGAGGAACGCACCAAACAGCGAGACTGCCGCGATGACCGCTGAACCGATGGCAATACCCTTTGTGATAGCCTTGGTCGTGTTACCGACCGCGTCCAGTGAGTTGAGCGTATTGGCGGCTTCGCCCTTGCTCTCGCCCGCCAGTTCCGCGATACCCTGAGCATTGTCAGAGATCGGGCCGAATGTGTCCATCGAGACGTTGTTGCCCGTCAGCGTGAGCATACCAATGCCCGTCATGGCCACGCCGTACAGAACTGCGGTGAACGTGTCCACGACTTGTACGCTTCCATCGGCGCCCGTGATCGGGAACAGGGCAAAAATCAAAACGCTGGCAAGGATGCTGCCCGCAATGACCAAAATCGCCCAAACGCTGCTTTCCATGCCGGTTGCCAGACCGCTGAGGATGGTTGTGGCCGGGCCGGTTTGCGTGTTACGAGCGATTTCCTTGACGGGGTTATGTTCCGTGTCCGTAAAGTAAGCAGTGACCTTATCCAACACGATTGCCAGGATGATACCGATAACCACTGCCGCCAGCGGCTGCCAGACGATGTTGCCACCGTTCAGGCTCGGTTCACGCATGTAGAAGACGGTGAAGATGACGAACATCGCCACACTGATCACCGCCGCGCTGTAGAAACCGCGTGTGATAGCGCTCAGGGCATCCTTGCCAGTTGTCGATTTCACCAGATAGGTGCTGATGATCGAGCTGAGCACGCCAATACCGCGCACAACCAACGGGAAGACAATCCAGATCGGGCTGCTGGTCAACGTCGCCAGCGCCAAACCGAGGATCAGCGCAGAAACAATCGTCACCTCGTAGCTCTCGAAGATGTCCGCGGCCATGCCCGCGCAGTCACCCACGTTATCGCCCACGAGGTCAGCGATGACCGCAGCGTTACGCGGGTCATCTTCTGGCAGGTCAGCTTCGACCTTGCCGACGAGGTCCGCGCCAACGTCCGCAGCTTTAGTGTAGATACCACCGCCCACGCGCATGAACAGCGCAAGCAGCGTACCACCGAAGCCGAAGCCGAGCAGCGCATCCGGCGAAGCGATGCCGAACAGGATGAAAATGATCGTACCGCCGAACAACCCCAGGCCGTCAGTCAACATACCGGTGATCGTGCCGGAACGATAAGCAATACGCAGCGCATCGCCGTAACCGCGCTTGGGATCAACAGCGGCAGCGGCAACGCGAACATTGCCCTGAACAGCCATATTCATGCCGATAAAACCAACGAGCGCCGAGAAAATTGCGCCCATGAAGAACGCACCCGCGCGACCGATAGCGATATTGGTGCGCGCGGTTTCGCAGGCGGCGATTCCTTCGATGTTACCGATGCCCGCCTGCACAATCGCGCCCTCTTTGGCATAGACGACGGCATTATTCTTGAGCAGAGTTAGCTCGTTCGAAGCGCTGGCAACCCCTTCGCTGGCACGCTGGACGAGCGACGGATTGGCTGCCTCGACGCGAGATTCGATGGCCGCCTTGTCGATGGTTTCCTCAGCTTGCAGCGCAATGTCTGGGCAGAAGTGTTCGATAGCGAACGGTGTCGGATTGACGACGTAGACGCTGAAGAACAGCACGACGACCAGCACGACGATCAGCACGGCGATGATACGAAGCTGAGAGCGCAGATAAGCATTCGCACCTGTGCGAATATACCCCCACACTTCCTGCATCTTGGACGATCCTTTACTTTCGCCCAAGATCTGGCGGGCAAGGAACCCGGCATAAAGCAGCCCGGCGATAGCGATACCGAGCACAATAACAATGAGCAGATTCTCTGTCTGATTAAGTTCACGCATGTGGCCATGACCCTCAATGGTGTGCAAAGAAGACAAAAACGGGGCAAGAACATTCGGTCAAATTTGACTTTATTTCGCCTCCCAAAATCTTTATTCTGTTATACGCCGAAGTTTAGCTCAAATGATGAACAAACCATAGACCATCTTGGAGGATGGTTGTTATATTTAGGCCTCCGAGCCAAGTTTACTCTCACAAAAGATCGGAGTCACAACAAACATGGACTTTCTGAGTAGTAACGCAAACTGGATTGCCGTGGTCATCAGCATTATTGGTGTCGGCTTTGCGCTCTACACGCGGCAGTGGATCCTGGCGCAAGAGAGCGGCGACGAGAAAATGAACCGCATCGCTGGAGCAATTCAAAAGGGCGCGAGCGCGTTTCTGAGCACCGAGTATCGCTACATCGCTATTCTCGGCGGTATTGTAGCCATCGTTCTGCTGATTCTGAGCGCTGTGCCGGGGTCAGGCATGAGTCCCTGGACGGCTGTATGCTTTGTGGCAGGGGCGCTGGCATCAACGGTCGCAGGCTACATCGGCATGAATGTGGCAGTGCGCGCCAATGTGCGCACGACCGCCGCTGCCGCCATAAGCCTGAACAAAGGGCTGCGCGTGGCCTTTGCAAGCGGCACCGTCATGGGCACGATGGTGGTCTCTCTGGCGCTGCTCGGCGTGAGCATGCTGTACCTCATTCTGCGTCAGATTTACCCGGCGGACGCCGACCCGCAGAACGTAACCCGTGCGGCGGGCGCGCTGGCGGGCTTCGGCTTCGGCGGCACCTCGGTAGCAATTTTCGCGCGCGTGGGCGGTGGCATCTTCACCAAAGCGGCGGATGTCGGCGCTGACCTGGTGGGCAAAACTGAAGCAGGCATCCCGGAAGATGACCCACGTAATCCTGCGGTGATCGCGGACAACGTGGGCGACAACGTCGGCGATGTGGCGGGCATGGGGTCTGACCTGTTTGAGAGCTATGCCAGTTCGATCATCGCGGCAATTGCGATTGCTTCGCTGGGTACGGCGGGCATCGCTGCGGAAAAAGTCGGCGCCGCGCAGGCCTTCCCGATACTGGTGGCAGCAGCCGGTCTGCTGATCGGCATGGGCTGCACCTACCTGGTTCGGACGAAGGAGGAGGCTTCACAGGAAAGCCTCCTCGGCAGTCTGCGGCTGGGCGTCTACAGCGCCAGCGGTCTGGTCGCGCTGGCAATCCTGGTACTCGGCTTGGCGCTCGACCTGGGCATTGGCGTGGTGATCGCCACGATCAGCGGCCTGGTGGCGGGAGTTGCGATCGGCTACGCAACTGAGTATTTCACCTCGGACATCTACAAACCCACGCGCATCCTGGCAGAAAGCTCGGTCAGCGGCCCGGCCATCGTGATCATTCGCGGGCTGGCCGTCGGCATGGAAAGCACCGCTGCACCCGTCCTCATCGTCGTGCTTGCAACCCTCGTCGCGGTCGGCTCCGCTGGCCTTTACGGCGTGGCAATGGCGGCAGTCGGGATGCTGGCGACGCTGGGTATTACCCTGGCGACAGACGCCTATGGCCCGGTAGCGGATAACGCGGGCGGCATCGCGGAAATGGCCGGCTTGGGCGAGCATGTCCGCGAGCGCACCGACGCGCTTGACAGCCTCGGCAACACAACAGCCGCAACGGGCAAGGGCTTCGCCATCGGCAGTGCAGTAATGACCGCTTTGGCGTTGATTTCTGCGTTCGTCAGCGCGACGGGCATTAATCCACAGGTCAGCATCCTCGACCCGCATCTGCCTACCGGCTTGATGATTGGCGCAATGCTGCCCTTCATCTTCAGTTCGCTGACCATGCTGGCGGTGGGCAAGGCCGCGCAGGAAATCGTGGTCGAGGTGCGCCGACAGTTCAAGGAAATCCCAGGGCTGATGGAGGGCAAAGCCGACCCGGATTATGAAGCCTGCGTGGGCATCAGCACCCGGAGCGCGATTCGTCAGATGCTCCTGCCGGGCATCATCGCGGTGGCGGTGCCTGCCGGCATTGCGCTGCTGGTCGTGCTGGGGCGCGGCAACGAACTGGCCCGTTACGTGGACATCTACACGCTGGTCGGGGTGCTGCTCGGCTCGCTGATTTCGGCGTTCATGCTGGCTGTGATGATGGCGAACGCTGGCGGTGCCTGGGATAACGCCAAGAAATACATCGAACGCGGGCACCTGGGCGGCAAGCGCAGCGACGCGCACAAGGCCACAGTAGTGGGTGACACGGTTGGTGACCCCTTCAAAGATACATCAGGGCCATCACTGAACATTCTGCTCAAGCTCCTGGCGATTGTCTCACTGGTGATCGCGCCGCTGCTGGCCACAAATCCCCCGTTCTAATAAGTGGGTGATAATGGGGCGAGGCGCGGCTTCGCCCCACATTCATTGATTCTCCGCTGCGGTCATCGCGCTGGTGATGTGATACACTACTAGCATCGTCATCACTTACCAAGATCGGGAAGCCTATGACCCACCTATGGCACAACCTCTCCAGCGGCCCTACCCCGCCCGATGTCATCTACGTCGTTGTGGAAGTACCCAAGGGCGGCCACAATAAATATGAATACAGTAAGTCAGCAGGCGTGATCAAACTGGATCGCGTGCTGTATAGCCCCCTGTACTACCCTGGCGACTATGGATTCATCCCGCAGACCTATTACGGCGATGGCGACCCGCTTGACGTACTGGTCATGATGGAGGAACCTTCATTTCCGGGCTGCGTGATCGAAGCGCGCCCCATCGGAATGCTGCGCCTGGTGGACAAGGGGCAGAACGACGACAAGGTGCTGGCCGTGCCATCCACCGACCCGCACTACGAAGACTATCTGAACATGGAAGATCTGCCGAAGCACTATCCCAAAGCAGTCGAGCATTTCTTCATCACCTACAAGCAGTTGCAGGGTGCACAGGTCGATAGTCACGGGTGGGTCGGCGCGGCAGAAGCGCGCACGGCCATCATGAGCGCGATGCAAATGTACCGGGAAACATTCCCGCCACAGCGCATCTAGGTTCAGTAGGGAGCGCACTGCCGCTCCCCTCTCTTACCGCGCTATGGCAGACCCCCGTCACCCTTTCGGTCAGCAGAATGAAGCGCTCGCTGCGGCATACCTCCAGGCGCGCGGGTATCGCATCCTGACCACGAATTGGCACTGCAAGCACGGTGAAATAGACATCGTGGCGCAGCGCGACGCAACCATCGTCTTCGTCGAAGTTCGCAGCCGACACGCCGCAGACACGGAAAGCGCATTCGAAAGCATCACGCCGCGCAAACGCGCCAAGCTCGCTGCCTCTGCCCAGACCTATCTGAGTGAGCACGACCTAGAGAACACCAATTGGCGCATCGACGTCATCGCCGTTGCTATTCCCAAATCCGGGCAGCCAATCATTGAGCAGATTGAGGATGCCCTTGGCTGGTGAAAAATCACTGCTGGTCATCCTTGGTCCGACTTCCTCCGGCAAGACCGATCTGGCTATTCAGATTGCACGACGACTGAATGGCGAGATCATCGGCGCAGACAGTCGTCAGGTCTACCGGCAGATGGACATTGGCACGGCCAAACCCACACCAGAACAGTTCGCCACTGTTCCCCACCACCTGTTTGATATTGTCGATCCCGATGAACGGCTGGCGCTGGCTACCTATCAGCGGACGGCCTATGAGGTCATCGATGCGGTGCATCAGCGCGGCAGACTGCCGATGCTGGTCGGCGGCACCGGGCAGTACATCACTGCGGTGGCCGAGGGCTGGTCGATCCCAGAAGTGCCGCCGGATGACACCCTGCGCGCCGAGCTGGAAACCTTCGCGGCTGAACATGGCAGCCCAGCGCTGCACGAACGACTGGCACAGCTTGACCCTACCGCCGCCGCGCAGATCGATCATCGTAATGTGCGGCGCGTCATTCGTGCGCTCGAAGTCTGCATCTTAACGGGACAGCAGATGAGCGAACTCCAGCGCAAACGCCCCCCACCCTTTCGCGTCATCACACACGGACTGACGCTCGAACGCGACCTGCTCTATGCCCGCGCTGATACACGAGTCGATCAGATGATGCAAGCCAGATTTTTGGATGAGGTGCGTGCGTTGCTCGACCGAGGCTACGACCGCAAGCTGCCCTCCATGAGCGGCCTGGGTTACGCGCAGCTCGCCGCGCATATACTCGACGGTGCGCCTCTGGAAACCGCCGTGACCGAGACGAAACACGCCACACATGATTTCATTCGCCGCCAATATACCTGGTTTCGCGGGCACGATTCGGGCATTTTGTGGCACAATATAGGGCAGATTGACCCGGCGCACATCGTTGATGCGGTGACGCGTCACTACCAGGAGCTGCCCTGACGTGTTTGGTTTTTTTCGCCGTTCCGCCAATCCGAATACGCTGGTCGCGATATTCCTGCTGGTCTCGCTGGCAGTGTTCGCCGGGCCGGGGTTCCTGCCCAACGTCCTGCCCTCGCTCGTGCCAGGCGCGGATGAGAGCATTCGCTGCGAATGGCTGCGATCCGGGGAGCAGCGCGCGGAGCATCAATCGCTCATCGGCAGACAAGCCAATGATGAGGCGCTGACAATCAAGGTGCGCTCATCCCCTCTGCCCAACCAGTCGGGACAGAACCTGGATGTTGAGGTCGTCATCACCAATCGGTCGATTGGGACCGTCGCGATTTTCTACAACCCCGATCAGGTGCAGATCGGCGATGCTGGCTTCAATGGGCTAGGAATCGTCTTCAATAGTGCGAATCCTCAGGCGTTTGGCGCGGGCGGCGGCGGCCCCGTGCCGGAAGATGATATTCGACTGCTGGGCCCACGCCAGAGCTGCGTGCATCACGAGATCATCCCATATGAGCGCATCGGCAGCCTGGGGTTAGGCATCGGACAGAACATCGTCAAGGCCTACTATCGCAACACATCGCCGGGTGTCGTTGGGCTGCAAAACGGCGCCACCCAGATCCTATTTCCCGATCAAGGGCTGTGGGTAGGACTGGTTGAGTCGGAGTCCGTGCCGATAGCGACCTCTAGCGGTTAACATGCAAAATGATTATCCTTAATCTAAGGAATATGCCGTCCACTAAGGGAGCAGTGTTTTCATGAGCCGAGCTGAATCTGAACGTCCAATCCTCATCATCCAAACGGAAAACCAGCCCGCCTACCCCTGGCCGATGATGCAAGATTCGGTCGTGGCAGGGCGCGATGAGCATTGCGACTTACCGCTGGATGACCGCCAGGTCTCGCGCCACCACATCCGCTTTTACCGCGA
>JAEUQX010000159.1 GCA_016788625.1 Anaerolineae bacterium
GAAGGTGATGATACTCGATGATACGCCTATCGCCTCAATCTGCAGCCGGACATACGGTCGTGCATCCACCGACGAAAGGCTCGCAAAACTGGCGACAAACAACACGAAAACACTCAGAACACGAAGCATTCTGGAGACCACAACCACGCTCCTATACGCTTTGTTTATGGATTATCAATTCATGATCAATGTACTATAGTGCTATTTTAGCCGTGTTGCACATCGCCACCGTTAGAACACGATAACGTTTATAGGTTCTATCTCAATGTTTACTTAAGCATAACCGAATTAAAAACCCGCAGCGCTGCGGGTTTTGGAAACTGAATTGATCTGACGATGTCCTACTTCAGCCCTGTGTTGGCGATACCCTCAACAAAGTAACGCTGCGCCAGAATGAAGACGATGATCGGTGGCAGAATCGCCACAGCCGCACCCGTCAGCACCAGATTAGGTTGGTCAGCAAAGGCGTTGCTCAGGCGAATCATCGAGAGCGTCAGGACATGGTTGGTCGTGTTACCCTCGCCAATGATCAACAGCGGCCAGAGGAAACTGTTCCAGGCGTAGAGGAAAGAGAAGATCGCCAGCGTCGCAATCGCCGGACGGCTGAGCGGCACGAAGATCGTCCACAGAATACGCAAACGGCTGGCGCCATCCATCAGAGCGGCTTCTTCAATATCCTTCGGAATGGTGATGAAGAACTGGCGGATGAGAAATGTGCCATAGGCCGTGAAAATCCAGGGCACAATCAGCGACACAATGCGGTTTTCCCAACCAATCACCACCATCAGGCGATACATCGGAATGATCAGCACGACGAACGGGATCATGATGGAACCGAGGTAGACCAGGAACAGTGTATCGCGTCCTCGAAATGGAATGCGCGAGAAAGCATAGCCGCCGAAGATCGACGTAACGAGCTGCCCGGCAACCACGCCCAACGTCACAATCGTGGTGTTGATCAGTGCCCGATTGAGGTTAAGTTCGCCAAACGCGCGGGTATAGTTCTCGGTCTGAAATTCGACGCTCTCTGACGCTTTTGCGGTACGCGCGACGGCGTAGGTGAACACGGCCGGGTCAGAGGGGTCAATGAACTTGTCCAGCGCGCCGCGATAGGCCAATGCCAGTTCCTGTTCTACCCCATCCACGGTCACGGTATAGAGATCGAATGCCTTGTCGGCGCCCGCCGCGTCTTTTACGGTCACTTGCTGCCCCGTCTCGACTGCGGAGTCAATCGGCAGTTGAACAGCAATGACGCTGTCACGGGGTGCATCGGCATTGAGCTTATCCACCGTTGTGAAGAAGCCGAAGTTCACACGTTCACCTTCGACCAATACCATGCTGCGCTGCACACCATCCACAACGAATTCATACTTCGGCACGCTTTGCCCGTCAAAATCTATCGTCACCGGGCTGTAGGGCAGCAGGCGGGGCGGTGAGGTAAACACATCTGTCGAGTCCTTGAACGAAGTCATCAACATATATGTGAACGGGAACAACATGATAAAGGCAAATGCTGACAACAGGACGTAGGCCAGCAAACGCGGCAGCCAGATGCGCAGTGTGCTCTGCTTTTTAGGTGTCATGATCAGCCTACCCTTCGTAAGCGTTCGACCGCTGCAGGCGGAACTGGATGAGCGTCATACCAAAGATCAACGCGAACAACACCCAGGCGATGGACGATGCATAACCAAAGTTGAAGCGGAAGAAACCCTGGTTATACAGGTAGTAAACTGCTGTAGTCGCGTTTTCAGGGATAGGCCGAGACGGGAACAGCGCATACGGCTCGTTGAAAACCTGTAACCCCGTGATCACGGTGGTGATGACGACAAAGAACGTGGTCGGCGCGAGCATCGGCAGCGTCATAAAACGCAGCGTCTGCCAGCGGTTCGCGCCATCAATCGAGGACGCCTCGTAAAGATCTTTCGGGATGCCCTGTAAACCCGCCAGGAACAGCACCGTATTGAAGCCAATCACCTGCCAGGCGGAAAGCAGCACCATCGAGTACAACACCACACCCGGCCCAGTCAACCACTCGATCTGCGGGTCAGTCAGCTGGAAGCCGATACCGTTCAGGCCGTTGACCATCTGCGTGATGGCATAGTTGATAAAACCTATCGTGGGGTGATACAACCAGCGCCAGATCAGCGCTGTGCCGACCACCGCCGCTACAGAAGGCAGGAAGTAGATCGCGCGGAAGATGTTCACGCCCGGCAGGTGCGAGTTCAGAATGAGCGCCAGGAAAAGCGCCGGAATAACCGCGAGCGGCACGAGCAGCAGACAGAACAATACGGTGTTTCGCAGGCTCAACCAGAACAGGCGATCCTTCGCGCCAACCACCAGCGTGCGTTCGCCCAGTGACAATTCGCCCAATGGGGTATAGCCGAACGACATCACGCTCTGCGCGGGCGCTTCGACATCATCTTTCCACTGAAATTCCAGCGCAATCGCATCACCGTAATTTTGCAGGCCGATGAATTCCGGCACCCGCCCTACGGTGCTGTTCGTGAAACTCAGGTAGAACGAGAGCAGCAGTGGGCCGGCGAAGAAAAACAGGAAGCCGATGATGTTTGGCGCGAGCATCATCCAGCCCTGCCAGGCCACCAACTGATCTTGTGTCTCGCCAAAGTACAGCCCAAGTCGCAGCAATTTGATGAACAACCACATCAAGGCGATCGCCAGAAAGGTCATCACCCATGTGAGCGGATTGCCATAGGCGCTCAAGACGCTGTTGGCAGCCGTGAGAATATTGACCACGAAGACAATCACGATGAACGTCAGCGTGCCCAGGGCCAGTGCTGCCGTCGTCAGCCGCCCGCTCCAGGGGTTGCGATCACCGAGCTTGTTGCCTATCCAGTACAACGCATAAGCGACCGCGAAGCCAAGCAGCAGCAAAGAATTCTGCACAATACCATCGACAACCACTTCGAAGCTCTGAAATACACCCCAAAGGTGAATCATGGCAACGGCAGCAATAACTATCCCCAAAAATTGCAGAATGAGCGCGGAATAGCGTCCGGCATTCTGGCGGCGCAGCAGGTTGAAGGTGCTGTAGACGGCAATGATCGCCGGGACAAGCGCGATTAAGCCGACAAATACGATGACCGGGCGTCCCAACCGCACCAATTGCTCCAGCGCGGGCGTCCCCGCGGCCGTCGACTCCTGAATACCGAAAATGTTGGCTGCCAGAATGACGCACACGATTGCGATCAAGAGATTGACCGCAATACTGGCGTAAACGATAAGTGAGGTGTTCGGAGGAGGGGGCGTCGCTGTCCTGCTCAAAGCCGGGTTAAAAGTCGCCATAAAACATCCATTCGCTATGAACACATTTTGATTTGAAAAGGGGCAAGAAGTGTCTAGCTCCCTGCCCCTCTGCACTAACTTAGACGATCAGATTACGAACCGAAGTTAGCAGCAACCTGGTCGCAAATCGTGTCTGCGAATTCCTGCGCGGTGATCTCGCCATTGAACACGGCGTTCACGCCCGTGCCGTAAGCCTGATCAATCGCCGGCCAGTCGCCGTTGAACAGAGGCGCTTCGGTGCGGACATCTTCCGAAGTCGTGCCGTCAACGAAGGCCTGGTTGTTCACACCGCTGTCGGGCAGCGTGCCCAGGAACAGCTCAATCGCAGCTTCGGTCGCGCGGCTAGGGATGTTGGCACCCAGGCTGGCGATCTGACCCTGGATTTCCGCGCTGGTCAGACGAGTGACCAGATCCCAGGCTTCCGCCGGGTGAGCGGTATTGGCGTTGACCACATACGCGCCCCAGAACAGCCAGTTCGTCGCCTTGCCCGAAGGACCAACGGGCAGCGGCGCAACGTTCCAATTGAAGTCGGCGTTGGCAATTGTGCCAGGGGTCGCCCAACGGCCATTCATGAACATACCGAGCTGACCCGCCAGGAACGGCGGTTCAGAGTCCGTGCCCCAGGGCAGCGCCGCGCCGCTGTCGAACAGCCCCTTGGCCGCTTCCAGACCCACGACGGTCGCTTCATTGTTCAGACCGCAGCCCGTGTAATCTTCGTTGAAGAAGCTGCTGCCAGCCGAATTGATGAAGTAGCCCCAGTTCGCCCACCAGGCGTTCATGCCGAAGCCAACGATGTCGTCGCCCAGGTCATTGATCGCATTGGCAGCTTCCGCAAAACGTTCCCAGTTCCAGTCGTCGCCACCGGGATAAGGCAGGCCGGCTTCATCAAAGAGGTCGGCATTGTAGTAAATCGCGAATGCCGACACGTCGCGGGGCAGACCCCACAGCGCATCTTCGCCTTCCGCGATGCTGGTCTGCAGGAAGCCCATCGGGCCAGCATAGAAGTCAGCGGCATTGAAATCGGCATCTTCCGCAGCCAGGTCAGCCAGGTTGAGGATCAGACCAGACTTGGCAAAACGCGCAACATCCGTCCCCGGAATCCAGAAGACGTCAGGAGCCGTGCCCGCTTCGATTTCCGAAATCAGCACATCCTGGTAACCCGCGCCTTCGCTTCCGCCCGGTTCGTAGACCAGTGTTACGCCGTCCCAGGCTTCGTCGATGGTGGCGCTGGCCGCGCTGTACACGTCAATTTCGGCCTGGTTGTCCGGGCGCGTGCGCCAGCGGAGTTCGACACCGTCCTGCGCGCTGGAAATCAGCGGCAGCGAGAGTGACACAACGAAGATCGCTAACAGAACAATCAACAAACTGCGTTTAGACATTATCGATTCTCTCCTCTAGACAGTTTGGACATGTATGGGTTGCAAATTCGCTACAGGAACCTGTGCCCGGCATCACCCCCTTTCGGTGTTCGATTGGTCCGCCACTGACGATGATTGTCGGACGACTAAACTAGTTGGAATCTGCACCGAGGATGGTGACCGGTGATCGAAGATGCTCAGCAGCATCCGCGCTGCCGCCCGCCCCAGTTCCGGTGCCCGCTGATCAATTGTAGTAATCGGCGGGGAAAAAGCAGCCGCCATCGGAATATCATCGTAACCAACAACGCTCAGGCGATTGGGTACATCCAGCCCAATACCCCGGGCGTACTGGATAACACCCATTGCCATACGATCATTCAGGCAGATAACGGCCGTCAGGTCAGGATGCACTGCCAACAATCGCGCGGCACAGGCTGACCCGCTCAGCGTGGAAAAATCACCATCGGCACGGGGCAGGAGATTGAAATCCAAACCAGCCAACTCCGCTCCAGCGCGCAGCCCAGCCAGCCGATGTTGTATTGAATAGTGCAGGTTTTCCGGTACTGCGATGATGCCGATTCGCTTGTGTCCTAACCCGGCCACATGCTCCATCATCTGCAACGCGCCAGAATAATCGTCACTTCGCACGCAGTACTCGGTGTCATAATAGCCAATCGCGACTGCCGGGATAGACTTCTTGGTGACAGGCTCGATCACCGATGCGAATGGCACGTTGTCGAGCGCGATTACCCCATCAATATAACCGCTCGTAATCAGGCGCTGATAGTGTTTGTCCGGGCCAGCAGACGTCAGGCGTGGTGTGCTGAGCAGGATGTTATAACCGACCTTCTTGCACTCGGCTTCGATGCCTTCCAGGATGCGCAGCACCAGCGGATCGGTGAAAATCGCGTCGTAGACATACGGGAACACGACAGCAATGATACACGTCTTGCCCGAAGACAGCGCGCGTGCTGCGAGATTGGGGACATATCCCAATTCCTCAACCGCCTGCATCACCTTCGTCCGCGTTACTTCAGAGAAATATGGCGTATTCGACAGCACCTTTGATACCGTAGCCGTCGAAACACCCGCCAGTCTGGCAACATCCTGCAATGTTGTCATAGAAAAAGTGCCACGTTTTCAGAACAATTCACTAGTTAAGCGCTTAACCATTTGACTTTAAAAGAATATCTGCCGTACCAGATAATCGCGCATGAGATTAACGCCAATTCGGGCAGATGTCAATACTGATCGTCACGTTTCGCTCAAGGCCTTACCGCACCAGTCTCAGCCATTTGAACAGTGGCCGAAGCGATGGGGTTACATAAGCGAGCAGCGCTGTCAGAATAATCGCGCTGCCAGCCAGGTTGACCAGCAGATCAGGCAGATTCGTCTGCACAGCAGTCGCCAGGTCCAGCCCCTGATACTTCAGGATGATGTACGCCGCGATGATGAGAGCAAGCAGCGCTGCATAAAGTTTGCCGACAACCCTGGAAAACCAGCCTCGCTTCGCATCATAGTGCTTGCCTTCTCGCGCGAAGGTCATCGAGTCATTGCTGATGCTCAGGTCGGCTCGAATGTCGTCTTCGAGCCGACTCAGGTAGTCATAGTGTCGATTCAATTGGTCAGTGCGGTGATTGAGCGTTGCCAACAGGTAGAACACCGCCGCATCAAACGCCAACCGCAGGAGATTCCCTGTAATCGAACTCTTCAGCGTGTCGGTAACAGCAGGATCGAGATCGAGAAACCGCGCAATCACATTGACAACCAGTTCGGACGCAACACTGGCGTTGCCGATCACAGATGCGCCCACGGGCTGTGGCAGATTGATGAATGCACCAAGGCTGGTAACAACCAGGAGAAGGAGGAACGTTCGGTTGCGGTCGCCCCAGATGAGATGAGCAAGATCATAGGTCTTATGGTAATGCTCCGCCAGCACCGTCGCACGCTCGATGTTGCTTCCCATAACGTCCCCCTCTCGACTGCTGTTTATCGCAGTGCTTCCGGCAGTGTCAGCCGCTCCGCTTTCACGCCATGCCGCGTTTGCAGAATTTCCGCTGTACGCCGCACCTCGTTTTCGGTCTGCTGCGCCGACCAACCGAAAATGCCAGTCAGAACATCCGCCAATTCGAGCAGCATCTCGCCCGTCACGAAACCCAACATGCCCAGCATTGAACGTCGCAAAATCAGATCATCAAGGTGGACGATCTTTTCGCGCTCAGCCAGGAACATGATTTCGCGACGGCTGTAGTCTGCCTTAGTCTTCAGCGGCGAATCCGTTCCAGCGCTGATGTATCCGGCAACTTCTGCGGCACGAGTGCCATAGCGGGTGAAGAGAGTCTGCACCCGTTCCGCGCTCACGCCGGTCTTCAGCGCTACATCTGCGATCCACTGCTGTTGGGCGCGCTCACCATCGGGATAATTGCGCCCGCCCCCAATCGGGGTCTTTCGCGTATCACCCTTGCGCTGCCGTCCAAGGCGTTTGAGGACAACATCTGCCGTTTGTTCCGCAAATGCGCGATAGGTCGTCCATTTACCACCCACCAGGGACAGAATCGGAAAACGCAATCCCGCAGGCTGTTCAACCGTCTGGATACTGTGGTCACGACTGATCTGCCCGGTCAACGAGGCTTTGCTGCTCGGCAGCGGGCGGACGCCAGAGAAGTGGAATACGATATGCGAACGATCAACCTTCATGTTCGGAAAAACGCGGTTGATCAGTTCGAGCATGTAGTCAATCTCTTGATCTGTGCAGTGGGTTTCCGGTTCGTCACTGCGGATGTCGGTCGTCCCGGCCAACACCTTGTCAAACAGTGGGAAGAACAGGCAGATACGCCCATCCTTATTCTCGAAGAACATTTCATGTCCCAGCGTGGCCTGATGCAGTTCAGGGTGATCAATGACAATATGCGAGCCTTTTGTTCCGCCGATGAAGTTTGTCTCCTGGCGCATCGCTCGGTTCGCCAGATCAATCCAAGGCCCAGCCGCGTTGATTACGATCTTCGGCTTCACCTTCAGGGTATCGCCGCTCAGCTCGTCACGCAGGGTTACGGTGTCGCCATCCGCGCCATCAACACGGACATAGTTCAGCGCTCGTGCCTGCGGGTTATCCGCCTCGGCATCCAGAATCAGCTCGACGCAGATACGCTCCGGTACTGCCATCCAGGCATCGTAATAGGTCGCCGTACAGATGATCTCGCGGTTAATCTGCGGGCGGGCCAGCAACGATGCCGCACGAGACGCGAAGCGGTGTGTTGGCATCACCCGACTGCTGCGCGTGAACCAGTCATACATGGTCAGACCGATCTTGATGATGAAAGCACCACGTTCGCCTGGTTTGTCGCGCAGGTTCAAAAACTTAAGCGGCGCGTTCAGCGTGCCGGAGAACCAACTAAAGATCGGGATGGTCGTTGGCAGCGGCTTGACATACTGCGGCGCGTTGATCAACATCCGGTTGCGTTCGTGCAGCGCCTCACGCACCAAGCGGAACTCAGCGTTCTCCAGGTAGCGCAGCCCGCCGTGCGCCATGTGCGAAGAGGCCGCGCTCGCGCCAGAGCAGAAGTCACCCTTATCAACCAGGAGCACATCCACTCCTTGCGCCGCTAAGTCACGAAATGTGCCAATCCCGTTGATCCCCGCGCCCACAATCAGCACCGATACATCCGGGTGTTGGCGGACAGCGTTGATCACATCGTTCCGGTTCATCATCTTACCCTGTCTACTCTAGGGGTTTCAGGAAAACCCGCGAAATCAAATGCGATTGAAAAAAACACCGTGCGCTGCTACCCAGGGCAGCGCTTCACACAGTGATATGCGCCTGTCGACACAGGTCATCAAATGCGTCCTGCGACAGGAAACCATCGGCAGCGCTGGCCGCCCCAATCTTGTACGACGCATACACCATCGCCCTGCGAATTGCGTCATATGGATTGCGAGTCTGGTTGTAAACATGCACAAATGCAGAAAGCAGCGCATCCCCTGCCCCAATCGTATTCACGACCGGGCGCGTCCGCATGGCGGGCACACGTTCAACATGATGGTGGCTCTTTACGCCCAACAACGCTCCGTCTGCCCCTAACCCAATCACCACAACCTCCGTGCCATAACGATGCATCACCCATCGTGCCCAATCTTCCGGCGAGGTAGGCAGTAACTCGTGGCTCATGAAGAGGATGTCCGCTGCCGCCATATAGTCACGGTTATAATCGTCTTCAATATTCGAAATCGCATGAACATCAGTCACCACGGTTTTTCCCGCGCGCTTGGCGGCTTCAAGGAAAGGGCGTGAGAAATTAATGTTGCTTAGGATGGCGATCGAACAGCCATTCAGCGCCTGTTCAAACAATACCTGGGGATAGGCGCGTTCTTGTATATCCTTCAAGTCCACATTGATTTGGCGCGTACCATTCCGGTCGTACAGAATGGCCGACTGCGGCGTCGTCTCCAGGCCATCTATGACGTACTTGCCGTTGATTCCGTCCTTTTCCAGCGCCGCGCGCACCAGTATTCGCGCCGTATCGCTGCCCACCATCGACAAGAAACGTACCGAGTTACCAAGCGTCGTCAGTGCCTTGCTA
>JAEUQX010000327.1 GCA_016788625.1 Anaerolineae bacterium
CGTGAAAATCACAGTGGAGTTTGAACATGGCGTTGAAGTGACTGCCCCGGTTGGTATGAGTGACCAGGCGGTTGAACAGGTGCTGCAACAAAAAGGGCGCTGGGTCATGGAAAAACTCGATGCTATCGCGTCGATTGAAGCGCCTCCCTCCAAAAAAGAATTTGTATCGGGTGAAAAGTTTTTGTACGTCGGACGGCAGTATACGCTGGTTGTCTCTGAACGCGCTGAACGCCGCCCTCTGCTGGTCATGCGAAACAGTACCTTTGAAGTGACAGTGCCACCCGAATTGAAAATCTGGGATCGTCAGAACACCATCCGTGAGTTATTCCGTGTATGGTATAAACAGCGAGCCGAAGGTAAGTTAACGGAGCAGGTGCATACTTATGCAGATCGTTTGAACCTGCAACCGGCGGAAATCAAGGTAATGGATATGGATCGGCGCTGGGGAAGCTGCACACCACGCGGCGCGGTGCATCTGAATTGGCGCTTAATCATGGCTCCGATTCAGATCATTGATTATCTGGTCGTGCATGAACTGTGTCACCTCTCCGTCCCTGAACACTCGCCTAAATTCTGGGATCGGGTTGGATCAATCATTGCCGATTATGAAGAGCGCCGGGAGTGGCTTCGCGTTAACGGTCCTACACTCACGGTGTAATCCAGTTCTCAGCCAGCTTGACCAGCGCGGTGGTTGTTGCATTCAATTCATTGGCTGGAATAGGTGTTTTGCGAAGAATGCCCTTGACCTGCTGACGCATGTGACGCTTGATATCTTCACGGGCAGTCCAGTCGATGACGGCGAGTTCGTTCAGCTTTTTGACCACATCGCGGGCGAGTGTTGCCAGCACTTCGTCGGAGACATCTTCGGGCAAAACCGTTTGCAACCGGTCATAGAAGGGCTTTTCATAGACTTCCAACCCTAAACCGACATCCCGCTGCTGCATCTCAACCAGATCATCGCGTAATTTGAGTTCTTCCATCAACAGCTCAAGGTCGGAAAGCCGCTGCTGGCGATGTGCCTCTATCAAGGCTTCAAGTCGCTGGCGCAAAGAGTCATAAGCAACCGGATTTTCCTCCATACGAACGCGGATTTCGTGGCGGACAGCGTGTTCGACCTCCTGCGCCTTGCCGCGTGGATCGCTGATGCTCTCAACATAATGAATGAATTTTGTATCCAGCACGGAAATTGGTTCTTGCAGCAGGTGTTCCATCTGACCAGCGCGGATGTGGTCGTCAATCAGCCGACGGACTTTTTCGCCCAGTGGTGACAGCTCAAACGACTCATCCCGGTAGGTGTTCCGTGCCGCCATGCGGACTTTGCCCAACCATGCCAGATCGCCGCGATAGGGATTGGCTGCCGGGTCAGGCATCACCATATCCATCACCTGTGAGAAGTTGCGGAAAGCAATGTCAAATTGGGCACGGATGTCTTCCAGTTCCAACAGCGCAATACAGGCATACAGATCATCGCGATCCACGAGCGCGAAAAAGCGCATCGCTTCCCGGTGACGCTCGGCAAGCTGTTGCTCATCGTTAATGGGCTTCAGAATACCGGCCACATCTTCGGGATTGAACATCTCCAGCGCGGCACGCAAATCAGCGGCGATACCCCAGTAATCGACCACCAGCCCATAGCCTTTACCGACCATCGTGCGATTGACACGCGCAATCGCTTGAAGCAGGTTGTGTTCACGTAACGGACTATCCAGATACATTACCTGTTCAATCGGCGCATCAAAGCCCGTCAGCCACATATCACATACGACGACGATCTTGAGCGGATCATCCGGTTTGAGAAAACGCGCCTTAATGTCTTCCTGGTCGCGTGACTCAGCGGCATAAGGCAGCCAGTCCGAGCGCTGTCCATCATCCGGTGCAGGCGACATCACCAGCGCACATTCCGGCGCATTGAGGTCAATCAGGGTGCGATAGTAGCGCATCGCGGTGGCGCGATCATGAGCGACGACCTGCGCCTTAAAACCGTTGGGCGCGATATGCGTTTCATAGTGGTCGATCAAATCCATGCAGATGGCACGTACCCGCTGCGAGGCTGAAGCAATCGCTCCTTCGTTAGCATATCGTTGTTTAAGCTGTTTCTTCTGCTCTGGTGGCAAGTCTCTGAATACACGCTCAAAAAGCTGGTCAAGCGTCGC
>JAEUQX010000328.1 GCA_016788625.1 Anaerolineae bacterium
TAGGCGTCCAGCTCTTCCAGCAGGATCATCGAAGGCAGCGCGGAGTTGGCCGCGATTGACAGCGCCTGCTCGATCTTGTCGAAGGTCGCGCCGTGCTGCTGCCCCGGCTCCCGCTGCGCGCTGGAGACATAGATCACCAGGTAGCCCTGCGCCAGCGCCCATTTTGCCAGTGCGGAACACAGCATCGTCTTGCCCGTTCCCGGCACGCCCGCCAGCAGCAGCTTGCGGAATGGCTTGAGCTTCAGCCGCTGATAGACCTGCACGCCTTTGGTGAAGAACGACTCAACATCGGTCATCAGGTCATCTTTGAGCGCGGGCGGCAGAATGACCTCGTCCCAATTCACGGTCGGCACGAAGGCATGGCGATGCCCGCCGATGATGATCACCTCGTTCTCCGGCGTCAGCGCATAGACCAGCCGATGGCACTCGTTAGCGAACGCGTGCCACACGGGCAGGAATTCCTCCGCGCAGCAAACCATCGTGACATAGTGATAGCCGTCGTCGGCATAATGTGCCGACATCACCAGCACCTCGACGGTCACGCCTTCCCGCTCGAAGCGGTAGGCATATGCGCCCGTGCGATAGGCCGGTTCACCGTCATAGTCATAGGCGCTCACCTCGGCCAGGATGTCGCAATCGAGCGCGTCATACCCCGCGAAGTGAACATCCCCCGGCAGCGCCTGTGTCCGGTCATAGCGGCTGAGCGCGCCCTGATGCACACAGGTCTGGTTCGTCAGGTAGCAGTTGAATGCGGCATCCGGGAAACGCGGCATCCATTCCGCGCGTGCCCAGCCTTCCATCCGCTCCATCCTCAGGTCGCCTGTGCCGGTTTCCACCGGGCCACAGGCATTGTAACGTGCTGACATGTGTTTGTTTTGCCTTCTCATGGCTGTACGGTGTACAAGACTGATTGAACGAAACTCCGGCAGCTACCAGGGAAAGAGCATATCAGAGGCTGCCAGAATAGTCCATAGTGGTTTTTAAAGGGTCAATAAAGATCACACCTCGGTGTAGCGCACCGTGTAGCTCAATACCGTTTCGCCGCCAGCAGGCACGCTGACGTCGAAAGCAACTGTCCAGGCGTTGAGAGTCGTGTAGGAATGGGATGCAGTCGTGATCGTCCAGTTCTGCCAGCGGAACAGGCGCTCATGCACCGCTACGGTTACGGTCTCATTGTCCTTCTGGTTACGGATGCGAATCTCGAACGTCTCTTCCAGAATGCCTTTGCCAGCCTGCCGATACTGCGTCTGCTTGCGTTCGCCCCGCAGATCGAAGGCTTTGCCCAGTTCGATGCGGATGCGCTCGCCCGTTGGGGTGTGGTCAATGCTGCTCTCTCCAATGAGGACAGGCGCGCCATCGCTGTCCAGTTGATAGGCGCGCAGATCGCCAGCGGGCAGATCTTTGCCAATGCCGTTCTCAACGCCTGTGCTGAATTCCAGCCAGGTCTGCACGGCGCTCTCCTCTGCCTCCCAGGCGACAGCACTGGACTGCACCCTGTTGCCGTAACCGTTCCAGGGGTAGATCGGACGCATGACGTAGAGGGTACGCGCGGGCACGCCGCCAACATTGAGAAACTCAATCTGCTTAGTTTCGTTCTGTGCCAGCGTGACCGGGCGCTGCACGGCGTAAAGCTGGTACTCAAAAACCTCGCGCTGCTCAACAGGGTCGGGCATCCGGGCATATGAGACAAAGTGCTGTACACCTAACTGGCGCTGAGGCTGCGGGCGGCGCTGGCGCTGCAAGTCCCCGGCAACCAGTTTGACCTGAGCATCCTGGTAAGCGCGGCCACTGCTGTTATCCAGCGTAATCCAACCGTTCAGATCAAAAGACGTGTTGCCCGCACTGAGCAGCAGGTTGTATTCCGCCCGCCAGTTCATGCCCCCGGTCAGGTAATTCAGTTCGATGCGCTGCGCGCCAGGACGGTTGGTTTCCAGCAGCCAGCGCAGCGTCGGGCGTTTGACCAGATCAGACGGAACTTCCAGCGCGCGGACATACTGCATGTGATTGATGCCCATCGTAATGATGTGTCCATCAGCCGTTTCGAGCATCAATTCCATGATCGCACCACTACTGAAACTGGGCCGGACGCTGAGCAAGCGCCCCAGCACGCTGCCATCCTGCAATGCGACTTCGACCAGCGTATCGCGGCAGCGGTTGAGCAGCTTGAGATCGGAACCCAGGTCATACAGGTAGTTCTGTTCCAGCACCCGCGTGCTGTCCGGCTCATCCAGCGAGTGGAAGGTGACGGTAGCAGGTTCGATCTTTTCGGGGATGTCGAGGATGTCGAGCGTGTTCAGGCCGTCGTGGAGTTCGACCGTGCGGCGTTCGCGCACCAGCGCGCTGCCCTGGTTGTAGACCGTCACAATCAGGTTTGGCTCAGTCAACATCTGCTCCTTCAAACTGGTTGCGTCTGTTGAAGCAGAGTATAGGAGTGTTCGTGCCGGGTGCTATCCCCCAATAACAGAGGGACAATCCGGGCGGTAGAGATTCACGGCGATGGACTGCACGCTGAGTGTTTCGCACAGCGCAAAACCCTGCGCGTCCATATAGCGCCGCAGCCCGTCGTTAATCGTCATCTGCGCCGGGATGTCGATCACAACCGTTGGCTGCACGCGCGCCCACACCAGAGCGCCATCGTCCAGCTTCCAGCGCCGCATCGCCGTCAGCTCGCCGCCGCTGCTGTACAACTGCGGATGGTCGGGCAGCGTCCAGATCAGCAGGTGCGTGCTGACGATCACATCACCGTCGCGCAGATACGGCGTGAGTTCCGGCCTGAGCGCTTCATAGAGATATGGCTGTGATTCGCCGCGCAGCCAGCCGCGAATGCCGCCCCAATCGACGAACGCCAGCATCTGCCCAACCAGCGCGACCACCACCAACGCCGCCGCTGCTCGTTCGCGCCGCTCGAATGCCGCCAGCAAGAACGCGCCCAGCGGCACGACGTACAGCGCGCTCACCGTCGTCTGGTAGCCCTGGGTGTCAATCGGCGCGAGAAAGATCAGGTAGCAGACAAGCGGCGCGAGCAGCAAACGATCTGCCCGGTTGCGCCGCAGCGCGATGAAGGCCAGCGCCGTCAGGATCAGCACCCATTCCAGCAGCGACGGCCAACTGAGGAAACCGGGGCTGTCCTGCCGTTCCAATCGCTCGTTGACGAGCACATTCAGGAAGGGCTGCAATCCACCGACGGGCAGCACATTGGCGACGAAATAGATCCCACCGCCGATTGCCAGCCCGACCGCCAGCCACAGCAGCGGTCGCACATCTGCTATACGGCGTGTTCTGGTAGCAGTGCTGTGTGCCATATGCACTTGCCGCGTCTCCCCTTCTCCCCCCGGAGAGAGGGCTGGGGGGTGAGTCTCCAGCCGCCGTGCGCGAATGCTCGCCCACAGCCACGCCGCCGCATAGTACAGCGTCACGCCGCCCACCAGCGCCGCCGCCGCCGCGTGTAGCTGCATCGCCAGCATCGCTCCCAGCCCCGCCAGCAAATGCCACCAGCCCGCCTGTCTACGGTCAAGACTATCGGTTGGACTCTGCAAGTCCCCCCTCCCCTTGGAGAGGGGATTTAGGGGTGAGGTTCCCGCCATCCTTGCCTGCGCCACCGCGAAAAACACCAACGCCGCCGCAATCGGCAGTTGGTGATCGGGGCGGTAATCAAACGTGGGCATAAACGCCTGGCTGAGCATGGCGCAGGTCACGCTGAGCAGCGCCGCCCGCCGCCCATACAGCCGCCCGGCCAGCAGTCCGATGCTCGCGAACGCCAGCAGGTTGACCGCGATGTTCCAGACGCGCCCCGTGCGAATGTTGAAGGCGATATGCTCCAGCGCCCAGCCATAGCCTGCGATGCTCCAACCCAACCCAGGGGATACCAGGCGCGGCTCTTGCAGCCAGGTACGCGCATAGATGCCGCCGTGCGAAATCGCGCTGCTGGCGTAGTCTGCCCAGTGCGCCTCATCCGGGCTGAAGGGCATCCGCAGCAGTGTGGTCAGAGCGACAGGAATGAGCAGGAGGATGGCGATGATGAGGAGTAATGAGTGATGAGTGATGAGTGATGAGGAAGGCAGTACTGGCGATGAAGATGGGCCATCCTCTCTGACGGGCGGGTATGCGCCTTGAGCGGATACAACATGTTGTGTCCCAACAAACCCACCGCTCTTGTCCCTCTGTGCCTCTGTGGTGGATTCTTCTCTTCTGTTCTTCGTCCCTGGGTATGTATCTCGCTCATCACGGTTGTGCGGTGAATCTGCCAGAATGACCAGCCCCGCCAGGCACAGGTTAACGGCGAGGTACTGCCGCGCCTGATCCTCGATGGGCAGCAGCCATATCAACAGCAGCGCCGCGCCGCTCCCAAGCAGCAGCCCCGCACGCGCCTGCCCGCCCAACCGCGCCAATAGCCCGAACAGCCGCGTCCGCTGCCAGATGACCAGCAGCCAACCAAGCGTCAGGCCGATATGCGCGAACAGGACGAC
>JAEUQX010000354.1 GCA_016788625.1 Anaerolineae bacterium
CAGCTTGAGTACATCCGGCAGGCGTTGACCGCCATGTCGCCCGATGATGAGGCCGGGGTGGTGCTGTTCGGCGCGAATGCCTTGATCGAACGCCCGCTCAACAATGTACGCGAACTTGGCGCGATCTTCTCCACGCCGCCAACGGGCAACACCGACATCGAAGAGGCCATCCGACTGGCGATGGGCATGTTCCCGGCGGACGCAGCACGGCGCATCGTCATCCTCAGCGATGGCCGCCCGACAGTGGGCGACGCGCAGTCTGCCGCCGAACTGGCCGCCGCGACGGGCGTCGAGATCAGCTATGCCGTCTTCACGCCGCAGCCTGTGCCAGAGGTTCAGGTCACGGATGTCAACGTGCCCGCCACGATCAACGCCGGGCAGGATTTCGACCTCAGCCTGACGGTTGATGCCGAGCAGGACACCCCCGCGACGATCACCGTCCTCGAATCCGGCACGATTATCCACCGCGAGGATGTCAACCTGCGCGCGGGCAGCAACAATTACACCCTCTCGCTGGAAGGCGCGGGCGCAGGCTTCAAGGATTTCCAGGTACGCGTTGACCCCGCCGCTGAGGATGGTTTCTACCAGAACAACCAGCTTTCGTCGTTCAGCCGCGTGGTCGGGCCGCCGCGTGTGCTGCTGATGTACGGCGACGAAACGGAAATCGCCTACCTGCTGCCGGCGCTGCAAGAAGCCGGATTGACAGTTGATACCGTCACGCCAGAGCAGCTCCCTATCGGCCTTGTGCCGCTGGCGCAGTACGAGAGCATCATCATGGCCGATGTGCCCGCCACACGCCTGACACCGCAGCGCATGGAGACGATCCAGAGCTTCGTGCGCGATCTGGGCGGCGGGCTGGTGGTCATCGGCGGCCCGAACGCCTATGGGCCGGGCGGCTACTTCCGCACCCCGCTGGAAGAAACGCTGCCCGTCGAGATGCAGATCAAAGATCAGCAGCGCCTGCCACAGTTGACGATTGCCTATGTCATCGACCGTTCCGGCAGCATGAGCGCGATTGGTCCCAGCGGCGTCGAGAACATCGAACTCGCCAAAGAAGCCATCATCCGCTCTATCGACTTCCTCCAACCGACTGACCGTGCGGGCGTGGTCTCGTTCGATTCGGTCGGTTACTGGATTGCCAACATTCAGGATGTGCGCGACCGTCTGGCCTTACAGCGCCTGGTTGCGTCGCTGCGAACGGGCGGCGGCACAGACATCCTGGCAGGCATGAACCTGGTCGCGCAGGACATCGCTCCAGACCCCTCTGCCCGTAAGCACATCATCCTGCTCACCGACGGCGGCGCGAGTCCTGCCGGGCTGGTCGAACTGAGCGAGCGGCTGAACCAGGACAGCGGCGTGACCACTTCGGTGATCGCCATCGGCGCGGGCGCGGCGCGTTTCCTGGAAGACATGGCAAACGCGGGCGGCGGCAACTACCACCCGGTCGATATTGTCGAACAAATCCCGGCCATCTTCACGCAGGAAACCGTCCTGGCTACCCGTTCCTATATTCTGGAACAGTCCTTCACGCCGACGCTGACCTCCACCAGCCCGATCATGAACGGCATCACCAGCGCGCCGCAGCTCGCGGGCTATGTGGCAACCACGCCCAAGCAGACCGCTGAAGTCATCCTGCGCGCGCCGGAACCCTACCAGGACCCGCTGCTGGCAGCCTGGCAGTACGGCCTGGGGCGCGCCGTCGCTTTCACCAGCGACGCCACCGCGCGTTGGGCGAGCGGTTGGGTTGGCTGGAATGACTTTGTGCGTTTCTGGAATCAGACCGTGCGCTGGACGATCACCGAGGGCACGACGGGCAACATCGAAACCCAGGTGGTCATGGAAGGTGAGCAGACGCGCCTGATCGTGGATGCGCGCGACAACGAAGGCGCGTTCCTCAACGGCCTCAATTTGCAGCTTTCGGTGATCGACCCGGAGGCTGATGCCAGCCTGTTGACGCTGCGTCAGGTCGCGCCGGGACGCTATGAGGGTGTTTTCACGCCGGAGAACGAGGGCGCGTATATCCTCCAGGTGCGCGGCGGGGACGGCGACGAACTGGCCGTTGACCAGACGACGGGTTGGGTGATGAGCTATTCCTCAGAATACGACCGGGGCAGCATCGCCGATGGCACAACCTTGCTGCAAAGCCTCGCGGAACTGACGGGCGGCGGTTCGCTCCAGGAAGACCCTGGCGCGGCCTTTAACCACAACCTGGTCTCACTACCTACCTCCGCTCCGATCTGGCCATGGCTGACGCTCGTCGCCCTGCTGCTGCTGCCCGTCGACATCGCCGTGCGCCGCTTGATCATCACACGCAGCGACTTGCAGCGCCTGCGCGCCTGGGTACTGCGCGGCAGCGACGCGGCGGCAGCCACATCCGAGCGCATGACCTCGCTGATCGGCGCGAAGGAACGTGGACGCCAACGCGCGGAAGAGAGCGCCTCAACAGGCACGGTTGCTGCCCTGCGCGCCCGTCGTGGTTCACGCTCAGAAACGGGCACGGAACCACCCGCACCTGCACCAACGTCCGCGCCGGATAAACCGCGTTATGAGCCAACACCGACTAAACCCGCCGCGAGCGACGGCAACGTGGCCGGGCAGCTTCTCAAGCGCCGCAAGGAGCGCGACCACGAGTGAGCGGCCAAATATGATTCAGGAGGCATGTCGCTGCGAAAACCACGTGCAGTTGTACAGGTCGTCAGCCGTTACGCTTTAGACCCTACGGCGACGCGGGGGAGAGGGTTTCTTACCTTTGTGAGCCGAACCTTCCGACATGCCGACATGAGACTGCACACGCATTCCGTGTTCCCTTATCCAGCGGCCAATCTGAGTTATCTGATGACGCAGTGCATCAGGTATCATGCTGCGATTCTGGCTGGGGCATTGTGCCGCGAGACGATAGTCATCAGCTTGGTCCAGGAGCATCTCTTGATGACTCTCGACTTCAACCTTCCATACATATTCCCACATCACGACACTCCTCTCTTCCGCCTACAGGGCGGACACCAAAATGAGGACAAGCAAAGTGGCGTATTGTGGTCACTACTCTCATTGTAGTCCCAACGGGAGTGCCATTGTCAGATCAATATAGACCATCTTTAGAAATTTATATATTGTAATGGCTACACTTCTACTATCGATGCACTTTGCTGAGTCGGCATCTGAGGCTGCGACACTGCTGCCCGCCGTGCGTTACCTATGCGCCGAATTCATGTACAAACCACGACCGACGGTTGCGCGTGAACGGCTGGTTTTCGATCACTGCCTGCGCTCGCGCCTGGGGCAGCTCGGCGCGGATGATGCGCTGCTGCTGCTGTGCGATAGCGCTGTGACGCTCGACAGCCTGCGCCCACTGCTGGCTGATTTCCCGCACCTGCCAACGCTCGCCATGATCATCAACCCACATCCCTGGTCAGGTCGCACGCCGGACACGCCTACCCTGCTCGGTTGGGAGACGTCCGATCAATGGCGGCGCTGCCAGACCACCGACCGCTGGGCGCGCATCGACGCGGCGCTGGCGGTGGCTGCTGCGCTGGCGGAACGCAGCCCCGGCGGCTATCTGGTCATGCCCGCGCTCGATGCTGTGTGGGGGCGGGGGCTGCTGCCCAGACTACGGCAGTTGAGCGAACGCGGCGCGCGCAACGGGCTGCCCGCCGCCGTCAGCCCGTACACCTACCACCAACATGCAGCCGTGCCCGGCGCGGATATTCCACCGGATGTCATCCACCTGCTGAACACCGCCTTTGGCCGCGATACGCTCTTTGGTTGGAAGCTGCGCCTGGGGCGGGTGCAGACCTTCTGGGGCAAAATGAGTCTGCTGCCGATCAGGATGTGTGCCACCGTGCGCGCCCAGGTCGATCAGTCAATCTGGGAAGATGACCGCGAGATTGACCGCGTGATCAGTGAACAGGGCTACGGCACGCGCGGGCTGTGGGTACGTGACCCACGCCTCTACCATCAGGCACTGCCCGTCTTCGACCGCGATGGCGTCCGCCGTGTGATCGAGCGCACGCTGCACTACTCGCTGCACATCCCCGGCGACCCCATCGGCGGCAGCGCGCTCACCGAACCGCTGGATGCGCTCGGACGGCTGCGCTGCATCGTGCGTCCCCGCTTTGCCCGCTACAACGCC
>JAEUQX010000416.1 GCA_016788625.1 Anaerolineae bacterium
GATGCCCGCGTGCGTCGTGTTGTAAATGCGCGCCGTCGTCTCCGCGCTGTGGTCGGTCACGCCCGTCACCCAGTTGAGCAGCATCCCGCCGTTGCGCCCGCTCGCGCCGTTCGCCAGCGCACGCGCCTCCAGCAGCACAACGCGCTTTTCCGGGTAGCGGCGGCTGAAGTGATAGGCCGTCGAGACGCCCGTGAAGCCCCCACCAATGATCGCCAGGTCGGCACTGATCTTCCCTTTGAGCGGCGGGCGCGGTACATAATCCGGCGTCTGCTGCACCCACAGTGCCTGATTGTCGTCGATCTCCAGCCGTTCGGGGAAGATGCGCGCCGCCAGCGGCCAGGTGCGCGCGGTCAGCCGCGAAATGGGCGGCAGCAGTTTTTGCATCAGCATGGTGTGTTCCGTAATGGATATGGGGGAGTTAAGCTCCGCCTGTCATTTAACGACGACCTCAAGGCTAACACACGCGGGGAAAAAGGCAAACGTACCTCTCCAGATTTAGCAAGCCGCATGATACGTCAGGTAAAATTGCTAAACAACGAAATTGAATGAACGGCCAGGCCAGTGATTATGAAACGAAAGCGCACTTATTGGCTTCAATTTAGCGTATGGCTGTTGGGGACTTGTATGTTTATCCTCTGTGCCCAACTTTTCGTATCATTTCTGGCTCTCCCCGACACTTGGCTCACCTTCCTCAGATACAACCCGACACCAACCCCAACGGAAGAGATTCTCTTGCTTCCCGTGAACACCGATCACGACATCTACACAGCACAACTCTACAGTGGTTGGATAACCATCACGATTCGGGGTGAAGGACAGTATGATTCCAAGACCCGGCACAGTGCGTTTGTCCTGTACACAAATGATCCATACTCAAGGAATTTTTATGGTTTTAATATCGACGGTCAGGGTCTTCACTTACATGTGTTATCTGTCGTTCCCACACCTATCGCGCCTCTGGACACATATCGTTTCTTGTACTGGGTCGATTCAGAGCCTCGTCCAATTGGGTTTCGCATGGTAAATGGCAATCTGGCTGATCAATCCGTGTTTACGGTTGAAATCACTAGCCGTAATCTGGTGACTTCGCCAGGGCGCTAAACAGTGTGTCTGCATCACCATGAAGCGCTCACCCCTGCATCAGGTACGGGCGCTCTTCGACGAGCTGCGCCAGCGCCGAGCAGTTCAGCACGTCGATGTGCTGCCGCGCGCGCCGGATATACCCCTTGTCTTCCCAGGCCTTCAGGGTGCGGTTGACCGTCTCCAGCGTTGTGCCGCTGAAATCCGCCATGTCCTGCTGCGAGAGTGTGATGTCAATCGAGACGAAGTCGTCATCGACTCGATGGCCGAACTTCTCGCAGTAATGCAGCAGGCCGCGCGCCAGCCGCTGCTCCACCCGTTCCGCGACGAGGTGACGAATGCGCGAATGGGCGTGATGCACATGATTGACGAGCAAGTCCACGATCCACAGCCCCAGCACAGGATGGCAGCCGATTAACTGGCGCATCGTATCCCCGGAGATACCGATCACCTGTGTATCGTCTATCGCTTCGGCGCTGCTGGGGTGCGGATAACTGCCGGAGATGGAGAGCAGCCCCAGCAAATCCCCCGTGCCATACACCTTGATATTCACCTGCTGCCCATCGCTGGTGTGCTCGATCAGCCGCACACCGCCCTGTTGAATCACGTAGATCGAGTGGGCTTCCTCGCCCTGCTGGTACAGCAGTTCGCGGCGCTTCAGGCGGTACACTACAGCGTGGCGCATCATGGCATCCAGTACACAGCCATCCAACCCGCTGAACGATGGGAAGGTTTTAAGATCGACTGCGCGTTTACTGCGCTCGCCAGTGACATTCGGCATAAAGTTTTTGTTATCTTTCCACTTCATGAAACTTGATTTAGATCAAGTGTAACTTACTTACCGCCGATACACTAATGGCAGGCGAATGATCGGAATCAGTCAGCCAGAATGCTGCTGCATTTCATGGGAGCTGTTTTTATGGTTCAATCTGATGTCTCGCAGCGCCGTTGGGGGCGCATCTGGGCGCTGGCCGCCATTGGCGCATTGGGGGTGCTGGTGGGACTCGGTCTGTTCACCTTTGGCTACGCGCGCGGCGCATCGTATTTCTCCGACGACCCACAAACCTGCGTGAACTGTCACGTCATGCGCGAACAATTCGACGCCTGGAATCATTCCAGTCACAAAAACGTCGCCACCTGCAATGACTGCCATACACCGCACAACAATCTGGTGAACAAGTGGTTTATCAAGGGCTTGAACGGTTTCAACCACAGCGTCGCTTTCACCACGGGCGACTTCCACGAACCGATCACCATTCGCGACCTCAACGCCACCGTTGTTCAAAACAACTGCATTGAATGCCATGAAACGACCGTCAGTCAGATTCTCGGCGTTCATGAAGGTGAGGCGCTGGCCTGTGTGAGCTGCCACGCCGATGTCGGTCACAGGACCCGCAAGTAATGCACACACGTCTTTTTGGAGGAGATGACCAACGATGAACCGAGTACTTTCACGTCAGACACTCATGTATATCCTGGTGTTTGTGGGTGCTGTCCTGCTGACGATTGGCGTCACTGCGCTGCTCATCAGCATCAATCAGCGCCAGAATGAGGCGGCGCAGTTCCCGCTGCGCGTGGTCGAGATCGCTGCCGATGAACTTGACCCGGCAGTCTGGGGACAGAACTTCCCGCAGCAGTACGACCGCTTCATGATGACCCAGCAGAATTACGGCGAGACTCCCTACGGCGGTTCGGAGGTATATAGCAAGCTGGAACGTTACCCCGCGATGGTGACAATCTGGGCGGGCTACGCCTTCAGCAAGGATCATAATGAGGAACGCGGCCATTTCTACGCGCAGATCGATCAGGCCAATACGCAGCGCGTGCAGGTCGTCAATCAGCCCGCCGCCTGCGCCAACTGCCATGCCGCCGAAGCACCGCAGCTCATCGAGAGCATGGGTTGGGAAACCTTCAACAGCACGCCGTTCAACGATATGGTCGAGAACCTGCACTTCGGCAGCTCCTGCGCCGACTGCCACGACCCGGAAACGATGGCGCTGCGCCTCACCCGCCCGGCGCTGATCAACGCGCTTGATGCACAGGGCATCGACTGGACACAGGCCACGCGTCAGGAAATGCGCACGTATGTCTGCGCGCAGTGCCACGTCGAATACTACTTCCGGGGCGAGCAAAAAATCCTGACCTTCCCCTGGAGCCAGGGTCTGACGGTCGATGACATCGAATCACACTATGATGACTACGAGTTCAAGGACTGGACACACGCGGAAACGGGCGCGCCAATGCTCAAGATGCAGCATCCCGAATACGAGCTGTCCAGCACGGGCATTCACGCGCGTTCCGGCGTATCCTGCGCCGACTGCCATATGCCCTTCATTCGCGAAGGCGGCATCAAGATTTCCGACCACTGGCTGCGCAGCCCGCTGGAAGATCTGAGCAGCGCCTGCCAGACCTGCCACAACCTTTCTGAAGAAGAACTCGCCAGCCGGGTGAGCACTATTCAGGACAACACCGCCGAACTGCTGCGGCTGGCGGAAGACGCGCTGCTGGATGCGATTGCGGCGATCAAGACCGCACGTGACGCTGGGGCGACCGACGAAGTGCTGACCGACGCGCTGTACCTGCACCGCCGCGCGTCGCTGCGCTGGGACTTCGTGTCCTCGGAAAACAGCACGGGCTTCCACAGTCCACAGGAATCTGCGCGCATCCTGGCCGCGTCGATTGACTTCGCACGGCAGGCGGAACTGCTCGCGGTGCAGATCGCGGCAGGACTGGGCGCACCCAGCACGGCATCGATCAGCAGCGACGGATAACTCTCATCGACCCGAATCAAACGGGGCGACTCTCAGTGGAGTCGCCCCGTTTTTGTTGGTATATGCGGTGCGCGCGGGTGGTCGCTAGTTCTGCGACTTGAGCAGCTTACCGACCTTCACATTGATCTGCTTCGGCTGCACTTCCGGCATCTTGGGCAACACCAGCGTCAGCACGCCGTTCTCGTAGGTGGCTTCCACCTTGTCGGTCTGCACGGGCTGTGGCAGCTTGACACTGCGGGTGAACTGCCCGTAAGGCCGCTCCTGGATCAGCACGCGGGCGTTTTCCGGCAGAGCGGGCTGCGGCAGTTCGGTGCTGATGGTCAGCGTGTCATCGTGCATCTTGACGCTGATCTGGTCAGCGTCGATGCCCGGCACCGCCACGCTGGCAGTATAGCTGGTATCCGTCTCGATGACGTCCAGCGTCAGGGTATTGCCTGCAAAGGCGGTCGGCCATGCGCCGCGCCAGGTGTCCTCAAACATACGGTCCAGAGCGCGCTGCATCTCAGCCATCTCGCGGAACGGATTCCACCGAACAATGTTTGACATACATACCTCCAGAGTGTCTCCGTTTGGTTGACTCTGAAGGTAAAACACGAGTGTCAGAAGCACGTCAGAGACAGATCAGAATCGTATATGAGCGCGCTGCTTCACTCAATCGCCAGCAGTTCCACCTGGAAGATCAGCGTCGAATACGGCGGGATGACGCCGCCCGCGCCGCTCGGCCCATATGCCAGATCGTGCGGGATGTAGAACTCGTAGGTCGAGCCGACATTCATCAACTGCACGCCTTCCGTCCAGCCCTTGATCACCCGGTTGAGCGGGAAGGAGATTGACTCGCCACGATCATACGAGCTGTCGAAGGTCTTGCCGTCGATGAATGTCCCGCGATAATGCACCTTCACGGTGTCGGTTGCTTTCGGTCGCGGCCCCGTGCCCGTCTGCACCACCTTGTATTGCAAGCCGCTGCTGGTCGTCACCACGCCGTCTTTTTTGGCATTTGCTTCCAGGAACTGCTTCCCTGCTTCCAGGCTCATTGGTCTTTCCTCGTGTATGCGTGAAAATGGCGAAACTGCCGCCTCCACTATACCACGCACAGCTACCCGCCATGAAACTCAGGCAGAGGCCGACAGTGCCACCACATTCGCGCCTGTCACATAGCCATTGGCGACGAACCACTGTACTGCGTCACGCAGTGTCTGGTCAAAGGGCCGCAGGGTCATACCGAGTTCACGACGCGCCTTCTCTGCTACCACATCGCGGCGCGTGTTGAGCAGGCGTATCGCGCTGACGGTGGCGACAGGTTCGCTGCCGTTCATGCGCGCGCTCAATTCCGCGAACCAACCATAAGCCAGCGCCATCGGATATGGCAGCGGCAAACGCGGTGCGGGCACACCCGTGACCCGTTCGAGTATCTTGAGGATTTCCCCGATGCTGTAGTAACGGTCACTGATGATGTAGCGCTCGCCGCTCCTGCCGCGCTCCACCGCAGTGATCATCATTGCGGCCACGTCGCGCACATCCACCACCGAGAAGCCGCCCTGCGGGATGGCTGGCAGCTTGCCCGCCAGGTATTCCAGGATCAGTTTGCCGCTGTTGGTCGGCGCGGTGTCGCTCGGCCCAAAGATGGCCGACGGCAGGATCAGCACCACAGGCAGCGTGTGCGTCTTCAGGAACTGTGCCACCACCTGTTCCGCCACTACCTTGCTCTTGAAGTACAGGTTGGAGAGTGCGCCTGCGTCCGGCGGAGTCGTCTCGTCGCCAGGGCGTCCGTCGGGGGTCGCGCCGATCACGCCGCCGGAACTGACGTAGATGGCCTTCTTCACGCCCGCCGCTTCCGCCGCCGTAAGCAGTTGAATCGTGCCCTGCACATTGATCTGTTCCAGCTTTGGCCAGTGATCGCCGAACGCGAACGACTCGCGGAAGTAAGCGGCAGTGTGGAACAACACGTCACAGCCAGCCAGCGCCGGGGCGAAGCCAGCGACATCTTCCATATCGCCGTTGATGATTTCGACACCAGGGTCGCGAATGATCTGCGCCGCTTTCTGCGGCGACCGAGCCAGCGCGCGCACCTCCCAGCCCGCCGCACGAAGCTGCTGAACCAGATTGCTGCCCAACAAACCGGTGCTGCCTGTGACAAATGCCTTCATATCACCGCTGCTTTCCCGAAATCGGGTGTATAATCATCATCGTGAAAAACATGAGCATATGCTCATAACTGCCATAATATGAGCAATCACTCGCATTTTCAAGCTACACTCATCGATTACTCACGGATTGCCGATGAACGACCCGACGACCATGCGCCGCAGCCCCAAACAACTCCGCAGCCAGCAGCGCGTAGACGACATTCTGGATGCTGCCGCGCGCTTGTTCCGCGAAGTGGGATACGAGGCGGCCACGACCAACGCCATCGCCGGGCAGGCGCAGGTTCCGATTGGTTCGCTTTACCAGTTCTTCCCCAACAAAGAGTCCATCCTCAAGGCGCTGGCGCAGCGCTACACCGACCAGATGCGCGATCTGCACGCCCGCACACTCTCTCCAACAGCGACCGAGGGGCTGCCGCTGGCGCAGGTGATCGGCGGCTATTTGCAGGCGATGGGCGAGTTTGAAGCGGCACACGTTGCGTTCCGGCTGCTGTTCCTCAGCGCAGAGCAAACGCAGACCCATGAGATGCAGGCGGAGATCATCCAGCGTGTCGATGACCTGCTGGCAGCCCGCTTCCCGCTGCTGCGCCCGGAGCGACGGCGGCAGGCGGCCAGCGCCAGCGTCGGCATCGTCAAGGGACTGATGATCATCTCCGGCGAGCCAGCCACGCTGAGCGCGGAGCAGAGTGGGGACGAAATCATCACGGCACTGCTGGGCTACATTCGCGCGGTGCTGGTGCAGGAAGCGCTGCCACTGCCGCCTGATCTGGCATGATTTGCGGCGTCAAACCGATTTTTCCGAAACATCTCAGCATTCAAACGTACCGTATCGTGTTATGCTGCGGTATGAGACTCATCGCGCGGCGTGTATGTTGGTTCACTGTAAGGTCTGCAATGTATAACCACATGCTGAGGAACTCGTTTGCAAGGTATCTAAAACGCATGTCGGCTCTCCACGATGAGACGCGCAGCCGTTGGTCTCGCTTGAACCCGGAGAAATTCATCGGGTCAGTCCTCTACGGCGCGCTGCGGGAGAAAATCAAGCTGACCTACACCGTCGTCAGCGTCTATACACAAATCATCCACAGCGTGCCTGGCACGGGATCGATTCGCTTGCAGCAGCACGGGAACGCCAAAGAACCCACTTCCCTGCGCGATCTGCTGAAGAATATGCGCGCCTGCATGGCCGACGCCCACGATGTCATCCAGTGCGATACGCCTACCCTCTCGCTGCCCTCGTATACCCCGGAAGGGTATATCCTCTTCACAGTGCGCGATTTGCAGCACTCGATGCAGCCCGTCGTGCGCTGGGGTGAGATGATAGCGAATGATCCCGGCATGTCCGTTGAGGTGCCGACGCTCGATGGCAAGACCGCCGCCGAAGTAGGCGCGGAGATCATCCGGCACGTCGCGGAAGTCTCTGCCATTCTCGAATTTGCCGAGCGCTACGCCGAACATATCCTGCACAGCCCCACCGCGCGTTAACCCACCCCAGATCCGAACATCCCCTGCTCGCCCGCTGATTTGGGCACGTCATTCGCCACTGCTATAATCCTTTCCAACAGTCACCAGAAAACCGTCCAGAAGGGATACGATCATGCGGCGGGTAGGGTTGATACTGTTAGCGCTCTTCCTCAGCGCAGTCACGGCAGCCACAACTGCGGGGCGGGTGCTCCCGGCAGGTGAGCAGTTGGTCTATCTGTCGTCACTGTCCAGGGGACAGTCGCGCCTGCTCCTGCGCGATACCGGACGCAGCATCAGCATTGATCTGGAACTGCCCGGCAATGTGATCGCTGAACCCGCCTGGTCGCCGGATGGGCGGCGGCTGGCGTATGTGCGCGTCGTCTCGCCAGCCGAGCGCGAACTCAACATCTTCGACCTGACGACGGGGCAGAATATGCCCGTCACCTCGCCGTATGACCCTGCCGGAAATTTCGCCTGGTCTGCCGATGGCACACGGCTGGCCTATCACTTCTTCGCCAGCCAATGGATCGCCATCTACGATCTGACCAGCCAGGAGTCCTTTCTCATCAGCCCGACGGTTGTGGCGCAAAGCCCGCCGCTGTGGTCGCCGGACGGTCGCAGTCTGATGTACGTCTCGTTCGTCGATGGCATCCCTTACCTGCGCGTGGTGAGCGAACAGTGTCAGGACAGCGGGCAAAGCTGCCTCGACCGGGGGCGCGAGCGCTGGGTGACGCAGAACAGCGCCTACTGGCCGATGAGCTGGTCGCCCGACCAGCAGCACCTGGTCTTTAACCAGCTCGAACGCGACGGCTGGCGGCTGGAACTGCTCTCGATCACCTGTGACGACCTGCTCGAACCGACCTGTATTGGGTCTGCGGGGACCGTCGTGGAGCAGTTACGGCATTCGGTGTTCCCGTTCTGGTCGCCGGATGGCAGCGAGGTGGCTTTCCTCAGTTCCGATACGACGCAAACCATACTGAATACGGTCAATATCACGACGGGCACGAGTCGGCAGGTCATGGTCAATCTGGAACTGTATGATGCGCCCGCAGGTTCGCCGGGGAGCGGGGCCATCGCCGTCACGCAGCGTGGGCGGCGCGGCGCGCTGGCGATCCCCCTGCGGATCATGCTGCTGGATGCCCACAGCGGACAGGTCTGGCAGGTGATCGACGCCGCGCACAGTCCGCGCTGGCGGCCGGGGAGCAACTGGTGATGTGGCGAGTGATGGTCGCTCTTTGTGGGGTCTTCATGGTAGCGGTGACTGTTGCTCTGAGCGTCGGTCAAGCACTGCCACCGGGGGAGCAGCTACTCTACGTTTCTATGCAACCGGGAAGGTACGGCCAGAGGCGCATATACCTCTACGATTCCAGCCAGGGAGTCAGCGCTAACCTGGGGTTGACCAATGTGGCTGCGATGAAACCGGCCTGGTCAGGCGATGGACGCAAACTTGCCTACATTCAGTTGCTTCCCGATGGCGGTTTAGGGCTGAGCATATTTGACCTGACAACGGGAACCAGCACGCCTATCAACGCTCCTTTCCCAAGCAGTGAGCCTGATTGGTCACCAGACGGAAAACGACTGGCCTATCGAGCTGGCGGACACGAAATCGTGATCTATGATTTCATGACCCAGATGTCGTTTATGGTCTATCCCATCACACCTGTCCATTCTCTCCCTTTGTGGTTAGCTGATGGCAAAAGTCTCGCTTACATTTCTAACGCAAATGGAATATCACGTCCATATATCGTCAGCGACCAGTGTCGCTATGAAGATTTCGATTGTCTGGGGGCTGGCTTGGAGCGGCAGATTGCAAACGATGAAACCTATTGGTCGATCACCCGTTCCCCAGATTATCGCCGTTTTGCCATGAGCATCAGGGACGGAGAAATATACCGCTGGCGCTTGGACTTCATTACGCTCGATTGTGAAAACGTGTTCGACGATTCATGTGTTCAGATCACGCAGTCGTACAGTGAGCGCTTGCCACATTCGGTAGAAGCAATCTGGTCGCCAGATGGGAAGTATGTTGCGTTCGCCATGAACAGCCAGACAAGGCGTCAACTGCATGTGCTGGATGTAACTACAGAGGTTCACCGCCAATTAGCCAGTGATCTGGTTCCGCTGGCTAACCTTGCTTGGTCACCTTCCGGCACACAAATTGCTGTTCCTATGGACACCCAAAGCACCAAACAAATCATCCTAGTTGACACCGAGAGCGGCGCGCTGCGGGCAAGGATTGGTATCCGTCAAAGTGTTTATAGCCCGCGCTGGCGACCGGGGAGCAACTGGTGATGCGACGGGTGATTGTCGCGCTGTGGCTGCTGATGGTGCTGATCGTCTTCCTGGCGTCTGGCGTCGGCGCGGCCTTCCCCGGCGTGCAGATCGCCTATACGTCGCAGACCATCGGCGGGCTGACGGCAATGCGCGTCTTCGACCTGAACAGCCAACTGCATTACGGCGTCAGCGGCGGCAGTTTCCCGGTCTGGTCGCCGGACTGTAACTGGCTGGTGTTCACCTCTGGTTCGCTGCTCAGCCGCGACATCAACCTGCGTGACCTGCATGGGCGCACCAGCCGCAACCTGAC
>JAEUQX010000420.1 GCA_016788625.1 Anaerolineae bacterium
ATCAGGTTGCCGTTCACATCCAGCACCTTCGCGGTCTGGAAGGCTGGCTGATAGTTTGCCAGCGCGGCGATCTGCGCCGTGTACTCCCCGGCAATGCCGTTGTACTGGGTGAGCAGGAAACCGATGCCGCAGGCGAACAGCACCAGGACGATGCCTACTGCCACCAGCGCCAGTCGAATGATTGTGCTGGCCGTGTTCTGGCGCGCGCGGGCTGCCGCCGCTGCATACTGCTCGGAATGTTCGCCCAGGTCGTAAGCCGGGCCGCCGGGGCCGACATCCGGGCCGATCGCGGCGGGGGTAGCGGGCTGGTCGCTGTACAGATCATCGAGCAGATTGACCTGCGGGTTCACCTGTGTGGGCGGCGCGCCCACCGTGCCGATATTCGCCATCGTCGGGGCGGCGTTGGGCTGATATGGATTGAGATATGCGCCACCAGCACCGACGAGGGTTGCGTTCTCGTCGTGAATCGGCGTGTTGGGATCGGGCAGCGGCATGGCTTCGGTGGGGCTGAAGCCGCTGGTATCCATCGGCACGCCAAACGTGGGGCCGAACGAGTCCGGCTGCACCGCGCTGGGCTGGCTGCCGAAATAAGGCAGGGAAGCACCGCCAATCACGTCCGCCGCGTTGAGGTTGGATGTCGCGGTGGGCACCGGTTGACGGGCGGGCTGCTGCGCGCCAGCCGTGCTGTACGGCGGGCTGGCGACCACCCAATCATTGTTCTCGAAGCGGTACCACTGGTCGGTTTCCACGCCCATCATCCACCAGACACCGCGTTCTTCGTCCAGGATCATGAGCTGGCGAAGCTGCTCCTGGAGCTGTTCACGCGTCATCTGCTGGTTCTGGAAGGCTGTCCGCAGCACGCGCACTTTCTCTTCGGTATCGCGGAAGCGCGCCGCCAGGGTCTGCTGGTAGGGCGAGAGGGCGGGCTGTGCGTCGGTTGCCGCGCCTGCACCTGTCGCCGCGCTGGCACCCGTGACGCCCAACTGCTCAAGCTGCTGCCTGGCGTAATCCGCCGCGCTGCTGGCCGCCGGGGACTGCGCGCCCGTCGTGGCAGGCTGCGCGCCGCTGCCGCTGAGCAGTTCAAGCTGCTTGCGGGCATAATCCGCCGCGCTCTCCGCGCCCGTCTGCGAGAGGCTTTCGGACTCGCTGGCGGGCTGCGATCCGGTCGCGCCTGTGCTCACCGGGGCAACCGTGCCTGTGGCTGTCGAGGCGCTGGCGGTGGGCTTGATGGTCGAGGGTGGCGCTTGCTCAACCAGGCTGCTGAGCGCGATCAGTTCGCTCATGCTGAAGGCCGAGTCATCATCGTCTTCTGCTGTTTCCAGTGCTTCGGCCTCAGCCGCTTCCTGGCGTTCCAGTTCGGCCAGATCGCTGCTATCAGGCTCTTCGCCCTTCTCGAATTCGAGCAGTGGCGAGGCCGCGAGCGGTTCGCTGGCTGGGGTGGCGGGTGCGGCGTCTTCTGTCTCGCTTTCGACCAGCCCAACAGCAGCCGAGATCAGTTCTTCCGGGCTGGGGCTGGTGCTCACAGGCGCAGCGGCGCTCTGCGGCACGAGCAGCATGTCCTCCGGGCGGAATTCCTCGGCAGCCTGCCAGCGCTCCGGGGCGATCTGAATCTGGTCGCCGGGTTTGAAGCTGGTGTCGTGCTGCGCGGGCAGATGCCAGTCGCCGGGTTTGGCCGGGCGCTCGCTCAGTTTCTCCGAGAAGGCACGAACAACGCGCCAGCTTCCCTGCGGCGTGGCCGGGCGGGGCGTACCGCGCCAGACACCAGCAGCAGGCTTGTGCCAACCCCCCGTATACTTCGGTTCGTTGGGCGCGCTATCCATCGGTTGGGGCGGTCTTTCGGCCATAAAGCCATCACCCTTGTGATTCAAAATGTAAGGTTTGTTTGATTCTTCACACCTGCCCATTATACACAGATTCGGCGTATTGCTGCGAACAGCGCCGCGAAAACGACCGCCGTCCAGCACAGTATGGCGAAGCATGTTACAATGCGCATTGAGTATCGGAGGGAGGCCCTATGTCAATCAATCAGGTTTTCCAGGCACAGACCATTTTCCAGGATGCATTGTTGGCACGCCCCGGCGTGGTGGGCGTGGCGGTGGGCTACAAAAACAGCGTGGGCGAGCCATCCGTCGTCGTGCTCGTGGAGCAGAAGAGACCCATAGCGGCGCTTTCCGCAGCCGAGATGATTCCGAAGGAAGTCAACGGCGTGAAGACGGATGTGCTGGAGATCGGCTACATCCGCGCCTACGACAGCCCGCGCGACCGCTTCCGCCCGACCATCCCCAGCGGCGTGAGCATCGGGCACTACAAAATCACCGCCGGGACGCTCGGCGTGATGGTGACGGATAAACAGACGGGCGAACGGCTGCTGCTCTCCAATAATCATGTGCTGGCGAACAGCAACGACGCCCTGGTTGGCGACGCGATTTTACAGCCCGGCCCGACCGACGGCGGCCAGAACCCGGCTGACCGCGTGGCGACGCTGGAGCGCTTCGTCCGCATCCGTTATACCGACGAGACCGACCCCGAACCCCCGCCCGGTGGAACACCCCCTGGCACGGGCGGCTGCGATATTGTCAGCGTCATCGTGCAGTTGACCAACGCCATCGCCGCGCTGCTCGGCTCGAACAAGCGCGTCGCCCCGACAAGCGCGACCAAGCCACAGACAACGACGGGCGAAATCCAGATTCCGACCAACGAGGTCGATGCGGCGGTCGCCAAGCCTGTCAACGCCAGCATGTTCAGCAACGACATTCGCGGCATCGGCGTGGTCAGCGGCACGAAAGCCGCCGCGCTGGGAATGCGTGTCCGCAAGAGCGGGCGCACGACGGGCTACACCGAGGGCACGATCAGTCTGCTGAACGCGACGGTCAACGTGGCCTATGGCAGCCGCACCGCGCGCTTCACCGGGCAGATCATCACCTCCCCGATGAGCCAGGGCGGCGACTCCGGTTCGCTGATCGTGGACGCGACGGAGAACAAGGCTGTCGGTCTGCTGTTCGCTGGGTCGAATCTCTCGACGATTTTCAACCCGATTGACCGGGTGCTGTCGTCGCTGAATATCAATATTTAAGTCGATAGCGAATAGTCGTTAGCTGATAGCTGATCGTCATTAGCTGTCAGCTGATGGTCGTTAGCCACGGCCCTTGAGTGCACCGCTATCGCTCATTGGCTAAAGGCTATCGACTAAAGACTATCGACTATAGCCTAGACCAACGACTGCCGACTGAAAGGAGAATCCGCATGGCGCAGGATGAGATGACCGCGCGGGCGATGCTCGTGCAGACCCAATATACCGATCAGTTGATGCGTAAGGCACATGTGATGGGTGTGGCCGTCGGGCTGG
>JAEUQX010000448.1 GCA_016788625.1 Anaerolineae bacterium
TTCGACGCTGCCATCGGGCCGCGCCAGCATCACGCGCCCTGCCGCCGTGTCGTAATACATCAGCGCGTCCACCGCTGGCGTGTAGCGCTCGCCCGCGACGAGGACGCTGGCCGTCTCGCCGCTCAGCGGGTTGATGAACGAAAGGCGGTCGTTTTCGCCGTCCACATCGCGTTTCAGGAAAACCGGATGGCTGACCGTCGCTGTGGGCACATTCTGCGCGCGCACCGTCCCTGCCAGCAGCATGAGAACGACGAGTAATCCAACAAGAATAATGTGACGAGCATTCGTAGGGACACGACACTGCCGTGTCCGCCCATCATTCTCATCTTGTTGATGTACGCGTACAGCCGGGCGTAAATGACCCCACCCCTGACCCCTCCCCATTTCGCTGCGCTCACGGAGAGGGGGAGCAGATACAACTGTGGGCTTAATTACGCTACAGTGTACGAGTAGTCCAACAGGATTAATGTGACGAGCATTCGTAGGGACACGGCACTGCCATGTCCGCCCCACCCTCACAGAACCTCCAGCAGGCGCGGCAGCATCTCGCCGGATGGGCCGTTCAGCCATATGTCCGCCAGCGCCGTGATCTCGCTGGTGCCTGGGTTAACCTCGATGATCACCGCTCCGTTCCGCTTGGCGAGATGGGGCATCTCGGCGGCAGGCATGACCACGCCGGATGTGCCGACCACCAGCATCACATCGGCGATTTGCGCCAGGATGACGGCGCGGCTGAGCTGTTCGTGCGGCAGCACCTCGCCGAACCAGACCACATCCGGGCGAAGCGGGCTGCCACAGTGCGGGCAGGGAGGCGGCCCTTTCTCATGCTCCCAGGTGATCTGCGACACATCTACCAGGGTTGGGCTGCCCTGGCAGTGGCGTGAACATTTGCTGGCAGCAATATTGCCGTGCAGCCGGATCACATCGGTGCTGCCTGCCTGTTCGTGCAGATCATCGACATTCTGTGTGATGATGCGCAGCGTGGGATAGCGCCGCTGAAGTTCCGCCAGCGCAACGTGGCCGGGGTTGGGCTGTGCCTGGCGCACCATGCCTCGGCGGTACTCGTACCAGTCCCAGACCAGCTTGGGGTCGCGCATGAAAGCTGCTTCGGTCGCCAACTGCTGCGGGTCATAGCGTGACCACAGCCCGTCCAGCGCGTTGCGAAAAGTCGGCACGCCGGATTCTTTGCTCACGCCTGCGCCCGTGAGGACGGCGATCTGTTTCGCCGCGCGGATGTGGGCGGCGGCTTGTTGGAGGGCTGTTTCTGTGGTCATCGGTTGCATCTCATCCTGTACGATCTTCTGTTGCGCTTCGCCTCAGAAACCTCACCCGAAATCCCCTCTCCCCGGAGAGGGAGTAGGGAGGTGAGGTTGCGACACCGCCACATCATGACGAAACCCATAAACCGAATTACGGGTTTCTACCCCCGCCGGGCATCGAGCGCGCGGCGCAGCAGATCGTTGACTACCTTGGGGTCGCCCTTGCCCGCCAGCGCCTTCATACACGCGCCGACCAGCGCGCCGAAGAGTTTTTCTTCGCCGTTCAGGTAACGCTGCACCATCGCGTCGTTGGCCACCAGCGCTTGCTCGACCACCGCGCTGATCGCCCCGGTATCCGATACCTGCGCCAGCCCCTGCGCTTCCATGATCTGCGCCGGGTCGCCGCCCTCCGTCCACATGCTGTTCAGCACGGTGGTGGCAGCGCCTTTGTTGAGCTTGCCTTCGTCTACGAGTTTAACCAGCGCGGCGAACTGGCGGGCGCTGATGCGCGTATGCTCGATCTCCTCACGCGGGACATCGTTGGCATTCATCACGCTGAACAACCCGCCGAGTATCCAGTTGGCGGCGGACTTGGGGTTCGCGCCCTCGGCCAGCACACCCTCGTAGTAATGCGCGATAGCCTGCTCCATGACCAGCACGGAGGCGTCGTAAGCCGTTAAACCGAACTCGCGCTCGAAGCGTTCGCGTTTACGGTCGGGTAGTTCCGGCAGGTGCGCGCGGACTTCTTCAACCTGCTCGCGGCTGATCTCCAGCACGGGCAGGTCGGGTTCTGGGAAGTAACGGTATTCGTCGGCGCGTTCTTTGTAGCGCTGAATCACCACGCGCTGCTTGACATCATCCCATCCGAGCGTGGCTTGCTTGACCGTATCGCCGCTTTCGTAGAGCTTGATCTGGCGCTCGACCTCGGCCTTGATGGCGCGGAAAACGTTGCGGATGCTGTTGAGGTTCTTGACCTCGGTGCGCGTGCGGAAGGCCGTATCGCTGCTGTGCATCACGCTGATGTTTGGCTCCATGCGCAGCACGCCTTTGGACATGTCGCCGTTGTTCACGCCCAGGTACTGCAAAATCGCGCGCAGCTTCCGCCCGAAGGATTCGGCTTCTTCCGCGCTGTTGATGTCCGGTTCGGTGACGATTTCCAGCAGCGGCACGCCCGCGCGGTTGTAATCGACCAGGCTCGCGCCGCCGACGTGGGTCAGCTTGCCCGTATCTTCTTCCAGGTGGGCGCGGCGGATGCGGATGCGCTTGCTGTACGGCTCGCCGGACTCTGGCGTCACGTCAATATCGAGCCAGCCGTTGATCGCCAGCGGGCGGTCGTACTGGCTGATCTGGTAGCCCTTCGGCAGATCGGGGTAGAAGTAGCTTTTGCGCGCGAACTGGTTGAGCGGCGGGATTTCGCAGTTGAGCGCCAGCCCGACCATCAGGCCGAACTCGACGGCGCGCGCGTTGATGACCGGGAGCGTGCCGGGCAGACCGAGCGAGACCGGGTCTACCGCGCTGTTCGGCGGCGCTTCGACGCTATCGACGACGGGGCAGGCGCTGAACATCTTGCTTTCGGTCAGTAGTTCGGCGTGAATTTCGAGTCCGATGACGGGCTTCCAGGCATTCATGTGGGGCTATCCTGCGCTGTGCTAAGTAAGTCCATTAGCTGTTAGCCTTTAGTCGATAGCGGTTAGCTTTTAGTCGTCTGCTTCTGGCGGGAAACACTGCCGACACGTACCGCTAAAGGCTTTTGACTAAAGACTATCGACTACTGACTAA
>JAEUQX010000483.1 GCA_016788625.1 Anaerolineae bacterium
GACCGAATCGAACGAGACCACGCCCGCACGGTCAGTCGGTTGGAGGAAGTCGATAGAGCGGATGATGGCTTCTTTGGCGAGTTCGATGTTTTCGACGCCGCTGGGACCAATCGCGCTCATGCTGCCGGAACGGTCGATGACGTAGGCAATCGTCAACTGCGGCAGGCGCTGCTGATCTTTGATCTGCATCTCGACGGGCAGCGTTTCTTCCAGCGGGGTACGGAAGTAGCCGCCCGGCCCATAGGCGTTGGGGCCGCCGATGACCACCAGCCCGCCGCCCAGATCGCGCACGAAGCTCTGGATGGTCTCCATGCGCTGCGGTGTCAGGCGTGTGGCGGGGACATCGGCCATGATGATGCTCTCGTACTGCGCCAGCGGCACAAGGCCGATAGGGAGCTGCTCTGGCGTGACGGTATCAACTGTTAATCCGGCTTCTTGCAGCGCCGGCAGCAGGTAGGCGATTTCCGTTTCGTCGCCGTACATCAGCAGCACACGCGGCGGCCCGACCACGCGGCTGAACGACGAAAGCTGGTTGTTCTGGTAGAAACCGTCCTCAGCGGCGGGGTCAACGCGTACCTGGAAATCCTTGAAGCCCGCGCCAGCGCCTTCCAGCGAGAGGGTGTAGTTGTTGCTGCCTGCACGCAGGTTGACATCCTCGCGGTGGATAATCGTGCCGGATTCGAGCACGGTGATCGTCGCGGGGGTGTCCTGCTCGGCATCAACGGTCAGGCTGAGGTCGAAATCCTGTCCGGCGTTGATTGTGGCGGGCACGTTGACATCCGTGACCTGCACCTCTGGCACAGGCTGCGGTGTGAAGACGGCATAGCTGATCTCGACGCCCGTCGCGGCGGCCAGTTCGGCGGCAGACTGCGCGTCGCCCACCGTCGGGCGGCCGTCGCTGAGGATGACGATGCGCCGTGCTGCGTCCGCCGGGAACATGCCCATCGCCAGCCGGATGGCCTCTTCGATGTCGGTGTTGCCCGTTGGCGGCGTGGAGAAGATCGCGCCAAGTTCGCGTACATTGTTGAGCGGGCGTTCGATCAAGGCATTCGCGCCGAACAGCACCACCCCGGCCTCATCGTCGGGCGACATGGCGGCCAGCGCCTGCCGGATGTACTCAAGCTGGTTTTCACGCGCGCGCTGTCCCACGCTGTCGGAGACATCCATCAGGAAGATGACGGCGAGTTTATCCGCCCCCAGCACAAGCTGCGCGCCCGCCAGCGCCAGCACGAGCAGCAGCAGGATCAGCGTCCGCAGGATCAGGCTGATCGTATCGCGCACGCGGCGGTAGCGCAGGCGCGGCCAACCGAGGTAGAGCGCCAGCGGGATGCTGAGCAGCAGGATGAGGGCGAGCGGTGTCGAAAATGACATGCCGGTTACTTTCGATCTGTGAACATGGGATGAGCGGCACGGGTGAGTATCATGTAATCAGCCCCTTACGCCGCAGTTCGCGGTCGAGCTTGGCGAAACCCTGCGCCTCGTCCCGCGTGAAATCGATGTAGGGTACGCCCGCGATGACCAGGGTGGGTTCCATCGGGCGCGCCATCAGCAGGAACACGGGTGTGCCGATTTCTTCCGAGAACAGATACTCTTTGGCCGCCCACTTGGAGAGCTTCCAATCCGGCGAGAGGATGCTGAGCGTCGCGCGGGCTTCGCGGATGACGCCTTCCAGTTCCAGCGCCAGTTGGGTGTGGTAATCGCGGTCACTGTCCTGGTAATCCCAGTAGGCATAGCCGCGTTCACGCAGGAATTCGCGCAGCTTGGCGACGAACGCCGTATCTTCCTGGGCGTAGCTGACGAAGACATAGCCCTTAACCTGTGGTTGGGCAGGGACATTCTGAGCAAACACCTCGCGCTTGCGTTCGACAGGAACGGGCAGGCGTGTGTACAACTGCTGAAGCGCTGCCGAATAATCCGCGCGGAAGTCCAGGGCGTCCAGTCCGGCGAGTATGCGCGGCAGTCGCGCAGCGCCGCCATCATCCACAATCAGCGGGATGACCGTGATCGAACTGCTCAGCGCTTCTTTGAGTTCACTGGCGATGTACGGGCGCGCCGTCGAGTGCTGACTGGCGACAAACAGCACAACTTCCGCATTCCGCAGCGCGTGCTGAAGTTCCTCCTGCCAGTCCTGCCCCGCGTGAATGTTGAGGTAATCGACCCATGCCGAGATACCCGCCTGTCCCAGATCGCTGACCAGTTTATCGACGAACTCTTTGTCCTTATGCGAGTAACTGATGAAGACGTGTCCCATGGCAAGCATTAGGCTGCCCTCCGCACACGGCGAATCGGGTTGAAGACGGTGCGTACCTGGATGCGCCGCTGATACACATACCACTCGATCAGCAGGACGAGCAGTGCCAGCAGCGCCGCCCAGGGCCAGAACTCCTGCTGACCGACTTCTTCGCGCTGTGTCGGCGTGATCACTGCGCCGCTGAGTGTGATCGACTCGCGCGGGGTGATGTCGCTCTCGACGGGCGCGAACAGGTTGACGGCGAAGGGCGCGCTTTGCAGCATGGTCTCGTCCGCCAGGATGTCCGCACGGTAGATACCAGGCTGCGCTGTGTCCGCGAAGACTAGCGTGCTGCGGTCAACGGGCAGATCGCGCACCGCGCCATCCGGCAGCGTCACGCGCACGTTTGTCGCCTCGAACGGCGGGCGGATGGGCAGCGATGCGCCAATCTGCAATCCTTCCGGCGCGGTGATGGCGGCGCGCGGCGTGAACCAGTCGAGCAGGTTCGCCATCAGAATCGGCCAGGTGATTTGCAGCGGCAGATCGGATTCGTGAATATCGAAGGTCAGGATGGCGACCTGCCGCCCGTCCGTTTCGCCCGCCAGCAGCAGCGGCCCGTTCTCAGTCGTGATCAGCGCATCCGCCCAATCGACGTTGAGCAGGCGGCGGAACTTCAGCACGCTGACATCGGCAAAATCAACGAAGGTCATGCGTGGATCATCGCTCGCGACGACGGCATTGCCTATGCCTTCGCTCTCCGCGCCCAATGTGAACAGGGCGGTGCTTTGCGGCGGGTTGATGATCAGCAGGTCACCCGGTGGCAGCGAGCCTTCTGGCGGCAGCCAGCTATCGAGGATGTAGAGATCATACGGGTCATTGGGCAGCGGGCGCGCAGTATCGCCCTTGAAGGCCTGCGCGGAAGGTAAGCTGCGCAGCACCTGCTCCAGGAACAGGTTGCCGTCGGTCATCAGCAGGGCACGGCGCACGCTGCTGCCGCTCGATACGGCCCAGGCAGTGTTGTCGTCGGCCAGATAATCGTTGAAGGTCGAATTGGCGGGCAGCGTCAGACCGGCCTGGAGCGCCCCGAAGTCCTCCGGCAGTTCGGCGGAGACGATGGGCAGGTTCGACCCGGCAAGCACGGTGTAGCGGTCTGCGGTGAACAGTTCGCCATCCACGCGCAGGTCGAAGATCACGTCGGCGTCCTCGGCGCTGTAATTCGTCACCTGGGCGAACAACTGCGGCGGCTGACCGGGCAGCGCGCGCGTCGCCAATGCGGTGATCGCCAGATTGCTGCTGGAACGCCCGACCGGGACATAGCGCACATCACCGGGCACGCCGGGCAGCCCGCTGGCATCGCCTAAGCCACCATCACCGATGATGACGATGTTGAAGTCTGTCTTGTCGATGGCATCGGCGGAGGCCAGTGTGAGCGCGGCGACCCAATCGGCTGCGCTGCGGCTGGGCTGCGCCTCGCTGATGGCCTGGCGCAGAATGGTCGCGTTGTTGGTGGCGGCTGCGATCACTTCCGGCACGTCGGCCACGCGGATGATCGTCATCGTGTCGTTCGGCCCCAGCGTATCGACGATGCTCAACGCCTGGCGCTGCGCCTCGGCAAAGCGTGTGCCGCCGCCCGGCATATCCGTTGCGTTCATGCTGGCGGAGGCGTCGATCAGCAGCTCGATCTGCCCGGTGCTGACGGCAGGCACGGTGATGAACGGGCGGGCGAGCGCCAGCACCAGCAGCGCCAGGATGATCAGTTGCAGCAGCAGGAGCAGGTTGCGGCGCAGGCGCTGCCAGGGCGTATTGGCTTCGTTGTCGCGCACGATCTGCTGCCA
>JAEUQX010000507.1 GCA_016788625.1 Anaerolineae bacterium
TGTCACAATCGGGAGAACGAACATGTCCTTACCACACGCTATTCTGGGGCTGCTGACCCACACACCGATGACGGGTTATGACCTGAAGAACCGCGCTTTCGACAGCACTATCGCGCACTTCTGGCAGGCTGACCAGGCGCAGATTTACCGCACGCTGAGCAGCATGGCCGAGTCCGGTTGGGTGCAAAGCACGCTGGAAATTCAGGAAGAACACCCTAACCGCAAGGTCTATCACATCACCGAGGCCGGGCGCGCCGAACTGCTGCGCTGGCTGCATGGCGAGCAGTCGCTGCCTGTCCATCGCGAGCCATTCCTGGTGCAGATGTTCTTTGGCGACCAGTTGGAGAACGCTACCATGCTGGAGCGCATCGAGCAGCAGCGCGCGGCGCATCAGAGCAAGCTGGAACGCTACCTGCAGATAGGGCTTCCGCCGCTGGGGCAGGGTGATCGCCGCGAGACGTACTGGCGCTTGACGCTGGAGATGGGCATCGCCATGGAGCGGATGTATCTGGACTGGCTGGCACAATGCGAGGCGGTCGTGCGCGCGTTGCCACAGAGGTCTGATACGCTGTGATGCTGAGCCATTTGGGTCAGAAACAGCAACGAATGGTGTTAAGGGGTGTATATATTGGTGTAGGGGATTCTCTGTTAGATTTTATAGATAGTTGAATGTGGAAGTGAGTGACGTGAAACCCGCACCTCCCATGATCACATCGCCGGGCTGGACGCTGCGTACCAAACGGGTGATCGCAAGCGTCGTCCTGGTACTGATGGCGCTGGCTGTGCTGCGCCTGAGCGAGATTCTACCAAGCGTCGCGGTGGCGGCGATTCTGGCTTATCTGCTCACGCCGCTGGTCAACTTCATCGAAAATCGCGTGCTGGCGATAGGGCCGCTCAAACGGCGTCGGCGGCGTGGGATTGCTGTCCTCCTGACCTACATCGTCATTCTGTTCACCGTGACGGTCGTCATGCTGGTGATCGTCCCAGCGATTGTGCAGCAGCTCGAAGCCTTCGGGCGGCAGATTCCACAGCTTCTCCGCAGTTTCGAGGCCAGCCTGGAAGAGTCGCTTAATCACCCGCTGAGCTTCAATGGTGAGCCGATTCTCATCAACGGCGAGCCGTTTGTCCCATTGCAGCAGCTGCGCGACGCGACAGGCGTTGAACACCTGACCGAGATGCTGCAATTGCAGGAACTCGATCTGGTTGATACTACGCAGTCTTTCATCGGGTCGCTGACGGGGCCGGCCTTCAACTTCGTCGGCGGCGCGCTGACGGCGATCATCAATGTCATCTTTCTGCTCTCGATGATGTTCTTTCTGATGCGCGATGGCGCGATGTTCATTCAGAAAGGCATCGATCTGACCCCGACGCTTTATCGGGGCGATGTGCGGCGGCTGCTCTACGAATTGGGTTGGGTGTGGAATGCTTATCTGCGCGGGCAGTTGACATTGGCGCTGCTGATGGGCACTGCAGCATTCATCGCGGCCACGCTGTTGGGACTGCCCAATCCACTCATCCTGGGACTGATCTCCGGCCTGCTGGAATTCATCCCCAGCATCGGTTCTGGTTTGGCACTTTTCCCGGCGGCGCTGCTGGCGCTCACCTCCGAATCGGCGACCATTCCGTTCCTCGAGGGTGGGACATTCGCGCTGGTCACGGTGATTGTCTGGGCAGGGCTGCAAAATGTTGAGGCGATTATCCTGGTGCCGCGTGTCATGGGCGGCAGCCTGAACCTGCATCCGTTCGTCGTCATCATCGCGATCATCGCGGGCGCGACACTTGCTGGCCTGCTGGGCATCATCCTGGCCGCGCCAGCAGTTGCCAGTCTGCGTGTTTTTGGGCAATATATCTACGGGAAACTGATGGACAAAGACCCGTTCCCCTCAGCCGCTATCCGTGCTGCCCCACGCCCGCCGCGTCCCACGCTGTTGCGGCAGGAGTGGGTCAACCGTGTGGGTGTGATGGCGCGGGAGCGGTTGGACGCGATGAGGAAGTGACGCCATGTCTGATGATTTGCAAACCGACAATCTGGTCGTGACCGAAAACTACGTTGCCTGGGTCTCGCAGGAGCCGGATGGCGAGGTCGTTTATCACATTGAACTGGGGCAGGTGACGGTACATCTGTTCGCGGAGGAATGGGAAGAACTGGTCGATCTGGTGCAGGCCGCGGCCATCGAAGCCCGCAAGCGCCGAAAATGAGCGCGGATTGGATCGAGGTCGAAGCGCTGGCGAAGCACTTGCCGCCGAGCGGAGCGACGCTGCGCCTGATCGACATCGGTGGCTCGGCGAGCGAGTCGCTGCGTGAGCTGCGCGGCGACCTGGATGTGATCCTCTCGCCGGGCAAAGGTGATGGCTGGCAGGTCGCGTCGGCCAGCGTCGATGCGGTCATCAGCCTGGACTGCGGTCTGCATAGTGATTTGTTGGGGGCGGCGCTGGCGGCGCTGCGCGACGGTGGACGGCTCATCCTGATTGACCCACACGGCGAACCGGACGAGGCGCTGGTGCAGACGCTGGAGCAGGCGGGTTACACGCGCATCCTGGTCGAGCCTGCGCCGCGCGGTGTGCTGATGCGCGGCGAGAAACCGCACCACGAAGTGCGCACTGTTGACCGCGTTCGCCAGACCGCCGCGCGCGATGCCGGGCAGAAGGCGGCGCGCTACGTCTATCTGCTGGTGCGGCAGTTGCCCAACAAACCCGTTTGGGCGCTCACCCCCGATGAACCTATCGAGTGGCGTGCGGTTGGCGTCAACGGCGATAACGAAACCGTCGTGCTGGCCTTCAGCAGTTTGCCCAAAGCGGTCGAGTTCATGCAGCCCGCCGTACTCGCCGGACACATTCACGGCGTCAACAAAGTGGCGAAGTTCCGCTGGTCGGTGGCGCAGGCCTGGCCGTTCGCCATCCTGCTCAACCCCAGTGACGAAATCCTGGAAACGAACACGCTGGCGTGGATCGAGGTCGATCCCAAAACTGCCGAAGCGCCGGATGAGTAGGGTAGTACTGAGTGACGCGCAATGTGTTATGAGGGAAAAGCGAAGAGAAGATTTCAACGCAGAGTCGCAGAGAGATTGTCCTGTGTAGGGGGTGATTAGGTGCTTGCAGCACATATCTTCCCACCATCCAACAGCTCTGAAGCACTGGCATCTCTCCGCTGCCTCTCTGGCTGGGCAGCGGGAGGATATACTGCGCGAGTGCCTAATCCTCCCCCGCCCACGCTGCTCTGTCTTCCTCTGTGATGAAAACTTCTGTTTTTCGTCTTTGGGTGTGTATCCCATTCCTTTTTGATTCGGAGACACGATGAGCATCACGCTCGATGATGTGGCCTTTCTCACTTCCCCAGCGGGCGAGCGGGCGCTGGCGCGGCTGGCGGGCGAAGATTTGCGCGAGGCCGATACGCTGCGTCTGTTAACCGCGCTGCGCAAAGAATACACCGCGAGTCAGGCGGGGGCGGCCTTGGAAATGGCGCGGCTGCGCGCGAAGGGCGTCGAGAAGTTCGGCCCGGCGGCTGCGCGGCTGTTCTTCACGCGCGAGGCGCTGGAACAGGCCAGCTACCCGGCAGTGCGCGATTACCGTGCAGGCGAGCTGCGGCGGCTGGGCGTGGCGTCCGTCGTGGATGCCTGCTGCGGTATTGGTGCAGACTCGCTAGCCTTCGCGGGGGCGGGGCTGCCCGTGACAGGAATCGACCGCGATGCGCTGCGGGTGACGATGGCGCGGCATAACGCGGCGGTGCTGAACCTCACCCCCGACCCCTCTCCACCGCATGGAGAGGGGAGCGAACAAACACAGATGGCTATACATCCATATGGAGGATGGGCAGAGTTTACCCTGGGTGATGTGCGCGGAGGACTGCCGGATGCCGACTGCGTCTTCTTCGACCCGGCGCGGCGTGATGCGGCGGGTAAGCGCATCTTCGATGTCGAGCGCTACGAGCCGCCCTTGGCGACGATTCAGGCATGGCCGCACAGGTTGGTTGCCGCCAAACTCTCGCCGGGCGTCGAACTGGCGCAGCTTGAATCGTATGGCGGCTGCGTCGAGTTCGTTTCGGTGGATGGCGACCTGAAGGAAGCGACGCTCTGGCGCGGGGCTGGCCTGGCGGGCAGGCGAGCGACACTGCTCACGGGCGGGCAGGTGCTGCATTGGGACGATGCTGGCGCACTGGCTGAGGTGGGCGAGCCGCTGGCCTGGCTGGTCGAGCCGGATGCGGCGCTGCTGCGTGCCGGGCTGGTGCAGGATGTGGCGGCGCGCTTCGATGGACGGCTGCTGGACGAGAGCATCGCCTATTTCACGACGACGGTGCGCCCGGAGTCGCCCTGGCTGCGAGCGTGGGCGGTGCTGGATTGGCTGCCGTTCCACGTTAAGCGGCTGCGTGCCTATCTGCGCGAGCGCGACGTGGGGCAGGTGACGGTGAAGAAGCGCGGCAGCCCGGTGACGCCTGAGGAGCTAATCCCGCAGTTGAAGCTGCGCGGCGCAGAGTCGCGGGTGCTGGTGCTGACGCGGCTGCGCGGCGCGCCCATCGTGCTGGTGTGCGCAGCAATCTAAATTCTCGTTTTGAGTCGTATGGTTGCTTCTAGGGACAACCTGATGTTTATCCCCTTTCTTAGGAGCACAAAAGATCATGAGAAGCAACCGGCTCAGCATGGCGCTGGCGTTCGTCGGCCTGTTCTGCATCGCGGCAGCCATCGCGGCGTGGCAGGCGGGCAGCGTCCTGGCGTATCACGAAGGAGTGTCGCTGCCCAGCGACTACCGCTATTGGTATCACGTCGGCTCAAAGTCGATCAGCCCGGAGGCGGCCACCGCCCTGGGGCTGCCCGCCGAGATCTTCGGCAACACGTTTGACGCCGTCTTCGCCAACGACACCGCGCTGAACGACCTGCGCAACAACACGCGCCCGTTCCGTGATGGGGCGACCTTCGTCGCGCCGTTTTACAAACTGGAGAATCCGGTGGCCGGGCTGGATGCCAACGGTGAACTGCTGTTCACGGCGGTGATGATGAAGGACAGCGAGCATTTTGCCGAGACGGGCGGCTGGGGCTTCGAGGCCTTCGCCCCGGATGGCACGCGCCTGAGCGATCTGCGCCCGGCGTGCATCTCCTGCCACCAGAGCCAGGCTGCTAACGATCAGGTCTTTTCGACATTGAACGAGCGCGCGGTCAGCGCCGTGCCCGCTTCGGACAACGGCGTGTTCCTGCCGCACGATTACCGCTCGCTTTACTGGCGCGGTTCCAAGGTCATCCGCCCGGACGCGGCGACGGCCATCGGTCTACCTGCCGAGATCTTCGGCAACACGTTTGACTCGGTTTACGCCAACCAGGAAGCGCTGCGGGCGCTGCGTGGTGAGTCGCGTCCGTTCCCGGTCGGCAGCCTGTTCGTGGCAGAGTTCCATCAGGCCGCATACCCGGTTGACGGGCTGGCCGCGCAGGGTGATCTGGCTTTCACGGCGGTGATGCTCAAGGGTGCGCCCGGCACGGGTGACGACGCCAGCACGGGCGACTGGAAGTTCGAGGCTTTCGCGCCGGATGGAACGCCGCTCACCGACTTGCGCGGGGCCTGCATTAGCTGTCACGCGGGGCAGTCTGCCAACGACTACGTGTTCAGCGGCGGGTAAGGATGCTGCTGTGGGGTGCGGGCGACCGTGCCCCTCTGTCCTCTCATTTCCCATGTTTCTTGTGCACTTTTCACCTATTCAGATGAGTCCTGGTCGAATTTGCATTCACTATCCGCTATAATCCCGCTCGAAACAGATGGGAGATGTTATAACTATGGCTGAAGCAACCTGGGAAAAACCACAATCGATTGATGTTCCGGCTGCGCGGGCACGCGGCGGACGCTGGAAGTTTCTGGTGGGCGGCGCGTTGATCCTGGCTGCTGTCGCTTACCTGGTGATCAGCGGCACGGCGGCAGGCGCGCGTTTTTTCATTACCGTTGATGAACTGGTCAACGATCCGCAGTACCTCGGCCAGACCGTGCGGATTTCCGGCGCGGTGATCGGCGAGACGATTCAGTATGACCCGCAAAACCTGATCATTGATTTCACCATCTCGAACATCCCGACCGATTATGTTGATCTGGCGCAGGCGCTGCACGACTCGGTTTCCGACCCCAACGCCACGCGCATCGCGATCCGGGTCGAAAATCAGGTTAAGCCCGACCTGTTGCAGCACGAAGCGCAGGCCATCCTGACAGGCACGCTGGGCGAAGATGGCGTCTTCCGCGCGACTGAACTGCTGCTGAAGTGCCCGACGCGTTTTGAGGAAGCCAACCCCGGCCAGGAAATCGGCAACGCAGGCGCGTGAGCCATGCACCCATTCTTTGCCGATTATCTGGATCGTCTGTCCGTCGTATTTGCCGAGCTTGAGGGGGCGATTGGCGGGCTGCCGCAGGAAGGGCTGGACTGGATAGGCGGCCCGGAAGAAAATTCGCTCAATGTGCTGGTGACTCATGCCAGCGGCGCGACGCGCTACTGGATCGGTGATATTGCCGCGCAAATCCCGTCCGAGCGTGTGCGCGCTCATGAGTTCGAGGCGCATGGTCTGAACGAGCAGGACTTGAAAGCGCGTCTCAATGCGGTGTTGGACTTTGCCCATCAAGTTTTGGCGGGATTGACGCTCGATGACCTGGCGCAGCCGCGTACCCGCCCGGCCGCGCCGGGTATAAGCGGCCCGCAGACCTTCACCGTGGGCTGGGCGCTGCTGCACGCGCTGGAACACGCTGCGCTGCACGCGGGTCACGCGCAGATTGTCCGTCAGTATTGGGAACGAGAAGTACGCAAACCATGACACAGGTTGATGAACTGCTGCCGATTGAGAATGTAGAAGAGCCTGCTCCACGCCGCCGCCTGGGATGGGGGGCGATAGCGCTGCTCGCGAGTGTGGTGCTGATCGCCGCGGTGTTTGGCATTGCCCTGCTGCAACGCAACCAGGGGCAGCCGACCAGCGGGGCTGCGCCGGATTTCACGGTGACGACGCTGAACGGCTCGCAAATACGTCTCTCTGACCTCAAGGGACGCGTGGTCGTGCTGAACTTCTGGGCGAGCTGGTGCGGCCCCTGCCGCGACGAGGCCGAGGTGTTGGAGGATATCTGGCAGCGCTACCAGGATCGCGGTGTGGTTGTGCTGGGCATCGCCTATACCGACACGGAGCGTAACGCCCGCGCGTTCATTGAGGAGTTCAGCCAGACTTATCCTAATGCGCTGGACATCGGTACACGTATCTCCGACCTCTATAACATTACGGGCGTGCCGGAGACCTTCATCATCGACCAGAACGGCGAAATCGCCCAGTTCCTGATGGTCGCGGTGCGTCCGCGCCAGCTTGATACTATTCTGCTGGATTTGCTCGAGGAAGCATGATCTGCGCCGTGCCCTGACCGCCAGAAATCACCGACTGGACACAGGCACCACCTGATGAGCGCGTGCAGTCAATCACTAGGGGTTTCATTGCTATGCAGATACAGGCAGGGACGGGGCGGCACCCGTCCTTTCGATGTTTGTGGCCGCTGCTGATCTCTGTCCTGCTGCTTTGGCCGGGGCTGGCCTGGGCACAGCCAACCGATGACCCGCTGACGACTGCGCGACGCGGTACGGTCAGCGGGCAAATCACGCAGGGGACGGCGGGGGGCGCTGCGGTGCCTGCCAATATGGAGGTGACGCTGCTACTGCTCAATGCTGGTGTGGTCGAGGCTGAGTACAGCGCGCAGGCTGGGGCAGATGGCCGCTTCAACTTCCGTGATGTGCCGCTGGCGGCTGGCGTGACTTACATCGCCAATACGATCTACCGTGAACGGTCGTTCAGCAGCGAATTCCTGGTGGCGGAAGTGACAAGTGACGCGCTCAACCTGCCGATCACGATCTATGAACTGACCGAAGACCGCAGCGTGATCAGCATCGCGGAGACGGTCATCCAGATCATCGCCAGCGGCGAGACGCTGGAGTTTCGCCAATCGCTGCGTTTCATCAACAGCGCCGACCGCCTGTTCACCAGCAGCGGCGACCTGGGCGGTGGGCGTTTCCCCTCGCTGGCGATTTCGCTGCCACCCGGCAGTCAGCCCGTCGGTTATGACGATGCCAACCGCTATGTCAGTTCGCCGGAGACCTTCACTGTAGTGGATACCGCGCCTGTTTTGCCCGGCGATCAGCATCAGGCCGTGGTCGTGTATATCCAGCCCTATGATGGTCGCTCGGCGCTGATCGAGCAGCAGGTCAATTACCCATTCAATGGTACGGCACGTCTGCTCGTCTGGCCGGAGACGCTGACGATCAGTGGCGACGGATTTGCCGAAGACGGCAGCGAAACGCTGGGCGACCGTACCTACCGCCGCTATACGGCTACCGTCGCGCTCGCGGCGGCCAGCGCCCTGCGCTACGAGATCGGCGGCGCGGCGGCACTCGTCGCGCAGCAGACACCCGTCAATACCGAGTCAATCCTCTTGGGGCTGATCGGCATCGTTGGGGTAGGGGCGCTGGTCGTGGCGCTGGCGCTCTATCTGCGCGGGCGTGGCTCGCCGCTGACTCGTTAGGCTTGCAGGTAGGCGCTCGTCAGCGACTGGGTGGCGCTGAGCAGTTGCAGCGGTGTCCCCTCGAACATCACCCGGCCGCCTTTGTTGCCGCCCTCTGGCCCCATGTCGATAATCCAGTCGGCGTGGCGGATGACCTCCAGATTGTGTTCGATCACGATCACGGTGTTACCTGTGTCAACCAGGCGGTTCATGATGGCGAGCAGGTGGGTGATGTCCGACATGTGCAGCCCTGTGGTTGGTTCGTCCATCACATAGATGCTGCCTTTCTTGTGCAATTCGCTGGCGAGCTTGATGCGTTGGCACTCGCCGCCGGAAAGGGTGCTGAGCGGCTGACCGAGCGTCAGGTAGTTCAGCCCGACATCGCTCAGGGCTTGCAGTTTTCGGACGACTTCCTTGATGCTGAAGAACTCCAGCGCCTCCTGCACCGACATCGCCAGCACATCGCTGATTGATTTGCCGTTGAGTGTGTAGGCCAGCACCTCGTCCTTAAAGCGCTTGCCGCCGCATACCTCGCAGGGCATCTTGACCTCATCCAGGTACGCCAGTTCGGTATAGATCACGCCCAGCCCCTGACAAGCCTCGCACGCACCTTTGGAATTGAAACTGAACAGCGCTGCGTTCACGTTGTTGGCCTTGGCGAAGGCTTTGCGCACCTCGTCCAGGATGCCCGTGTAGGTGGCCGGGTTGGAGCGGCTGGACGTTCCGACGGCGGACTGGTCGATCACAATGGCTTCGGGGTGTTGGTGCAGGAATGTCTGGTGAATGAGCGAGCTTTTGCCAGACCCGGCTACGCCCGTGATCACCGTCAGCACGCCCACCGGGACATCGACGCTGACATTTTGCAGGTTGTTCGCGCGGGCGTTGCGGATAGCAAGCTGGCCTTTCGCCGTGCGGAAACCGTCTTTCAGCGATGTCGTTCGTTTGAGATACCTGCCCGTCAGCGTATCGGCCTGGAGCAGCTCCGCGTAACTTCCTTCATAGACAATCGTGCCGCCGCGCTGCCCGGCGTGGGGGCCAACATCGACCACATGATCAGCAACCTTGATCACGTCGGGGTCATGCTCGACCACAATCACGGTGTTGCCTTTGTCGCGCAGTTTTTGCAGCAGTTCGTTCAGGCGGTGAACATCGCGGGGATGCATTCCGATGCTGGGTTCATCGAAGATATAGAGCATGTCGACCAGGCTGCTGCCCAGGTGCTTCACCATCTTGATGCGCTGCGATTCGCCGCCGGAGAGCGTGTCGGTTTCGCGGCTGAGGCTGAGGTATTCAAGGCCGATGTCGATCACATACTGGAGGCGTTCGGTCAGCGCTGCCAGGATCGGCGCGGCTTCGGGTATCTGAATAGCGCGCAGCACCTCGATCAGATCATCGACTTCCATAGCCGCGAGCTGTGCGATGTTGTAGCCGCTGACCTTGCAGTTCAGCGCAGCCTGGCTCAGTCGTGCGCCTTTGCACTGGCTGCACGGCCCGAACTTCATGAATGGCTCGACGGATTTCTGTGTGCGTTCCGACAGGGTTTTGATGTCACGCGCGATATACTTGCGCGTGAATTTGTTGATGATGCCTTCAACGGTGAGGTTGATTGCCTTGCCCGCCATGCTGGTTTCCACTTTGAAGGGTTTGCCATACAGCAGGCGTTCCATCTCTTCATCGCTGTAGTC